>NZ_JBFTPV010000012.1:0-112136 GCF_056398665.1 Pseudarthrobacter sp. 01T43 | reverse complement strand
CAACAACAGCACCAAGATCGAACCGGCGTCCACCGTGGCAGACACCTCCATGATCTGCCGAAACCACCATCCGGGGCCAGAGCCTGGGGCGAGGTGAGGGATCGCTTTCTCCCACCACGGCGCGACAGCGACGCTGAACCGCTAGCCTGTTGAGTGTCAGGCCGGCAGGGCGAGCAGCCTGCCGATCGCGCTCGCCTGCAAATTATCGAGCAGATCCCGCGGGCCTTTGTAGACCTCCGCGGCGCCCGCATCAAACAGCTCCGCGGCGCTCCGGCCGCCGCAGGTGACCCCGATCGCCGGAATGCCCAGCGCGGTGGCGGCTTTCATGTCCCACACCGCGTCCCCCACGTAGACGGCGTCGGCGGCCGGAACGCTGACGGCTTCCAGGGCTGCCACCAAAATGTCAGGGGCGGGCTTGCTTTCCTCGGCGTCGTTGGAGCTGGTGGCCGCATGGATAAAGGCGTCCGCTGCGAGCGCCCTGCGGTTGGCAGCCAGGTCCTCCCGCCGCGCGGACGATGCCAGGGCCACGGCGAGTCCCCCGGCGTGGCACTGGGCAAGTAGGTCCTTGGCGCCGTCGAACGCGCCCAGCGACGGCCAGTTCAGGGCGAAGACGGCCGCATGGCTGGCCATGATTTCAGCATCCGCCTCCTTGTCCCGGTCCGGAGGGAGGAGGCGGTCCACCAACCGGTCGCCGCCCATTCCCACGCACCAGTGGATGGCCGCCATGGGCACCTCATGCTGGTGCTGGCGGAACGCCTGCCACCACGCCACCGTGTGCAGGTAGGAGGAGTCCACCAGCGTTCCGTCAACATCGAACAGGACGGCGCCCCGCCACCAAGAGGCCGGGCCATGAGTCTGCGGAGCCATCACCCGACTGCGGTACGCGGGGTCTTTGAAACCTTCCTGCCCCTGGAAGCCGAATTGTCCTTCGACGAGGACAGTGGACGAACTTTGTCCCGGATCACTATCCCGGCACCCTTGCTGCTGCAATCCCTGATCAGGCCCGTGCCGGCAATCTCGCGGGCCAAGGCGATCCCGGCCACTGCGGCGCGTTTCGTGGGAAAGGTCACCGAGATGGCCATCAGGCCACCCGAGCCGTCGAGCATCCGCACCCTGTAGCCGCCATCAGGCGCATCCACCAGTTCAAAATGTCCGGCCATTACTACCACCCCTCGTTCAGTCGCGGCGCTGTGTGTAGGTAACTCGCCGCGAGTATTAGTAAGTGTACTTACCTATTCCGCGGAGTTGAAGGGCCCGGGCCGCCAACAGGTGGTCACTGCCCTACCCTTTCTGCCTCCGGTGGAATAGGGGTGTCACTCCGGCGCACCATATCCTGATGAAGTTCAAGAGCGCTTGTCACAAGCGCGAAGTGGCTGAAGGCCTGCGGTGTATTGCCCAGCTGCCGCTTGGCCCCAACGGCCCATTCCTCGCTGAGCAGGCCCACGTCATTGCGCAGCTCCAGCAGGCGCTCGAAGAGCTCAGTGGCTTCTGCGGCCCGGCCGGCCCCCAGGAGCGCCTGGACCAGCCAGAACGAGCATGCAAGGAACACACCTTCGTCTCCCGGCAATCCGTCGTCGCTGTCTGCCGGACGGTAGCGAAGCACAAAACCGTCATCGGTGAGCTCGCGCTGGATCGCGTCAATGGTCCCCACCACCCGGGGATCGTCGGGCGGCAGGAACCCGACCCGCGGGATCAGCAGCAGGCTGGCATCGAGCTCCGGCTGGCCGTAGGACTGCACGAATGTGTTGCGCACGGGGTCAAAACCATTGGCCATCACTTCCCGGTGGATCGTGTCGCGCAGGGCTTCCCAGCGCTCCACCGGTCCCGGCAGGCCGAAGTCGCGAACACCTTTGACCATCCGGTCAGCGGCTACCCAGGCCATCACCTTCGAATGCGTGAAATGGCGGCGTGGCCCGCGCATCTCCCAAAGCCCGTTGTCCGGCTGGTCCCAGATGGTTTCCAGATGCTCCATCAGGGCAATCTGCAAATCCCAGGATTCATCGGTGTGTTTCAGCAGGGAGTTCCGGGTCAGGGAGAGGCAGTCAAGCACCTCACCCCAGACGTCGAGCTGAAGTTGCGCGGCCGCGCCGTTACCTGTCCGGACCGGCTTCGAATTCTCGTATCCGGCCAGCCAGGGCAGTTCCATTTCGGGCAGCCTTCGCTCGCCGTGGATGCCGTACATGATCTGCAGGTCCGCCGGATCACCGGCCACGGCACGGAGCAGCCAGTCGCGCCAGGCGGCAGCTTCTGCTGTGTACCCCGCAGCCAGCAGTGCCTGCAGCGTCAGGGTGGCGTCCCGCAGCCAACAGAAGCGGTAGTCCCAGTTGCGGGGACCACCGATCTGTTCCGGCAGCGAAGTGGTCACAGCCGCCACGATGCCGCCGGTAGGCGCGTACGTCAGGGCTTTCAGGATCACCAGCGAACGGGCCACCGCGTCCTGATACTTGCCCTTATAGGTGCATTGGGAAGCCCAGCCCCGCCAGTATGCCAGCGTGGTTTCCAGCACGTGCTCGGCGTCAACGGTGTGCGGCCGGGGAACATGACTGGGCGCCCACGTCAGGACAAAGGGCACGCGCTCGCCCGCCTGAACGGTGAAGTCGCTGACCGAACGCATGTTTTCGCCGCGGACGGGTGCCGTGGTGACGAAGTAAGCGGCGTCCGGGCCGGCGATGGCATGCAGGCCATGCTTATCCCTCCGCACCCAGGGGATGATGTGCCCGTAGTCGAACCTCATAGCCAGTTCGCTGTGCATCCTGACGGTTCCGGTCACGCCCACCACAATCCGGACGATGTCTGCCACCTCGTCACGTGGTGGCATGAAGTCAATGACCTTCACGGTGCCATCGGGGGTTTCCCATTCGGTTTCAAGAACCAGGGTGCCCTCCACGTAGCCGCGCCTGGTGCACGTACCGCCGCTTTCGGGCGCCAACAGCCAGCGACCGGCCTCGGGCGTATCAACCAGGGCACTGAAACAGGCCGGGGAATCGAAGCGGGGCAGGCAGAGCCAATCGATCGAGCCTTCGTTACTGATCAGGGCGCCGGTGTGAAGGTCGCCAACAACTGCATAATCCTCGATGCGCGCCATGTCCTTACACTGCCACAAGGATGGGCCGCGGAGGGAGCGGAAGGGGCTAAACACGGCCCGGTAGCCTGAGTGCAAGGTCCGTCCCCGAACACCGGAGGCACCATGATGCACCGTTCATCCCTGGGAGGGGGCTAACCATGGCGATTCATATCGGCACGTCCGGTTGGAGCTACGACCATTGGGACGGCGTGCTGTACCCGCCAGGCCTCCCCGCCCGCGACAGGCTCCAGCATTATGTTGCCCGCTTCAGCACGGTGGAACTGAACGCCAGCTTCTACCGCTGGCCACGGGATACGTCCTTCGCCAGCTGGCGGCGCCGGCTGCCGGACGGGTTCGCCATGTCAGTCAAGGCTCCCCGCGGCCTGACGCACGGCAAGAAGCTCTACGCGCCTGAGGTGTGGCTCGAGCGGATTGCCCGCTGCTGGCACGAGCTGGGGGACAAACGTGCGGTCCTGCTGGTCCAGCTCCCGCCGCAGATGGAACGCGATGATGCCCGCCTGGATTACTTCCTCGGCGCCGTCCCGTGGTGGATCCGGGTGACCGTTGAGTTCCGGCACCCCAGCTGGGACCACGCGGACGTCTACACACTGCTGGAACGGCACGGAGCCGCGTACTGCATCACGAGTGGCGCCCGGCTCCCCTGCATCCTGCGCGCCACGGCACCCTTCGTGTACATCCGCCTGCACGGTCCCGACCATCAGCATCTTTACGGCGGTTCCTACTCAGATGAGGACCTGCAATGGTGGGCGGCCCGCATCCGGGAATGGGCCGGGGCCGGCCTGGACGTCTATGCCTATTTCAATAACGACGGCGGCGGGAACGCCGTGCGGAACGCCGAAACACTGCGCTGGTTCGTTGGCGCTGGCTGACGTCACGAATGCCGGCCACCCCCAGGGCTTGCCCGGCGCATGGCGCGCCTGTGGCAGAGTGGAGGCATGGACCCGGCTCCTCAGAACGCACCCCAAAACACCCCGCACCCGGCACAGCCTTCGGGCACGCAGCTGTTCCGTCTGGCCCACCGGATCTCGGACGCCGTCAACGGCACGCGAATCCGGGTCGCCGGACGCTGGAATTTCGCACCGCAGACCATCGCGTACCAGGGCTACGGCTCATCCACCGGGTGGGTGCGTGTCCTCGGCCGTGTCCTTCTGACCAGGAAACCCACCCCCGGCAGCCTGGCCGAACACGCTGCCCTGAACGGCACCCAGAATATCCGCGGCTGGCGGGCGTTCACCAGCGTTCCGATGCAGTACACCGGGGTGGAGATAACCATCGGCGATGTCACCACCCAGGTCAAGGCAGACCGGGGCGGCCTGATCGACACCGTCGTGGACGTCAGGCTCTCCCCCGGCTGGCACACGGCCGTCCTGCGGGCGGACGGGACCGAACCGGTGGAGACGCTGATCCAGGTGATCGATGCCAACGCGAGGTTCGGGATCGTCTCAGACATCGATGACACCGTGATGGTGACAGCCCTCCCCAGGCCGTTCCTGGCGCTCTGGAACACGTTTGTGCTCAGCGAACGGGCACGGATGGCCACCCCCGGGATGGCTGTCCTGTTGGACCGGCTCACCATTGAACACCCCGACGCCCCGGTCATCTACCTGTCAACTGGCCCATGGAATGCCGCCCCCACGTTGAAGCGGTTCCTGGGCCGGAACATGTACCCCTCCGGCGCCCTGCTGCTCACGGACTGGGGCCTCACCCAGGATCGCTGGTTCCGCAGCGGGCAGGAACACAAGCTCCGCAACCTGGAACGCCTGGCCAAGGAGTTCCCGGACATGCGCTGGCTGCTGATCGGCGACAACGGCCAGCACGATGAACAGATCTACTCCGGTTTTGCCCACGACCACGGCGATATGGTGGCGGCCATCGCAATCCGGCAGCTTTCCGTCAGCGAGTCCGTTTTTGCCGGCGGGCATTCTGAAGACGGCGACCACACCACCTCCGTGGTGCCGTGGATCTATTCGCCTGACGGAGCCGGAATGGCCAAGCAGCTCAGGGTCCTGGACCTGCTCTAGGCCCGCCTAGACGCTAAGCGCGCCTAAACACCGGCTCCATGTTCAATCCCGCTGTCCTCCACTGATTCAGGTTCCATAGCCTGCGCGACGGCGGCACCGGCCGCGGCTACCAGGTTCCGTTCCTCGATGAGCTCCTGGAACCAGAAATACGAGGCCTTGGGCGTGCGTTCGAGCGTCTCGAAATCAACGTGTAGCAGTCCGAACGGCTGGTTGTAGCCCGCGGACCATTCGAAGTTGTCCAGCAGCGACCATACGTAGTAGCCGCGCAGGTCAATCGATTCGGCTTCACCGCCGGGGGACGTGGCCTTCAGCGCCGACTCGATGTGGTCCGAGAGGTACTTCAGGCGACGCTCGTCCGGGATGAAAGTGATGTTGGTGGACTTGTCGCGGACGATGATGTCCTCGAAGCTGGCCCCGCCTTCGGTGATGATCACTGGCGGCAGATTCGGGTACCGATCGGCCATTTCCTTGAGCGCTACCTTCATGTACTCAGGTTTCACCGGCCAACCGTAGGACGTCATGTCGGCTTCGGGCCAGGTCTCCACGTGGAACGGGGTGCCGCCGTTGCCCGCAGCACTGAGGTCGCTGCCCATGGCTTCGGCCATGCTCGCGGGAACGGCCCCCTCCCCCGAGCCCACAGCCACCTTGGTGGGCATGTAGTAGTTCAGTCCGTAGAAATCCAGCGGCTGGGAGATGATTTCCATGTCCTCGTCCGGGTGCTCGAAGGAGCTGAAGAACTTTGCGGCACGGACCAGGTCCGGGTACTTACCGGTGAGGACCGGGTCGGCATACACCCGGTTCTGGGCAAGATCCATCAAACCGGCACTGATCTTGTCCAGGGGGTTGATGGAGTTGGGGACCATCGGCGAGTACACATTGGTCATCCCGACCTCGCCGGGGACCCCCGCCGCCCGCAGCGCCTGCAGTGCCAGCCCGTGACCCAGCAACTGGTGGTGCACAGTGGGAAATGCGTTGAGCATAAGCGCTTCGCCGGGCGAGTGCAGCCCCAGGGTGTAGCCGTTGGTGGTGACCGTGGCAGGTTCGTTGATGGTGCACCACCTCGCCACCCTGTCTCCGTAAGCGGCCGCGGCAATGGCAGCGAACTCCCCGAGGCGGTAGGCGGTGTCCCGGTTCATCCAGCCGCCGGCTTCGTCCAGCGCCAGCGGCGTGTCCCAGTGATAGAGCGTCAGCATCGGGGAAATGCCGTTGGCGAGCAGCTCATCGAGGAGGCGATCGTAAAAATCCAGGCCCGCAGGGTTCACCGGACCGCTCCCGTTGGGCTGGATCCGGGACCAGGACAGCGAGAACCGATAGGAGTCGACGCCGAGCTGTTTCATCAGTGCCACATCCCCCGGCATGCGGTGGTAGTGGTCGCAGGCAACGGCCGGGCTTTGGTCCTCAACGATGGACCCGGGCTTGGCGGAAAACACGTCCCACCCCGCCGGGCCGCGGCCATCTTCAGTGAGCGCGCCTTCAATCTGGAAGGCCGCGGTGGCCACACCCAACGTGAAGTCCGCGGGAATGAGGGCTGCCAGGTCTTTGGCGGAAATATGCATGGCGTCAGCCCTTTGTAAGGTGAAAACGTGGAACGGGTATAACTCAGAATGCTATACCCGGGGCACCCCTCGCGACGCAGGCTGCTAGGGTCTGGGCATGGATGAAAAACTGGGGAAGTTCATCGACGACTTCGGCACGCTGGTCCACCTCGCGCAGGCCGGAAGCCACCGGCAGCAGAAAGGCCTGCAGCTGCTTCCGGCGTTGACTGCGCACCTCAGGGCGCCCGCTGAGGGGCTCTCCGTGGTGGAGGAGGTGATCCCGCCGCACCGGTTCGTGGACGCTGACATCGTGATGGCTGAACTCGCCGCCCAGGACCCTGCCAGCCGGCTGGTGGGCATTGGCGGCGGCGGCCAGCGCCACCACCAGTCCTTCAGCGACATGGTCCAGCAGTCCCAGCTCTTTCCCCAGTTTCCGCTCGCCCAGCCCGACTACGCCAACCTGGCGGTGGGGCCGGACGCGCAGCGGCAGGCCGTGGCGCTGGGCCTCTGGCTTTTCGCCTTCGGCGGGAGCCCGCTGGCAGTCCTGCAGCGCAACGCCGAACCGCGCTCCGGACGCCAGACAGCTTCCCTGGAGGTGCTGGCCGGCAGCCCGGACACGGCCACGGAGTTCCTGGCCGAGTTCCGCCTCCGGATGGACCACAACAGCGTCCTGAAGGGCCAGGTCATCTCCCTGGTCATGTCCGAATACGGCCCCAGCACGGCGGGGGTGACGTTCCACCACCGCCCCAGCCTCCCGGCGTCGGACGTCATCCTGCCCGAGGGGCTGCTGCAGAAGGTGGCCGACCACACCGTAGGAATCGCCACCCACCGCGCGTCCCTCCTGGAACACGGCCAGCACCTCAAACGCGGCATCCTGCTCTACGGCAGGCCTGGGACGGGCAAAACGCACACCGTGCGCCACCTGCTCAGCCAGAGTGAAGGCTCGACGGCGATCCTCCTCTCGGGCGGTTCGCTCGCCCGGATCGCGGAAGCGGCCCGCATGGCCCGCGCGCTTCAGCCGTCCATTGTGGTGCTGGAGGACTGCGACCTCATCGCCGAGGACCGGAGCTTCGGGCATGGGCCCCAGCCACTGCTGTTTGAGGTGCTGGACGCCATGGACGGGCTGGACAGGGATGCCGACGTGGCATTTGTCCTCACCACCAACCGGCCGGACATGCTGGAGCGTGCCCTGGCGCAGCGGCCCGGCAGGGTGGACCTCGCGGTCGAAATTCCGCTGCCGGCCCACGCCGAACGGGTCCGGCTGCTGGAACTGTACGGCCGCCTGGTGGCTTTCAGCCCGGAGGCGCTCGATGCCGCCGCGGAACAGACCGAAGGAACCACCGCTTCCTTCGCGCGCGAACTGGTCCGCCGCGCGGTTGTTGCCGCCGCGCTGGACAACCAACCGGTGTCCGACTCCCACCTCAGTGCCGCCGTCGAGGACCTGATGGCCGACGCCGAAACGCTCACCCGCAGCCTGCTGGGCAGCGGCAGCGGAACAGCTCCCGGGCCGGTCACCGGCGTCGGTTCACTGTGAGCCGAGCAGGAATTCCTTGGCGTGGGCCACGGCCTTGCGGTAGGCATCATTCCGGAGGGTGACGAGGTGCTCAGTGTCGCCGTCGGCCGGTTCAAGGTAGCCCGTATAACCAGGCCGGAGTACCCAGATGTCCCCGGCGGGCGGGAGATAGAACACCCCGAATGAGCGCTGCTGGCGCTCGTCCGCAGTCCACACCGGCACCACTGCCAGCGCCGCACCTGTTGCGGGATTGATCCACTGCGCACGCGGAACCGGTTCCTCGTGTTCCTCGGGATCCAGGAACGGGGCCGTGCCCTTGCCCCAGCGCGTTTCGAAGCGCTCATGGAAGGCGGAGATCAGATGGGAATCGTAGCGACGCCACTCGCTCATGGGGGTTCTCCTATGGTTGTTCATGCGGTTACGCCCATGGCCCGCTTTCCCAGCGGACCGGGGTGATCCTGATGCTGGCGGTTGGCCCGTGCTCGGGGCTGCCCTGCGCGGTGCCGCGGACTTTTCGGACCGGAATGAGGACCGGTCCGGTACCCTGCGCCCGGGTGCCGGCGCGGCTCTTGTCGTAGGCTGCGCGCCGCTCCGGGTCACGCAGGACCGCGAAGGCCTGCATGATCTGCAGCAACTCGCCACGATGGACCTCGCCCCCATCCGCCGCGCCGCCGTCGAGGTCCGGATGATGGGTCCGCATCAATGCCCGGTAGGCGCGGGAGATCTCCTGCTGGCTGGCAGCGGGGGTCACCCGCATGAGGTCGTAGTAATCCGGCTGGCTGGTCATGACGGTTCCGGGGAATTCTCCGGGGATGTTCCCGGGGCGCTGACAAAGGCTGCCGGCGCCCCGGGAAGGGGTTAGTTTCCGATCTCGTGCATCTGGCTCGTTGTTTCGATCTCGATCTTGCGGGGCTTAGCCTGCTCGGCCACCGGGATCCGCAGGGTCAATACGCCCTGGTCGTAGCTGGCCTTGATGCGGTCCGCATCCAGTGTGTCGCCCAGGATCAGTTGGCGGCTGAATACGCCGCGTGGCCGTTCGGAAGCCACCAGCTCAACGTTGGGCTGGGTGGGATCAAGGCGCTCCGCCCGGACGGTGAGAACGTTCCGCTCCACGTTCAGGTCCACGGAGTCCACCTTGACGCCCGGCAGGTCAAACGCGACAACAAACTCACCGTCTTCCTGCCAGGCGTCCATCGGCATGGCCGCCGGCCGGGCCACCGTTCCAAAGACCTGCTGGGTGAGCCGGTCCAGCTCACGGAACGGGTCCGTACGCATCAACATCATCTTCACTCCTTCAGCATGCAGTTGGCTGGATATTCGTCTATCCACCTCGGTTATCTATGGTGGTGGACATAGATTTTTTATAGCACCCGTGCGAAACTGAGGCAAGACGTTTCGGCCGGAATTTTTGGGAGTAGAGATGAGCGAACCGACCTCCGGACGTGCACCGCAGGCCCGGGCCGGGCGGGCACTCTACGCCATCTCCGTGGCCGCCCAACTGGCCGGGACGGGCCAGCAGAACATCCGCCTCTACGAGACGCGTGGACTGCTCACGCCTGCCCGAACGTCCGGCGGAACACGGCAATACAGTGACGCCGACGTCGCCGTGCTCCTGCACATCGGTGATTTGCTGGCGCAAGGCCTCAACCTGGCCGGGGTCTCAAAGGTCCTGGAACTGGAGGCCGCCAACGCCAAATTGGTCCGCGCCCTCAAGCGGCACGCTCACTCCCAGAGCAGTAGCGCTCCCGGAAACCGCCCGACGTCGGCCGGTCAGGTTCCGCGGCCACCCGCCAGCCTGTAAGACTCCTCAAGCAGTTCCGTCAGGTCTTCTGTACCGATCCGCGCCAGCCGCACCAGCACCAACCGGGGTGACCGCTCGTGATGCGGGGTCCAGAAATACGTCTCGGCATCCGTGCCGGCCAGCGCCTCCCGCTCCGTGGTCTTGGCAGTCAGCACGCCGTCCTCCCACATCCGGGCCATGAGCGCCTTCGCGAACCAGGCAGGCTGGCCCCAGCTGCTGCGTTCGGTGACGCCGGGCAGTGCGCGGCATATGCGGCGGACATCTGCCTCGTTGGCCATGGCAGCCAGCCGCCCCTAGTCCGGAGCGTCCGCTTTGGAGAGCTGGCCCGTGATTCGTTCGCCGGGGACCCGGGCGGTCCGCCAGGTGTCCAGGGCGATGCAGGCGCCCAGGATGACGAGCGCCAGGGACAGCGAAGCGAGAGTGTCGCTGAACCAGTGGTAGCCGAGGTAAAGCCGGCTCAGAATGGCAAGCACGATGCCGACTCCCGCCCCTACAAAGCCCAGAACGGCAGACCGTGGGTTATCCCGCCGCGAGAAGACAAGGAACGTTCCCACCAGCAGGAAGTCGCAAGCCCCCAGGACGTGGCCCGAAGGGAACGAGAACGTGTGGTCGGCGCCAAAAAGCATGAGCTCCACCGGCGGCCGGGACCGCTCCACGATCTGCAGGATGATCTGGGAAACGATCACGCCCGTGAGCATCGCGGCAGCCAGGGCAATCGGCCGCCAGGCGTGCTTCGCCGCGAGCCCCCACGCCACCGTGACCACCAGCACGATGATGGGCAGGGCAATGGGACCGAAGACCACGGCGATGAAGATCATCACGCCGGTGAGGGTCTCTGAACGGATGCCGACCAGCCATTCCCGGATCGGTTCGTCCGGTCCCCACGGCCCGGTACCGCTTTGCACCACCCCCACCAACGTGACGATAAATACGAGGGCGCCCACTCCCATCAGGATCACCGCCGCGCGGTAGAGCCCCCTGCGCGCCTCAGGCTCCATAAAGCGTTCTTCCACCACGAACTTGTCATGGAAGATGCGCCACCAATGGGGGCCGTTCCCTGATCTTCCTTGCCCTGCCTGCTCTGCCACGTCCGACTTCCGTCCCTGCGCCGTTGGATTTCCTTGAGAAGAAGACTATCCCTGTAGCCTGACCGGATGGGTGCGATGAACGAACTGATCAACCGCCGGAATGTTGAAGCCCTCGCTGGCATTCTGGGCGGGGCGGCACCTGGCACCCCGTGGCCCAACGTGGCCGTGGCAGCAACAACGCTCGACGAACTCAGTCTGCGCGGAAGGACCGACCAGGTCTGCGGTGCGCTCCTGGCCGATTTCCGGCAGGTCCCGGGCAGTGATTATTCGACGGCGGCCGGCGTCTTCCGCGGCGCGCTGGACAACCCTGGTTTTACGGGCTGGATCCTGTGGCCCGTTTCCGAGGCAGCCGTGACCTTGGCACTGGAATCGGAGAGCTCAGCGGCCTTCACGGACTGCCTGGCGCTCCTGGCCGAGCTGACCCCTCGGCTCACCGGTGAGTTTGCCATCCGGCGACTCATCGCCCGGGATCCCGACACCGCCCTGCGGGCCATCCTCGGGTGGACATCGCACCCCGATGAACACGTCCGCCGCCTGGCTTCCGAAGGCACCCGCGCCTACCTCCCGTGGGCGGTGCGGGTCCCCGCTTTGGTCCAGCGGCCGGAAGCAACGCTGCCCATCCTCAACGCCCTCTACCGGGACCCTTCCGAGTACGTTCGCAGGTCAGTTGCCAACCACCTCAACGACGTGGCCCGCCATTCCCCGGAGTCGGTGGTTGCGACGGCGGCAGGCTGGCTGGCTGCCCCGGATGCCAATACTGCCTGGGTGGTGAGGCACGGACTCCGGACCCTGATCAAGAAAGGCCATCCGGACGCGCTGGCGCTCCAGGAGTTCGCGCCGGCGTCGGTGGCTGTCACGGCACTTCGCCTGGACCGGCAGGTGGTGGCGATGCCGGAAGACCTCGGGTTCGAATTCGAGATCTCCAATACCGGCACAGCGGATGCCCAACTGGCGGTGGATTACGCCGTCCACTACCGCAAAGCCAACGGCAGCCAGTCCGTGAAGATCTTCAAACTGACCGCACTGACGCTTTCTGCGGGCGAGACCAGGACCCTGGCCAAGCGCCACGCCTTCAAACCGATGACCACCCGGGTGCACCACCCTGGACTGCACGCCCTGGAACTCCAGGTCAACGGTGTCCGGCACGGGCGTACTGAGTTCGAAGTCCTCACCTGAGGCAGCGTGGGTGGACCTGGCAGTACCTGTATCAGCAGGCACTACCGGAGCTGGGAGATGTGCGGTTGGCTAGTGAACGGAACATGCGGACTGCCGCGTCACTCCCGAAAGGAAATAAACCATGGCCACCTGGCTCATCACAGGCTGCTCGACCGGACTCGGCCGCGCACTCGCCCAAGCCGTGCTCGCCCGCGGCCATAACGCCGTCGTCACCGCCCGCCATTCCGACACGGTGGAAGACCTCACAACCGCCTACCCGGACACTGCATTGGCACTGCCTCTGGACGTCACCGATCGGGCGCAGATCACCTCGGCTGTCGAACAGGCTAAGGCCCGCTTCGGCGGGATCGACGTGCTCGTCAACAATGCGGGCTACGGCTACCGCGCCGCGGTTGAAGAAGCGGACGACGCCGACATCCGGCAACTGTTCGACACGAACGTTTTCGGCACTGTGGACATGATCAAGGCAGTCCTTCCGGACATGCGTGCGCAAAAGTCCGGGTCCATCGTGAACATCTCGTCCATCGGAGCCCGCATCAAACCGGCCGGGTCCGGATACTACTCCGCAACCAAAGCGGCCCTGGAAGGCCTGTCCGGTTCCCTCCACAAGGAGCTGCAGCCGCTCGGGATCAGCGTCACCGTTGTGGAACCCGGCGCATTCCGCACCGATTTCGCCGGCCGCTCCCTCACCCAGTCCGCGAAGCCGATCGAGGACTACGCGGAGACGGCGGGTAAGCGCCGCAAGGAGAACGACACGGTGCACGGCACCCAGCCGGGCGACCCGGCCAAAGCAGCTGAAGCCATCATTGCAGTCGCCGAAAGCCCGGACCCGCCGTCATTGCTGGTGCTCGGCACAGACGCTTTCGGCGCGTTTGCTGCCGTCGCCGAGGCAGAACGCACCGAGCTGGACACGTGGCGGGACCTCAGCCTCAGCACAGACATCTGACGCGAGCCCCCGGCTTTATGCCCGGTCAAGCCGTCAGCGGACGGTGGCGCCGCTCTGGGTCGCTGCAAGGATCGCCAGTTCGTCCCGGCCGGGAAGTCCCTCCCAGTCCCCGGCGGTGCTGACGGCAAAAGCCCCCATCACGGTCCCGCGCTCCAGCCGAGCGGGTACGTCGCCGCCGTCGAGCAAGGCGGAGAGGTAGCCGGCCGTGAATGCATCGCCGGCACCAACAGTATCGATGCTGGTCACGGTGATGGCGGGTGCCTCGAACCGTCCGGCGGCGGTGTGGACGCCGGCGCCGGCGGCGCCCCGCTTGACCACCACTTCGGTGACCCCGCGGCCAAGGAGCTCCGCGGCAAGGGCGGTCTCGGCGTCGTCGGACTTGGCACCACCCGGGGTGTCACCACCCGAGGCGGCGGACGCTGCAAGGTCCAGTTCGTCATCGGACGCTATCAGGATGTCCGCGTGCCGGGCGATGGGGGCCAGCACGGCGCGCGCCTCATCCCGGGTCCAGAGCTTGCTGCGGTAGTTCACGTCGAGGGAGACCACCACGCCCTCTGCCGCGGCACGCTCCGCGGCGTACTCCAGCGCAGCCCGGGCTTCCGGGCTGAGGGCGGCGGCGATGCCGGTCAGGTGCAGGACGCGCGGGCCGGCGTTCAGGGCAAGATCAACGTCGTCCCGGCTGAGCGTAGAGCCCGCAGAACCGGCACGGTAGTAGAACGCCCGGGTCAGGTCAGCGGTCCGCTGCTCGAGGAACATGACGCCCGTGCTCCGGACCTTGTCCAGCCGGTGCTGCACCTGGATCCCCTCGGAGCGCAGCTGCCGCAGGATGAACTCACCCTGTGGATCCGCGCCAACAACACCGGCCCAGCTGACGCTGTGGCCCAGGCGGGCAACCCCTACGGCAACGTTCGATTCCGCCCCGGCCACGTGCATGGCCAGGCTGCCGCCGGCAGACAGCGGCCCGGCCGAGCGCAGCGAGACCATGGACTCGCCGAAGGTCAAAAGGTCGACGGCGGCACTCACCGCACGCCTGCTGCGGCAGATCGCCGTTTGAAGGCTTCCGCCAAATCAACAAACGCGCGTGCCCGCTCCCGCATGGGGGCGAGGTCACCCCCGGAGCCTGCGTTCCCGAACAGCGGTCCGCCGAGACCGACGGCGATCGCGCCGGTTTCCCAGTAGCCTGCTGCTTCGTCGAGGCCCACTCCGCCCACCGGGATGAACGGGATTTCGGGAAAAGGATCGCGCAGTGCCTTGAGGTAACCGGGGCCGCCGATGGAAGCGGGGAAGAGTTTGACCGCGGTGGCGCCGCGGTTCATGGCTTCGTACGCCTCGCTGGGGGTCAGTGCACCGGCCAGGACCGGAATCCCCTGCCGTGCGGACTCGGCGATTGATGCGGCCAGGGCCGGCGTCACCATGAACTGGCCGCCGGCCTCGGCCACGTTGTCCACGTCCTGGACGGTCAGCACGGTTCCGCCGCCGACGTAGCAGCCGTCCGGGGCCGCGGTGCGGACCTCGCGGATTGCTTCGAGGGCACCGGGCGTGGTCAGCGCGATCTCGACGAACCGGAAACCTTCGTCCATCGCGGCGAGTGCCGCTTTGGCAGCGGCACCGCCGTTTGTGCCGCGGACGATAGCCACGAGGCGGGCCTCTTTGATTCCGGCCAGGAGGCCTTCAGGGGTGTTGCTGCTGTCAGTCATGGTGTTCACCATTCTGCGAAGGCTCCGTCCGCGTGGCGCCAGACGGGCCCGCGCCAGGCGTGGCCGCGCTTGTCCGCGGCACGGACCACCGCTTCGTCGATTTCGATGCCGAGCCCGGGTCCGGTCAGCCGTTCAATGTGGCCGTCCACGAACTTCAGCGGCGTTTTGTCCACCACATAATCCAGGACTTCTGCGCCCTTGTTGTAGTGGATGCCGATGCTTTGTTCCTGGATCAGGAAGTTGGGGGTTGCGAAGCCAACCTGCAGGCACGCGGCCAGGGCCAGCGGGCCGAGGGGGCAGTGCGGAGCCAGCTGCACGTCGTAGATTTCGGCCAGCGAGGCGATCTTGCGCACCTCGGTGATGCCGCCGGCGTGGGACAGGTCCGGCTGGGCCACGGCGATGCCCGCCTGCAATGCGGGCAGGAATTCCTGCCGGTTGTAGAGCCGCTCGCCGGTGGAGACCGGCGTGGTGGTGGACGAGGTGAATTCGCGCAGCAGGTGCGTGTTTTCCGGCACCACCGGTTCCTCGAGGAAGAACGGCCGGTAGGGTTCCAGCAGCGGTGCCACACGCCGGGCGTTGGCCAGGCTGAAGCGGCCATGGAAGTCCACGGCGACGTCGCGGTGGTCCCCCAGAACTTCGCGGGCTGCGGCAACACGCCGCACCACGCCGTCGAGCTCTGCCACTGAGGCGACGGGGCTCATCCGGCCGCTGGCGTTCATCTTGACGGCGGTGAGGCCCACTTCCAGCTGGGCACTGATCTGGTCGGCAACCTCGTTGGGCTCGTCCCCGCCCACCCAGCCGTACATCCGGATCCTGTCGCGGACATGGCCGCCCAGGAGCTGGTGCACAGGGGTGTTGAAGTGCTTGCCCGCGATGTCCCATAACGCCTGGTCCAGCCCGGAGACCGCGCTGGCCAGGATGGGCCCGCCCCGGTAGAAGGAGCCCTTGGTCATGACCTGCCAGTGGTCCTCGATGCGGAGGGCGTCGTTGCCGATGAGCAACTCGGAGAGCTGTTCGACGGCGGTGCGCACCGTTTCGCTGCGGCCCTCGCAGGTTGCCTCGCCCCAGCCGACGATGCCGCTCTCGGTCTCGATCCGGACGAAAAGCCACCGCGGTGCGACCAGGAAGGTTTCGATTCTGCTGATGATTGTCATGCGGCCTAGCCCTTAGTAGCGCCGGCGGTCATGCCGGACACGATGTATTTCTGCGTGAAGAGCGCAATGATCATGATGGGGATGGTCACCACAGTGGCGGCCGCCATGAGTCCGCCCCAGTCGATGCTGGCGTAGGAGACGAAGTCGAAGATGGCCACGGGCAGCGTCTTGGTCTTGGACCCGGACAGCACCAGGGCGAACATGAAGTTGTTCCACGAAAAGATGAAGGACAGGATACCGGCGGTGGCCATGCCGGCCACGGACAGCGGAAGCGTGATGCGCTGGAACGCGCCGATGGGGGTCAGTCCGTCCACCTGGGCCGATTCCTCCAACTCCAGCGGGAGGGAGTCGAAGTAGCTCATCATGATGTACACGATCAGAGGCAGCGCGACGAACATGTGGCTGAGGATCAGCACCTCGAAGCCGCCCACCATTTTCAGGTTGGAGAACACGTAGTACCAGGGCACCAGCAGCGAAACGCCCGGGATGACGCGGGCCATCAGGACCACGAGGGCTGAACGGTGCATGGTGAACCGGCTCATGGCGTACGCGGCCGGAACACCCAGCACCAGCGACAGGGCTGTGGAGACGAACGCCACCCAGAAGCTGTTGAAGATGAAGACGAAGTAGTTGTTGCGCTGGAGGACGTTCGCGTAGTTCTCGAAAGTGGGGCTGAAGACGAACGATTTGGCGGTGTCGTAGATGTCCACATTGGTTTTCAGCGAAGCGAGCAGCATCCAGATCAGGGGCGCGATCAGGAACAGGACCACGGCGATCAGGGCTACGACACGGAAGACCTTGTAGGCGCGGGTTCCGAGGGGTTTCTTGGGGCGGCGGAGCGGCAGGGGCCGCCCGGCAGAGGCCTGGTTTACGGTGTTTTCGTTCAGGACGGTCATTTGCTTACCGCTTTCTTGCGCATGGTCAGCAGCCACATGGAGCCGATGATGATCATGAAGAACAGGATCAGCACCGCAGAGGACAGTCCGTACTGGTTGTAGTCAAAGCTCAGGCCGTAGGCGTAGACGTTCAGGGTCTCCACCTCGTGGAAGGACCCGCCGCCCTTGCCCTTGGTTGCGTACAGGATGTCGAAGGTCTTCAGGGCGTCGATGCCCCGGAGCAGGATGGCCACAATCACCGTGGGCATCATGAGGGGCAGGGTGATGTAGAAGAACCGCTGGAACGCGTTGGCGCCGTCCATCCGGGCTGCCTCATCGGGCTCCTCGGAGAGGGACGTCAGGCCAGCCAGCAGAATGAGGACCACCATGGGGGTCCATTGCCACACGTCCATAAAGATGGTGGTGCCGAGCGCCGTGTCCTGGCCGGACAGCCAGGGCTGGGCGGGAATGCCCACAGCGGCGAGCAGCTGGTTCGCGAAGCCGATGTTGGGATCGAAGATCAGCCGCCACATCATGCCCACGGCCACCGGGGTTGCCACGAGCGGCAGCAGGATGGCCACGCGCACCCACTTTTCCCCGCGGAACGGGCGCCACAGCAGCAGTGCGATGCCCATGCCGAGGGCTACTTCGCAAACCAGGGCAATGCCGGTGAAGGTCAGGGTGCGGCCCACCGCGGGCCAGAAGCGTTCGACGTCGGACAGGACGGTCATGTAGTTTTCGAGGCCGATGAACTCGGTGGCCGCCCGGACGGAGCCTTGCGAATCGGTGAGGCTCAGGTACAGGGTCCAGGCCAGCGGGAACTGGAGGGCAGCGTCGCTGCCCTCCAGCCCCTGCTCTGTGGTGCACCGGGGCCGGGGGTGCCGGCGTTGGTGCACAGGGTGTGCTATTTCTTTTCGCTGTCCAGGAACTTCTGGAAGGAAGCGTGGGCCGAGTCAGCCGCAGCGGCGGCGTCGGCGCCGGTGATGCTGGCAACGATCGGCTCGCCGACGATTTCGCGTGCCTTGCCGACGGTGACTACCTCAGGACGGTCGTGGCCGATGCCGTTGTCGGCGCTGACCGCGATGGCTTCGGCAAGGTCCTTCGGGTACGTGGACGTGCCCTCGGAGTTGGCCCAAACGGAGGCGCGGGGACCGGGGACGCCGGCCTTCTGTGCCGCCAGAGTGCGTTCCTTGCTCGTGGCCCACTGGATGAACTTCCAGGCGTTGTCCTGGTTGCCCGATGCCTGGTTCACGGCGAGGCCCCATGACGGGATGTTGTACGGCTTGGAACCAGCGGGACCGGCGGGCAGGGCAGCGAACCCGACCGTGTCGGCAACCTTGGACTTGGCCGGGTCCGTGGCGTTCTTGTAGAGCGAGTCAGCCTCGGTGTAGAAGGCGGCCTTGCCCTGCGTGAAGATTGCCATTGCCTCAGGCCAGCTCATGTCGGTGCTGACGTTGGCCGGGCCGTAGTTCTTGATCAGGCCGCCGTAGAAGGAGTAAGCCTTTTTGGCAGCATCCGAGTTGATAGTGGACTTGCCGCTGGAATCGGTGAAGTCGCCGCCGAAGCTGTAGAGGAAGCTGGAGAACTGGGTGACGGCCGCGGACTTGCCGGTGCGGGCCACAAAGCCGGCGGTGTCCGGGTTGGCTGCCTTGATGGTCTTTGCAGCGGCTTCCAGTTCGTCCATGGTCTTGGGAACTTCCAGGCCGGCGGCCTTCAGCAGGTCCTTGCGGTAGTACAGGACCTCACGCTCGGTGATGATGGGGACACCCACCACTTTGCCGTCAGCGGTGGTGGCCTTGACCGGGCCCTCCTGGTAGTCCTTCCAGTCCCAGTTGGAATCCGAGGAAACCTTGCTGGTCAGGTCCGCGAGGTAGCCGTTCTTTGCGAATGCCTTACCCTCCTGGAGCGGACGGTACATCATCACGTCGATCTCGTCGCTGCCGGCGTTGAGCTTGACGTTGTACTGGTCTGAAAGCTGGTCTTCGCCGAGCTGGGTCAGCTCCACCTTGAGGCCGCTGGACTTCTCAAATTCGGGGATGGCTGCCTTGATGCCCTCGGTCCAGACGTGGTTGGCCAGCGTCACCCGGACCGTTCCCGATTGCTTGGCGTCGCTGCTGCCGCTGCCGCCGCAGGCTGTCAGCCCCAGCGAGAGTGCGGCGGCAACCGCCGCGTACTTCACTACTGAACGTCGCTTCATAACGACTCCCCTTTTTTGTTCCGGGCTGACGTCACTGTCCAGCCACATACAAATGCCTCTTTACATCTGCTCTGGGGAAGATCATAGGTAAATAAGGCAGACTTAAACAACCCCATTCGCCAACCAGTATGATTTATCCATGCGAACCCCAAAGGTGGAGTCCCCTACAGACCGGCATGCTGCGTTGGTGCAGAGCCTGGGACTGGCGATCGCGGATGGGCGCCTTGCAGCGAACTCGATCGTGCGCCTGGATGAGCTGGAGGCACAGCACAATGTGTCCCGCTCCGTGGTCCGGGAGGCTGCCAGGGTCCTGTCGTCCAAAGGCATGCTGGCTTCCCGGCGCCGGTTTGGCACCGTGGTGCAGCCCGAAGACGCCTGGAACCTCTATGACCCGCAGGTGATCCGCTGGCGGCTCGCCTCATCCCGGCGCCTCGAGCAGCTTCAGGCGCTGAACGAGCTCCGCGGCGCCATCGAGCCGCAGGCCGCACGGCTCGCCGCCGAACGGGCGTCCTGGGATGCAGGCAGCGATCTGGTCTCGCTCGCGGCGCGCCTCTGGTCAGCTGGCCAGCGCGGTGAGCAGGAAGAATTCCTCCGGCTGGACGTCGAGTTCCACGCCGCTGTCCTCAAGGCTTCCGGCAACGCCATGTTCGCCCAGCTGCAGAACCTGGTGGCCGAGGTCCTGACCGGCCGGGTGGAACACGGCCTGATGCCACAGCTGCCGCACCACGAAGCACTGCAGCTGCACGTGGACGTGGCGAGTGCCATCCAGCGGGGCGAGGCCAGCGCAGCGCACGCTGCCATGAGCAGGATTGTGGAGCAGTTCGCCGAGGAGGTGGGCCACATCTGGTCCGAGCACCACCCTGACGCTGCACAGGACTCGTCCCGGCAACCGGGAAAGCCCGACGACGCCCCCCAGCGGCCGCCGTCGGACTCCCCCTCCCCACGGATCAGTTAGAACCAGCCTGTGGTGAACTGCCCAGACTGCTTAGTCCTCCGTGGGCGTGGTGCGGTTCGAGTGGTAGGAGCGCCAAGAATGTTCGGGTTCGAATCCGAGCAGCCGCCTGGCCTTGTCGATGGACAGCAGGGTCTCGTGTTCGGCCAGTTCCTTGGTCACGCGGACGTCGGGGAACACCTCCGCGGCGAGGCTGGCGCTGGAACGGGACATCACGGTGTCTGAGTTCGCGACGATGAACGCCTCGAATCCCGGCTTTCCGTGTTCAAGGGCCCGGGCTACCGCCTGCGCCCCGTCGCGCCCGTCGATGTAGCCCCACAGGTTCCACTTGCGCCCGGTGGCATCGGCGTCGAACGCCGGGAAGCGGTCGTAGTCCTCGATGTCCATCACGTTCGAAAACCGAAGGCCGGTGATGCTCAGCTCCGGGTCCCAGCGTGTCAGCTGAATGGCCATCTGCTCCTCGAGGTGCTTGACCAGCGAGTAGGTGCTTTCGGGCCGGGCCGGGTAGTCCTCGTCCACCGGAATGTAAGGAGGGTCGACGTCGAACGGCAGTCCCAGCACCGTCTCGCTGGAGGCGTACACCACCTTCTTGATCCCGGCGCGGCGTGCCGCCTGGAAGACGTTGTAGGTGGAGAGCATGTTGTTCTCGAACGTCGCGGCATCCGGGATGATGCCGGGCGCAGGGATGGCGCCCAGGTGGACGACGGCGTCGAAGCCGTTGTGCCTGTCATCCAGGCCGAGAAAAACGTCAAGGACCTGGCCGTAGTTGCGCAGGTCCACGATGGCCAGGCCCGGGTTCCTCTCTCCGGTACGGTCAAGGTTGAGCACCTGGTGGCCGTCATCGGTGAGCCTGCGGACCACATGCCGCCCCAGTTTTCCGCTTCCGCCGGTCACTGCGATTCTCATGGTGCTACTCCTGCTGCTAGGAACTTTTCGACGGCGGCGATGGCACGTTCGGTGATGGCACGGGGCTCGCCGCTGCCGTCGACCGAAACCACCATGCCGCGGCCGGCGTAGACGGCCACCACTTCGTGGGTTTCGCGGTGGTAGAGATCCAGCCGGCGCCGGAAGACCTCCACCGTGTCATCCTTGCGGCCCTGTTCCTTGGCCCGCTGGATCATCCGCTGTTCCAGTTCGGAGTCCGGGGCGCGGAGCTCAACAACGGCGTCGAGCCGGTGGCCCAGCGAGGCAAGCATGTTGTCCAGTTCCATTACCTGGGGCGCAGTGCGGGGGTAACCGTCCAGCAGGAACCCGGGCTGGACATCGACGTCACGGAGACGGTCCTTCACTAATGCGTTGGTGAGATGGTCGGGCACAAAGGCGCCGTCGTCGAGGTATTTCGCGGCTTCCAGGCCCAGCGGTGTTTCCTCGCTGACATTGGTCCTGAAGATTTCGCCCGTGGATACCGTCGGGATGCTGAAATGCTTGGCGATGTGAACCGCCTGGGTGCCCTTGCCGGAGCCGGGCGGCCCGATGATGAGCAGTCTGGTCATAGCCTGTCCCTCCGCGGCGCCAACGCCGGCTAATTTCGGGTCCACCGCCGGCAGCGCCAACGTGAGCTACATTCTGCCCACAAGTGGCAGCACAACGCCAGCCTCCCGGAGGTGCTACGGGAGGCTGGCGTTGGACTGTCGTGGTTAGAACTTTGAGTTTGACCCTTGCACCGCGTCGACCGGAAGCGGGTTGCGGCCAACATCCGTCAGCCCGGGGGCTGGCGTGTAAGTCGGCGTGACGTTTCCGTTCTTTGTTACCGGAGTGCCACCCGTCAAAGCTCCGAGAGTGACAGTTAGTTGTGACAATCCGGGATTCCAGGTCAGGAGCGAACTGAAGGTCAGGTTACCCCCGGCCGTGTAAGTGCCGTCGATCACTACCGTTCCATACGCGACTGAAGGACAAGCAGGGTCGGTGCTGGCGAATGTCAGCGAGTTTTTGTCCTTGGCGACCGAAACGATCGTTAGGGTGCCGCTCACCGTCTGACTGCCAGAGGGGCTCGTCCAGCCACCGCAAATTGTCGACGAAAGCAACGGCTCAGAGAACGTTATCGTGACTTTGTCGCCAGCGTCAGAGATGGCTTGCGTTCCCTGACCATTCGATAGAGCGACAGCTGTGACCTTGGGCGCCACCATGTCCTTGGTTGATAGAACCGACACTGGAGGACTCACGTTGCCGGCCGCATCCTTGGCAGTCGCCGTGTAGGTAATGACGCCGTCAGTGAGCCCCGAGAGGTTAAAGTTGGTGACCGTCCATCTTCCGTCGCCACCTACGGACACTGTTCTCGGGGCCGAATGTTGCGGGGTAGCCGAATCCTTCACAGTGACTGTTACGGAGGAATTGGCTTCAGCAGTTCCGCCGACGGAAACAGTGGAAGTGGTCGCTATGTTCACGGGCTGTATCGGGTCGAAAATTGGCGCGTCGGGTGCCGTACTGTCAGCGACTGCCACTCCCCCGCTGCGCGCAGACTCCGGCCCAACCCACGAGCCGAGCACGGGTGTCACCGTGTAGTACCAGGTGCCGGCGGACAGGTTAGCCTCTGTGCAGCTGAGTGCGGTGATAGTTCCCGCGCAGCCTGGTCCGGCGGTAACCTTTGTCCCGCCGGTCGCCGACGAGTAGCGGTCAATGGTGTAGCCGGAGACCGCCTGGCCGCCCGCCGTCGTGCCTTTAGTCCAACTGACATCTGCGGCACCTCCTGGCGCAGTTTTCGTGTTCGGGGCCGCAAGTGCTGCGATGGCACCTGCCTTCGCAGTCCCCGGGTTGCTGCCGAGGGTCTGCCAGTAGGCGTTGGCCGCGGGACCTCCAAACGATATGGCGAGGGCTGCCATGGCGGCGATCGCAATACGGGTTCGGGTGATGCGGGTTCGGGTGATGCGGCTCATTTCCGTGCCTCCAAGGTGACAGGCAGGCTGAAGGTGGCGCCCTGGCAGCCCGACGATGAGGCCAGGGACATGGCGGCGGCGTTCGGCAGGGCGATCAGGATGGACGAGTTCGCCGGAATACTGACCGCCAGCGGGACCGCCGGGTCAACGAACGTGACGCCGGTGGTGGTGCAGCCAGGGTGGTTCGAGTCGGCCGCGGCGGCGCCGTTGCCGCGGATGGCGTAGACCTGCACCGGAAAGCTGTTGGGGTTGAGCGCCCGGACGGCAACGTCGGCGGTGCCGCCCGGGACAAGGGTGTTGCGCAGGCCGTCGCCGGCAACCAGGGCTTCCACGCTGACGGTGGCCATGGTGCCGTTCGTGGCGGCGCCGGATCCGGCACCCACTGTGGCCCAGTAGGCGTACGCACCGCCGGCTCCCGTTAGCAGGCAGAGGGTGATGGTTGCTGCCGCAGTCTTGGCTGCCAGCCGTCGGGGTGTTGTTTTCTCGTGCTTCAGTGCCATGTCAGTTTCCCTGCCCTGCGCCGGAGTAGGCGAACTGGAGCGTGGCGCCCTTGCAGCCGTCCTGGTTCTTTGTGGTGTCCAGCATGGCGATTTGCGGCCACAGCGCGGCAGCGATGCCGATCGATTGAAGCGAACTGGAGCCGACGGGAACGTTGAGCGGATACTGGCCCGAATAATTCGTCACCACGTAGTCTGCCGCCGTGCAGGGCAGCCCCGCGGCCACCGCAACGGGCGTCCTGGTGACGGTTGTGATCGAGACGGACAGGCTGTTTAGGGCCAGGCTCTTATTGTTGGGATTCGCTATTGCGAGATTCAGCGGGACAGTGGCTCCCGGTGTGAGCTGGGTGCCGAGGTTTCCGGAAATGCTGAACGTCTTGTTAGAGGCTTTGACCTGGAGTTGAACCACGACGGCGGTGGGCTGGCTGACGCCGGCCGTGGCCGGAACGGTGCCCCCAATAGTGAGGTCCGCCTTGCCGTCCGGGGTGGTGGCCGACGTTGCCACCGTCAGGGTGACGGTAGTGGTCTTGCCGGAAGCTAGCGTCACCGGCGTCGGTGCGAAGGCCGCCGTCGTACTGTCCGGAAGACCCGAAATTGTCGGAGTGAAGCTGCCACTGAACCCATTGGTGGAGGTCAGCGACAGCGTGTAAGTGACGGAATCGCCCTGGTCAACTGACCGGCTGGCGGGATTCACCTGAATCGTGACGTTGCTGGATTTGTTGCCTTGGCTCCCGCCCTGGCTGGCCGCGTAGATGGTGCCCGCCGAAGCCAGCATCACCACAAGACCCACCAACAGCACCTTCGCTGCGGTGGTGGTTCTTCGCATGATTGTGCGGAAGTACCCAGATTCGTTCTGCACGTTCAGCCCTTCTTGCTTGGTCTAACTGAGCGGGAGGAGGTGGAAATCGCCGGCGGGAAGTCTCTGACCCTTCCCGCCGGCGAAGTTTTCTTTAGATGCTGCCGACGGTGATGGTGATGATCGCGCCCTTGCAGGCGCTCTGGTCAGCCGTGGCGCTGTCGTTGAACGTCAGAACTCCGGTACCAACCGTTGTCTTGGTCGAGTTCTTCGCGACGGTGACGTTATCGGTGACGGCAGAAACGTCAAACCAGCCCGCATCGCAGCCTGCGATACTGGTGCTCACCGTAGCGGACAGCTTCCCCACCTTGGTGCTGGTGTTCGGGTCGGCATTGTCAGCCGTGTAGGTCACTACCCGGGAATCGCCCGGCGTGATTCCGCCGTCGAAGTTGGCGTGCAGGACGACTGTTCCGCCGCCTGTCGAGTTGGTGGCCGTACCGGTGCCCGCACCCGTGGTGGTCCAGTAGGCGTAGGCAGCGCTGCCACCGCCGGCTACCAGGGCGAGTGCACCGGCAGCTGCCAGGACCTTGTTCTTCTTCGTCATTTTGCGCATGGCTGAGACTCCTATTGGTGGGTTAGAGAGTGATGGGTGAGACGCACAGCCATCGGGAACCACGATGGGAACTTGCTTCCGGCTGATCGCTGACGCTCATACTTCACGGTGCCCAATCCGCAAACAACGCGTACCGGTACTGGACTTTCGTTAACGTCCACGGAAGGTACTTCTTGGTTTGGGGCAGAAGTACTCAGTTTTGGCTGGCGCCGCGGAAGGCCAAAACCAAGTACTTTGCGGCACCCGGCAGACGCCCGGAATGTGACGTTTGCAAGGGCCACAGCTGTATATACTTCTGGTTACGGTTTAGCAGCAGGCCGTTGGACAGTTCGTCGATCCAGCGATCCCCGCCACCCTCAAGCCGCCAGCGCTTGATGAGCGGCGGTATTGCCGGATCGTCTTGACCTGAGCGAATGGCACCAGGAACCGTGGCCGGCGAGTCGACAACAAATACAGCTATATCAATCACCAATTACCTGCATGAGGAACTCCTCAACAGCTCCGATGTTGTGGAGTTTTTGACGGAGCTCGCGCGCGTATCAGCGCGCAACCTGTGCGAGCCCGGTGACGAAGTGCTGTGCGGCATCACGCTTCTGCGCCAGCGCAAGGCCGCAAACGTGGCCAGCAGCGGCGATGCTGCCCAGGTGATCAGCCAGATCGAATACGAGTCAAGCGACAGCCCGGGCCTAACCGCCGCCGAGGACCAATTGACTGTCCACGTCCCCGATCTGGACCAGGAGGATCGCTGGCCCGAATACGCCGAAGCAGTGCTGGGCCACGGCATTCGGTCAGTCTTGGCCATTCCTTTCCAGCTGCAGGGGGAAACCAAAGCCACTCTGCTCCTGTACTCGCACCAAAGCGGCCGCTTTGAGGGCCGCAACCTGGAAACCGCCGAGGACTTTGTCCGCCAAACGTCCCTTGCCCTGCGGCTGGCCGTTCGTTTCGCCGATTACAGCGAGACCGCTGCCCACCTGCGCGCCACCCTCGAGAGCCGCACGGTCATCGATATGGCAGTTGGCATCATCATGGCCCAGAACCGGTGCAGCCAGCAGGAGGCCTTCGGTCTCCTCAGGACCGCGTCCAGCACCCGGAATTCCAAGCTGCACACGGTGGCGGCGGCCGTGGTTAACGCCCTCGGACAGGGGCCGGCGGAGACCCACTACGACGAGTAGACGGCGGCGGCGCTGGCAGCGCTACGTCCCGGCGTCGTAAACCAGTTCGGTCCCGTTGACCCGGACACCGACGGTGGGCAGGTGGGGCATCAGCTTTCCACCGGTCATCAAGTGCAGCACGTTCACGTGGTCGAGTAATACCGTGTGGTCCGCGATCAGCCGGCGATGACACCGCCACCACACGGTCTCGCTGCACATGACGGCCACCGTCTGTTCTGCTCCCTGGGCCAGGAGTTCGTCAAGGGCGAGTGAAAATTCGGGAGTCCGCATGTACGCCGCGTAAGCCCTGAACGAATCGTTGCGAAGTGCCACGTCCGGGGAGTCCGGCGGAAGTTTGCGGAATCCGCCGAGCCTCTTCTCCCAGCGGTAGGACACTCCGGCCGCGGGCAGCCACTGCGCCAGCAAGTCCTTGCCAAAATGCGGAAACTTGCGGCTGCCGGGGGCGATGCGGACATCAACCAGGGCTTGGACTCCAGCTGTGGCAAGCAGTTCCTTGAAGTCCTCCTGGCTGGCGGTTCCGTGGCCCACGGTCAGAAGCTGCGGGTGTTGTGCGGAAGGCGTCATAGTAGCGATTCTCCCCCGACGCAGCCCGTACACTGGTGGGAAGCTGGCTCTGGGGGCTTTTATGGAAACTCAACACGTCTGTCTCGTCATTGAGGACGACGACGATATCCGCGGGCTGATCACCGTCATTCTGACCCGTGCGGGCTTTGCCGTGCGCGAAGTTGCCACTGGCGCGGATGGCATCGCGGCAGCAGCGGACCCCGGCATTTCCCTCATCACCCTGGATCTTGGCCTCCCTGACATGGACGGCCACGTGGTTGCCCGCGCCATCCGCGGCCTGAGCACCGCTCCCCTGCTGTTCCTGACGGCCCGGTCCGAACAGGATGACATCCTGGCCGGCATGGCCTCGGGGGCTGCCGATTACCTGACAAAGCCGTTCCACCCCAAGGAACTGCGGGACGTGGCACTGCGGCTCTGCCCGGTGACAGTCGCCAGCGAGGACGGCACCAGCCAGGACCCTGCCTCCTGCCAGCCGCACTAGGCAACCCGTCGGCACTGCAACTGCGGAATGACTCCTGGCGACCACCGGCAGCGGCGACAGCACCCTCACCTACTACGTCGCCGACGTCGTCCTTGACGAGGCCACCACCCCGGGACGTTGCGCCGATAGTCGAGGAACTGCTTGCCGTAGGTACGGGTCAGTGCCGGTTCCTCATAGCCCCTCACGAACCCGACCACCGCCGCCAGGGCGACCCCGGCATAGAGCACGAGCCACCAGCTGCCGAACAGCAGCGCCTGGCCGAGGATGATGGTGAGAACCGCGAGGTACATCGGATTGCGCACGTATCGGTAGACCCCCGTCACCACAAGCGTTTCGGTCGGCGCGACCGGAGCAGGAGTCCCTCGGTGCAGGGCGAACAGCGCGAAGGCGTGCAGGAGGAAAGCCGCCCCGATAACGATCGCGATCCAGGCGATCGGCACGACCACCCAGACCGCGCCGCCCCAGTCATACCGCCGCCAGCCGGAGATAAGCCATGGGATAAGGCCCGCTACGACGCCGGGCGCAGGGCAAGGAAGACGATTGTCCCGATCCAAGCGCGTGTGGGCGAGGCTGCCTGTGCCATACGCGTCAGACTAATCCGTTCCCTTCAACGGCGCGAGCCCCTCAACCGCGCGAGCCCTTCAACCGCGCGAGGGTCACTAGCCCGGTGGTCTCATCCGGTGGTGCCCACCTTCTCGGCATAGGAGGTGGCCCGGTTGCGTACCTGGTCCACATAGGAGTCGGACTGGTTGTAGGAGTAGATGGCCTCAATCCATCCGTTCGCGGTGGTGAGGTCACGGCCCTTGGCGCATAAATAGCTGGCCGCGCTGAGGGCGGCATCGTCGATGTTGAAGGGATCTGCTTTTCCGTCACCGTTCCCGTCCAACCCCGCAAGCTTCCAAGTGGAGGGAATGAACTGCATGGGTCCGACGGCACGGTCCCAGCGGGCATCGCCATCCAGGGCGCCGTTGTCTGTATCAGCGATGGCGGCAAATCCGTTGCCGTCCAGACTTGGGCCGACAATCGGTCCGCTCGCCTGTCCCGCGGGAGTCAGGCTTCCGCCGCCGAAAGCTCCGTGAGCGGATTCGACGAAACCAATCGCCGCCACCGTGTTCCACCCGATTCCGCACCCCGGGGTGGAGTGGTTGGCCCCGCCGGCGGCCGCTACGTACGCGCGAAGGGCCCGGGCGGGAATTCCAGTCTGCGCAGCGGCATGGATGAGCCACTGGGCATCAGCGTTCCCAGTGATATTCACCGCGGGAGTAAAGCCGGCGGCGAGCGTCTCGAATTTCGCTTCCGCCCGTGGAGGAGGAAGAGCCCCGCGGGCGTCCGCGCCGGATTGCCGGAGTGCCCAGAAGGACAACGCGGTGATGACGCAGATCGCGAACACGCAGAAAACCGCAAGGCGTTTTAGTCGGAGCACGGATTGATCCTATCGATCGAAGTCCGGCAGGAGGAACGGCCCACTACGACGCCGACGACCGCACCCGGGATGCGGCCCCCTCCTGATGCTGTGCGCATGTCAGTTAACGGCGCATACTTGAACGCACAGGCGGCCACGGCCAATGGGAGGACACCATGAAGTTTTTCGGAGCACTGATTGTCATTTGGCTGATCATCGGCGGAATCGCCGCCTGGCAGCGCGGCTACTTCGGCGGCGCCCCCGGAACCTGCGCCCAGGCGGGCACGGTGGCAGTGACCATCATTGCGGGTCCCTTGAACTACATGGGCGTCAACCCCAAGATTGAGTGCGAACTGCCCCAACCCTCCAAATAGCCGCGCCCTTGGAGCCGTGCCCGGCGTTCCCTAGAGTAGGGAATGCCGGGCGCGGCTTTGAGCGTCCTGCCCTGAACTGATTCCGAGCCCTCGAAAGGACCGCACTGATGGCCTACGTAACCGTTGGAACCGAGAACAGCACAGACATCGAGCTTTACTACGAGGACCATGGAAGTGGACAGCCGGTGGTCCTGATCCACGGCTATCCCTTGGACGGTTCCTCCTGGGAGAAGCAGACCACCGCACTCCTGGCGGCCGGTTTCCGGGTCATCACGTACGACCGCCGGGGGTTCGGCAAGTCCAGCAAGCCCACCGAAGGCTTCGACTATGACACCTTCGCCGCCGACCTCGACACCCTCCTGACCGCCCTGGACCTGAACGAGGCCGTGCTGGTGGGCTTCTCCATGGGCACCGGCGAAGTGGCCCGGTACATCAGCACCTACGGATCGGCCAGGGTTGCCCGCGCAGCATTCCTGGGATCGCTGGAGCCCTTCGTCTTGAAGACCGACGACAATCCCGACGGCGTTCCGCAGGATGTCTTTGACGGACTCACCGAAGCCGTCACCGCAGACCCATACGCCTTCCTGAGGGAGTTCTTTAAGAACTTCTACAACACCGACACGTTCCTGGGCACCCCGCGTCTCAGCCAGGAAGCAGTGGACGCCAGCTGGAATGTTGCGGCCGCCGCAGGAGCCACCGCCTTGGTCGCAGCCCAGCCCACCTGGCTGACCGACTTCCGGGCAGACATCCCCAAGATCGATGTGCCCGCACTGATTGTGCACGGCACCGCCGATAACATCCTGCCGATCGACGTGACCGGCCGCCGGTTCACCAAGGCGCTGCCCAGCGCCGAGTATGTGGAGATCGACGGCGCCCCGCACGGCATGCTGTGGACGCACGCCACGGAGGTCAACGAGGCCCTGCTCAGCTTCCTGCAGAAATAGAAGGGTTCAGCCGCGAGGGCGTTATCCAGCGGAGATGCGTCAGTCCTCATCGGTCAACGCGCCGCCGCGCGGCTCTCAGCGCGGACGGCTGCTACCAATCAGGCGTACAAGTGGCTGTCGAAAATAGAACGCGGGTGCTGTGCCGGATCGGGGTGGGCAATCACCACGCGAAGGCCGTCAGGGTCGCGGCCCTCTACAAAGGTAACGCCGCCGGATATGTGGGTATCGACATAACTGCCGGTGCCCTGCAGCGCCTGCTTCAGACATTCCAGGCCCTTGGCGCTGTCAGTGGCCCACATCAGGAGGTGGTGGCCCAATCCGTTGGGGTGGCGCTCAGCATGCTTGCCACGCTCGATGATGTACAGCTGGAAGCCCTCGGCGGTCAGCAGGAGGGCAGCATCCGTCGAGCGGAGGTTTACCTCACATTCGAACAGGTCCCGGTAAAAGGTCACCGACCGGTCAAGTTCGGATACGTACAGAACGGATGATGCCACCTTGGCTGAATACCCCATTCAGCCATTGTTGACCCGCGGGACGCATATGGCCAGCCACGACCGGTCAGCTGCCTTCTAAGGCCATCAGTCGAGGGGTTAGCAAGACATCCGGGGTGTCAGCCAGGCCTGAAGTTTCCACTCCACCTCGCGTCGTCTGGAATCGGTAATCCGAATAACTTCGCCGTGCGGCGTAGATCTTCTTCGGCGATATCGCGCAGCCGGCCCAATTCGTCGAGCCGTTCCTTGGAAATTTCGCTGCGTCGGAACTGATCTTCGGCGTGCGCAAACTGCTTTTTGGCCTCTTTGAAGTTGGCCTGAGCCTGTGCAACGGGGTCCACTGCAACCATCACTCCATCATGACACCTTTGGCAGTAAATGCCAGAGGCCCAAGGCTCTGTGGCTATCCGCCTCCATGAGGATCACGGCTTAGGGCTTGATCATGTGGCATGCCTCAACGCCGAGGTGCCAGGCGCTGGTCGGAACACCATTTCAGAACGCCCGCTTAGCCCTCAGGCGCATAGGTAGGGGTGAAACCCACCATGCGCTGGGCCTTTCACTTTGATGGCACGGTGAGCCGTGCGCAGCAGGCTGAGCCCGCGGGGGCGGCCACCACCTTGTGCTCCTTGTCACTGCACCCGTCAAGTGTGCCCTGCAAGAGGGCGGCGCTGAGTCCGCAGACAAGCCGGGTGTGGTCTGTTGCGAGGCGGCGGAACGGACAGTTACACAAAGCCACTCCCTGCCCGTCGGTCTCAGGTTCGTAACCGTTGTTAGTCAAAGCCTTCGTGAGGTTCCCTGCGAGCAGACCGCGCCGTTGGCCCTCCGCATAGGCCACGGCGGCAAGAGCGTCCTCCACTGGTTCTCCGGTTTCAACGGACGCTTCGATCGCGGAGGCCAACATGCGGCCGGCAAGCTCGTAATCGCGCGCCGGAAAGGAGAGCTGAACTTCATCCAATGCCGGCCTGTAGAGCTTACTGGGACGGCCGGAACCTGGGCCGGTCCGGGGACCAAGCTTCCTGCTTTCAGTTTCCAGCAGACCGTCCTGCACCATCCGCTCCAGATGAAACGATGCAGTACTCGGAGCGAGATTGAGCGTTTTAACCAGTTGGTCACGCGTGAGCGGTACGGGGCTACGTATCAGTGCCTGGTAGAGAGAGCGCCGCACAGGATCGGCCAGTGAGGCCGCGTCGGGATTTCGCGTTGTAATGTGCGAGGAACTCATGGGGAAATTCAATCATCTCCTGGAAGGCTTGACGGACTTAATTATACGCTCTAAATTCAAGAGAACCGGCTTTAGATGGGTCATGATATATCAGTACACACCCCGAAGGACGATCACGCTCGCCCGGCACCCCTTGACGACAAGGGAAAGCTGCTCGTGTCATTCCCATCCTCGAGGAAGTCCGACGCCAGTCAGGCATGATCATCTCTGCCGATACCCACCTGATCATTACCCGCGGCCCCAGTACAGGAAAGGGCAAGGAGATGGTTCCGGACACGCGAGATCACACCTCCCGTCTCACACCTCGGTGGCGCGCGGCCGCCGAGCCATCGGCAACCCGCCGGACAGGACCGCCTGCAAGGCAGCGGCGACTTCCGCCGGCCCTGCACAGTGGAAGCGGCTGTTGAGATGGACTGGTACGGGTGGGCACTGTTCGGGCTGCTGGCGACCGGCGCGCTGACGGTCGTGATGATCTCAGCTCAGATGGCTGGCTGGACACGCCTGGACCTGCCCCTGGTGCTAGGCACGCTCGTAACCCCTGATCCTGATCGGGCACGTGTCGCGGGATTCTTCATCCATCTGGTCGCGGGTCAGATTTTCGCCTTGGGCTACGCGGCTACCTTCGCGCTCCTGGGGACGGCAACGTGGTGGACGGGTGCGTTGCTTGGGCTCCTCCATGTCGCTGTGGCGCTGACGGTGATCCTCCCGCTGCTGCCAGGGATCCATCCGAGGATGGCATCGACCAGGGCGGGACCTGGGAACAGGGCGGTGCTGGAGCCCCCGGGCCTGCTTGGCTTGAACTACGGCATCCAGACCCCCGCCGTCGCAGTTCTCGCCCACGTTGTTTACGGCGCTGTCCTCGGGCTGCTCCTGAAGGCATCATGACAGCCCAGCGGCGGCACGGCATCGACGAATCGACCGTGGCAGATCCCCTCCCTCACCTCAGCGAGCACTGGACGCCGTCGCCCATTGCTGATTATGGGCTGGTCGGTGACACCCGCACGGCAGCCCTGGTTTCCGCAGGCGGTTCTGTGGACTGGCTCTGCGTCCCGGCATTTGATGGTGAGCCTGTCTTCGGAGCGCTCCTGGGCGGAGCCTGCGCCGGAGCGTTTCTGGCCGGACCGGTCCTGCCGTCGCAAGAAGTCACGCGCCGATACCGCCACCACAGCGCAACACTGGAAACTGTCTGGTCAGCCGGCGAAGGCGCGCTCATCCTCACCGAAGCCATGGTCGCTGAAGTTGCCGGCCAGCTGCTGCCCACAACGGTCCTGATTCGACGGCTCAGCGCCAGGGGTTCACCCATGCCTGCTGTCATCTGCTTCGACCCCCGGCTGGGCGAACAGCATCGCCGCCCGCGCATCCGCCGCGGACGCGACCTCGTTTGCGACTGGGGCCCGCTGGCGTTGTCCCTGGGGTGCAGCCAGGAACTCGAGCTGGAACCAGGTCAGCGGACCTACCTGACCGTCCACCCCGGCCACCCCGTCACCCTCGTACTCGCCATCGCTTACGGTGAACCCCTCATCCACGTCGACCCGTCAACAGCCTGGGGCCTGGTGGAAACCGACGAAGCCCGCTGGCAGGCCTGGACGGAGGACGTCGATGCGGGCATGCCTTTCCGGGAACCTGTCCTGCGGAGCCTGCTGACCCTCCAACTGCTGACATACTCCCCCTCCGGGGCCCCGGTGGCAGCCCCCACCACATCCCTTCCAGAGGATCCGGGCGGGATCCGCAACTGGGACTATCGGTATGCCTGGCCTCGGGACGCCAGCATAGGGGTCGGCTCCTTTCTTGCCGTCGGCAAAACCGCTGAAGCCAGAAAGTTCCTCGGCTGGCTGCTGCACGCCAGCCGGCTTGAGCGGCCGCGGCTGCCCGCACTGCTGACCCTTGCCGGAGGACATGTGCCCGCCGAGCGCACCCTCCGCGGCTGGCCCGGCTTTGCCGGGAGCACCCCGGTCCGCATCGGCAACGGCGCCGCAAGACAGCACCAGCTCGACGGTTACGGATGGGTCCTGGACGCCGCCTGGGTCCTGGTGCGGAGCGGACACCGCCTGTACTCAGAGACGTGGCGGGCGATGCGCGGTTTTGCGGACCTGGTGGCTTTGCGCTGGCAGGAACCGGACGCAGGAATCTGGGAAATCCGCGACGACGCCGCCCACCACGTGCATTCCAAAATGATGGGCTGGCTGGCTCTGGACAGGGCACTGCGGATAGGACAAACCCACCACCTCCGCGCACGGCAACGGGCCCATTGGCAAAAGGCCAGGCACGATCTCGCCGCCGAGATCAGATCAAAGGGCTTTGACCCCGCGAGAAACACCTACACCCGCACCTACGGATCCACCGACCTGGACGCGGCCCTGTTGGTCCTGCCCGTCACCGGCTTCGAAGAGACCGGCTCGGACCGCGTCAAAGGAACAGTGGATGCCGTCAACGAAAACCTCTCCGCAGGCTTTCCGTTCCTCTACCGCTACCCGCCCGGCCAGGACGGACTACCCGGAACCGAGGGGGCATTCCTGCCCTGTTCATTCTGGCTTGTCCAGGCCTTCGCCCACACGGGACGGCGAAGCGAAGCGACGGCACTTTTCCAGGCACTCCTGAAGAACGCCAACGAGCTTGGGCTTTACAGCGAAGAAATCGACCCGGTCACCGGAGACCTCCTCGGCAACTTTCCGCAGGCGCTGACCCATGCCGCCCTGATCCAGGCTGCCCTCGCCCTCCGCGATACCGCTGCCGGGAACGAAGGGACCGACGCAACCGCCCGCTGAGACTGCACCTGCTGCATCCCCTCGGCCCGCACCACCTATTCAACACTCAAGGAACAAAGCCACCCATTACCCTGCGACGAAAGAGAGCCCACCCCGATGGTCAGCCCACAAACTGTGAAAGTTCGACGCATTTACGAGGCCCCGCTCGTCACAGATGGCACCCGCATCCTGGTAGACCGACTCTGGCCGCGGGGCCTGACCAAGGAAAAGGCCCGCATCGACCAATGGTGCAAAGACCTGGCCCCGTCCCCTCAGTTGCGGAAGTGGTACGCCCACGACCCTCAACTCTTCGAGGAGTTCAGCCGACGCTACCGAGTCGAACTGGAAGCACCCGACGCCGCAACGGCCCTTGGCCGGCTCCGCAGCCTGGCCGACCGCGGCCCGCTGACCCTCCTGACGGCCACTAAGGAACCCAGCATCAGTGAAGCAGCAGTTCTGCTCGCACTGATCAAGGAAACCCGGCACCCATCAAGCTCCGAAAGCTGACGGCGCCCCAACCGGAATCCCCCTGCCCGGACCACTTTCCTTGACTTCCATCAGGAACGCTCCTATGGTCGGAATACTAACATTCAAAATGTTGGATTTAGAAACCGCGACAACCACAACTGCTCAGCGGCTCAGCTTCAAGGCCCTGGACAGGGCTGGCAGCGGTGTCAGAGGAGGCTTCAGATGCCGTTGTCAAACAGAGAGCAGAAGCTGCTTAATGAACTGGAGCTGGACCTGATCGCAAAGGACCCGCGACTGGCCCAGGAACTCTCCTCAGGTTCCCTGCGGGACAGATTCAGAGCGACGTATTTTGCCGCCCTCGCGTGTCTGGTCGGTGTCGTGTTGCTTATTGCGGGAATCGCTTCGCAGGTTACCGCCGTCGGCGTTATCGGCTTCCTTTTGATGGGAGTAGGAACCTACGTCCTCGTAGGAGACGACGCTGAACGGACACCACGCCGGATCAGCCCTCGTCCCGGTTCGGGACCCGGGAAATATTGAAGTCAGCGTTGAATCAATTCATCTGCCTACCWTCGGTTCGCAGATGATGTAGGCAACAAAGAGGTGTGAGGAATGGGCATTTCAGCCACAGGCGATATCCGGATCCACAGCGAGGCTCCGGCTGAAGGCGACAACACACGGGAGTTTCCGGAGATACGGTCCCACTCCCAGGACCCCGCTGAAGGTCCGGATTCCCCTGCGGAAGCCGATGCACCCAAGGGTGCGCGGCATCCCTAGTCCCAAAGGGGCCAAATCATTGGCCACGAACACTGCTTAATTCAGACCCACTCATTGCGTTTCATCAGGCGATGACCCGACAGGTCCGGCCGGACCAAACGAAGCGCCCGACCCAAAGGATCACGTGGACCATGACAGGAACATTCGAACTGGTGGTAACAACCGACGGAGACTTTGAGTTCAGATTGCTCTCCCGCACTGGGAAAGTGCTTGCTGTGTCCGGAAGATACAAGGACAAGAACTCAGCGGTCGCAGGCATCCACGATGCACAAGAATGCGCCGCAATGGCGCTCATCAACGACCATACGACCCGGCCGCCGTTGACCAAAAGCCCATCGTCGGCTTCACGGCAGACGCAACAGCGCCCATCACAATGGTTCGGATGAACCAGGCAGAAAATCAAACGAACTCCCGGTCCAACAAGTGCCGGCGTTGAGAAGGAGAGTACCGTGGCTGCCACCTCAATTCCCATGCCGCCGAAAGCGGATCAGCCGGACCGCAGCACTGAAAAATCCACCGCCGAACAGCCCTGAACCGTTGACTGCACACCCCCACTCCTGCATCCCCGACCAGGAGTGTTGCCGGATGACTTACAGCTGCGTTTCCTAGTTGCTTGGCACGGTCTCCTGCGCCTGCTGCCACGCCTTCCAGCCTGCGTAGCTGCCGTCGAGTTCGACGACGTTGTACCCGGCGCGGCGCAGGGCGCTGGCGGCCACGGAGTTCCGGACCCCGCTCTGGCAGTAGGTCACGATGGTGCCCTCCGCGGGCAGTTCATCGAGGTGCCACATGAGACGTCCGCCGCTGAGTTGGTGGGATCCGGGAACATGTCCGGCGGCGTGCTCGGTACGGTTGCGTACGTCCAGGACCATCGCTGCATCGAAGTCAGCAAGTTCGGCGGGCTGGATGAGCTTTGGCGCGGACAGCGGCAGACCGTCGATGCTGCTGACATAGCCGGCCACATTGTCGATGCCAACGCGGACCAAGTGGTCCCACATGTCCTGCGCCTGCTTCTGGTCCGCAGCCAGGAGCACCAGCGGATTCCGGTCCGTTTCGGGGTTGACCACCCAGGCGCCGTAGCTGGCTACAGACTTGCCGGCCGGGACGTTGAGGGAGCGGGTGACGGTGCCTTTGTGAACCTGGCCGTTGGAACGGGTGTCGATGAAGGTGACCTTGTCTCCAGCAAGGTCATTGGCGACGTCGGCATTGTCCAGTTCCGCGAGCGGCGTGCGCTGGCCCAGAACGGCCGGCCCCTCACGGTTTTCGCGTTTCATGCGGCCAAAGTAGGCGTGCGCATCGGGCTGCCCGTCGAGGAGTTCATCGATGAAGCCCTGCTCGTCGTTGGCGGCGAGGTAGGAGCCCCACCAGGCGTAGAGGCGCTCGTATCCGACTGTGGAGGAAGGGATGGCACCGAGGGCCTTGCCGCAGGCGCTGCCTGCGCCGTGGGCAGGGTGGACCTGGACGTAGTCCGGCAGGGTCAGGAACTTGTCCCGCAGGCTGGCGAACAGCTGCTTGGCTCCGACGAAACGGGTGTCGATGCCGCCGGCTGCCTCGTCGAGCAGGTCAGGACGGCCCAGGTCACCTGAGAAGACGAAGTCGCCGGAGAGCAGGTAGCCGGGCTGGTCGCTGAACGCGCCGTCGGTGATCAGGAAGGACAGGTGTTCCGGCGTGTGGCCGGGGGTGTGTACTGCCTGGAGGCTGATGTTGCCGAGGGCGATCTTGTCGCCGTCGAAGAGCCGCTCGCCGTCGAACCCGTACTGCCAGTCCGGTCCCCCTTCACCCGAGACGTAGATCTGGGCGCCGGTGGCCGCGGCCAGTTCGCGGGTGCCGGAGAGGTAGTCGGCATGGATATGGGTTTCCGTGACGGCGACGATCTTCATGCCGTTCTTCTTGGCAAGCTCCAGGTAGACCGCGATGTCGCGGCGCCCGTCGACCACTACCGCTTCACCCTTGGCCTGGCAGCCGATCAGGTAGCTTGCCTGGGCAAGGTCTTCGTCGTAAATGCGTTCGATAAGCATCTGATGCTCTCCTTCGTGAAGTGGTGGAGGGGAAGTGTTCTGCTATCAATATTAATACCCTAGGGGGTATGTTGCAATCGGAACTTTCCAACAGGTTTAACGCGGCGTTAGGCCGGTTCGGGAAAGGCGTCAGGCGGTAACGGTGCTTGCCGTGACCCAGGCGGCCACCGCAAAGATAAGCATCGCGAAGGACACGCGGATGTGCTTGTCCTTGAGCCGGCGGGCGAGCCGCGCAGCAATGAGGGAGCCCATGATCGCCGGGACTGCGAAGCTCAGGACAGTCGGCCAGTCAATGGTGAATCCAGCGACATGCGCACTGAAGCCCGCCGCCGAGTTAATGACGATGATGGCCAAGGATGAACCAACGGCCTGTTTCGTGCGCAGGCCCAGGAACAAGGTGAGGGCAGGCGTAATCAGGAATCCCCCGCCTACGCCCAACAGCCCGGTGAGGAAGCCGACAAGGAGCCCGACCCCCACGGCCTTGGGCGCGCAGGAACGGAAAGCCCGCGTGGGACCGATGCTGCACGACCCCTCCGTTTCCATGGTCCGCATGAGCATCCGGATTCCTGCCACCGCCATGATGGCGGCAAACGCAAGCATCAGAACATTCGGATCCAGCAGCCGTCCCACGGCTGCCCCGCCCCACGCTGCGGGGATTCCCGCAGCTCCGACGATCAGAACCACAGGCCAGTTGATACCTTCGCGAAGGCGCGGGAACAAGGCCACCAGGGACGAGATTCCCACCACCAGGAGGGACGTGGGAATGGCTGCCGCCGGACTCATGCCCACGCCATAAACCAGTGCGGGAACGGCAATGATCGAACCGCCGCCACCCACCACACCGAGCACGGCCCCAACCAGGAGCCCCAGCGACAAGGCCGCAATCATGCTGCCGGGGCCTGCTTGGCCTCGGGCGCGGGCAGGGTCAGGATGGCGCTTTCGCGGGTGGGCTCCTTGGCGGACTTGTTCCACGGCATGGCCGAGAGGGCCTGGCCCATGGCGCAGGTGTTGGTAGCCGCGGAGAAGGTCAGGCCGGCGCCGATAACCCCGGCCAGCGTCCGGATCTTTGGCGAAACGAACTTACCTCCCGCGAGGCCAAGAACCACCAGGGACCCCGCGGCGAGGCGGACCTGCCGTTCCAGGTCCCAGCGGCCCTTCCCTTTGACGACGTCACCTCCGGCCGCGTCGTAGCCCTGCACACCTCCGGTCAGGACATAGGCAGCCTCAATCCCCGATGCGCCCAGGCGTTGGCGTGCCTGCTCGGCACGGGCTCCGGACTGGCAGACAAGGACTACGCGGCCGCCCAGGCGTGCAGCCAGCTCATCCGCGTGTTCGGACAGCAGCGGCAGCGGCACGTTGTAGGAGCCGCGGATGTGAAGGGCCTCAAACTCGGCGGCTGAGCGGACGTCAACAACGACTAGATCCTGGTGTTCGGTGACCCAGCTGCGCAGCTCCTCCGGGGCGAGCGCGGTGGTGGCTGCGGTGGTGGAAGGGGAAGTCATGGATGGCCTTTCAACGGACGAGTAAATACCCCACCGAGTATTACAGATACCCCCGGGGGTAGTCAAGACACCCCACCGGGTATATAGTTGACCGCAGGAACACGACCCTTGGAGACCCCCAATGCAACTTGATTCGACTGAACTGACACCCGTGGTCAACCGCCTCAAACGGGCCCAGGGCCAACTCGCCGCCGTCACGCGCATGCTGGAGGAGGGCCGGGACTGCAAGGACATCGTCACGCAGCTTGCCGCCGTGTCCAAGGCCCTGGACCGCGCTGGCTTCGCCATCATTGCCAGCGGCCTGGAGCAGTGCATCGTCCGCAAAGACACCACCATGGACCGGAAAGAGCTGGAAAAGCTTTTCCTCTCCCTCGCCTAAGGGCTACTTCCGGGGACGTCACAGGATGGCGCATTAATACGGCGCGCTAAAACAAACAGTGGAGGGGACAGGCATTCGCCTGTCCCCTCCACTGACTGTTGTGCTCTGCTGCCTTAGGCCTTTGCGGCCTTGCTTGGGAGCGCGAGCCTGAAGATCTTGCCCCAGGTTGAACCCACCTGCTTCAGCAGCGGACCCGTGGTGTATTTCAGGCCGTAACGCTGGCAGATTTCCTGGACCAGAGGCGCAACCTCGGCATACCGGTTGGACGGCAGGTCCGGGAAGAGGTGGTGCTCGATCTGGTGCGACAGGTTGCCGGTCATGAGGTGCATGAACTTGGAGCCGGAGATATTGGCGGAGCCGATCATCTGCCGGACGTACCAGTCGCCGCGGGTTTCGCCTTCAACCATTTCTTCGCTGAAGGTGTCCGTTCCTTCCGGGAAGTGGCCACAGAAGATCACCGCGTGTGCCCACACGTTGCGGACGGCGTTTGCGGTCAGGGTGCCGTAGAGGGCCTGCTTGCCGGAGCCGGTGAGCATGGCGACGGCGGGAGTGGCCGCATAGTCCTTCGTGAACTGGGTGACCACCTTTTTGCCCAGCGCCTTGAGGTCCTTGAGCAACGCTTCCTTGGACTTCCTGCCCTCTTTGAAATCGTTGAGCTCGAGGTCATAGATGGCGATGCCCCATTCGAAAAGGGGTGCCAGGATCGCATTGTACAGCGGGTTGCCCAGGTTCGCGGGCACCCACGGCTGGGACTCGTCCATGCGGAGGAGGTTGTACCCGACGTCGTTGTCCTTGCCCACCACGTTGGTCCAGCGGTGGTGGAGGTCATTGTGGGTGTGCTGCCATGAGCGGGAGGGGGTGACAAAGTCCCACTCCCAGGTGGTGGAGTGGATGTCCGGGTCCCGCATCCAGTCCCACTGGCCGTGGAGCACGTTGTGCCCGATCTCCATGTTTTCGAGAATCTTGGCGAGGCTCAGGAGGGTGGTGCCGGTAACCCACGCCCCCTTGTTCTTGCTGACCAGGAGTGCGGCGCGGCCGGAGATCTCCAGGCCGCGCTGAATCTTGATCAGGCGCCGGATATAGGCTGCGTCCGAGGCACCGCGCTTGGCGAGGATATCGTCGCGGATCGCGTCCAGTTCCCGGCCCAGCTCCGCCACCTGTTCGTCCGAAAGGTGCGCGGCGCTGGGAGGGCGGACCGAAGGGCTGCCGGACTCGGCCAGCGCTCCGGGGCGCGTCCTTGCCGCTCCGGTGGGGGCGGTCTTGCCTTCTGAAACTGTCTTGTTTTCTGAAACTACTGACATGCGATAGTGCTCCTCAGAGTTCGAGGTTGACGGGTCCGGCGGCTGCCGAGACACACGTTTGGATCAGTTGGCCGGGCTCGCCATGGATTTCGTTGGTCCGGAGGTCACGGACCTGGCCGGACAGGAGCGGAGTCAGGCAGCTGTGGCAGATCCCCATCCTGCAGCCGCTGGGCATCAGCACACCGGCGTCCTCGCCCACATCCAGCAGCGGGGTGTCGCCGTCGGCGTCGACTTCCCGGTCCGAGGCTTCAAAGGTGACAATGCCGCCATCGTGCCCCACACCCCCGGCAAAGGTGGTGTTGAACCGTTCGATCATCAGGTTGCCGGGGTCACCAGCGATTGCCACATCCGAGCCCGGTGCCGGGGTGGTGAGCGCGGCCTGCTTCCACAGCGCCTCGGCGTCGTCCAGGAAACTGTCCGGGCCGCAGGCGTAAGCGGCGCGTTCTTTCCAGTCCGGGCAGATCTGGTCAAGCTCTGCGGTGTTGGTCAAATCCATCCTGCCCTGTTCGCCCGTGTACCAGTGGGCCAGGCGGAAGTTGGGAAACTGGTCGGCCAGCTCGGCAAGTTCCTCGTGGAAAAGGCTCTCACCAGGTGTGCGGGCCGAGTGCACCAGCACGACGTCGGCATCCGGGCGGCGCGGGACCAGCGTGCGGATCATGGACATCACCGGAGTAATACCGCTTCCAGCGGTAACCATCAGCAGCGGCCGCGGGTGCTCCGGGAGGATGAAGTCACCCTGCGGAGGGGCGAGGAACAGGACGTCGCCGGGCTTGGTGGTGCGCACCAGGGTGCCGGAAACGGCGCCGACGTCGGTGACGGTGATGGCGGGGTCCTTGCCCGCGGGGGCACTCAGGGAGTACGAGCGCCAGTGACGGACGCCGTCAAGCTCAACGCCGATGCGCGCCCATTGGCCGGCCAGGTGCGAATGCCAACCGCGGCCGGGACGGAAAAAGATGGTGGCCGATTGTGCCGTTTCCTGGACTACCCGGGTGACCACGCCGCGCAGCTGGCGTGCGGAAAAGACAGGGTTGAAGAGCGCCAGAACGTCTTCGGGCGACAGTGGTGAGGTCAAGACGGAGGCCGCCTGGGCCAACTGACGTAGCCGGATCATGCAGTTGTTCCTTTAGCGGCGCGAGCCATGTTTCTCTCTCCTGACCGTTGCGCAGCCATGCTGTATTAGAGGGCAGTCGGGTCCCCCAAGCCCACCATAAGCGTAACGGCTCCGGCAGGTGGATGGTTCCCGGATCAGCGTTGGTCGCGCTCCTCGAATTCCTCGTTAAGGTCATCGCGCCTGAACTCCGTCTCCGGATTGGGTTCGCCCTCAGCAACGTATTCGTAGTTCAGCTGGCGCTGCACCTGGCTGTCCAGAACCTGGAGCTCCTGGTTAGGAAGGGCGGCAAGGTCGTCGGGGAAATCGTCTTCTGGCGTCAGATGAAGCTTCTCGGACATGGTGAACCTCTCTGGCTGCGGGGCAGGACGGGAGTAAGCAATGCCCCGGTTGCTCTTAGAGTATTACTTCCGGGGCGGAACGCCCAGCCGGGTCTGAGACTCGGCCAGGACATCCGGTGCGCCCGCATAGGTGTTGCCGAAGCGGGCCGTCAGTCCGTGCAGCGACCGCATTCCCGGCTGGCATGATGAACCTGTGAATATTCCTGCTGAAACGGCGTCGATCGCCAAAACGGCCGTGCTTTTCGTTCTGGCAGCGGTGGCTGAAATCGGCGGCGCCTGGCTCGTGTGGCAGGCCGTCCGCGAAGGCAAGGACTGGTGGTGGGCGGGCCTCGGCGTTATTGCCCTGGGCGTCTACGGTTTTGTTGCCACCCTGCAGCCGGACGCCCATTTCGGCAGGATCCTTGCCGCCTACGGTGGTGTGTTCGTGGCTGGCTCGCTCATCTGGGGCATGATCTTCGACGGCTTCCGGCCGGACCGGTGGGACGTAGCGGGTTCCGTGATCTGCCTGGTGGGCGTGGCCGTCATCATGTTCGCACCCCGGAACGCTGGCTGACGAGCCTGCAGCGACCGCATTCCCCGGCGGCTAAACTGTCCCCGTGTCCAGCAACCAGCCACCGCCCAGCGGTCCCCTGCCGCCGTCGCCGTCGACGCCTCCCCCGCCGTCTCGCGGACGGATAGCCGAACGGCTGCTACCCGGCGGCACCGAACCCGACCCGCGCTTCACCCTCGCCAATGAACGGACCTTCCTCGCCTGGATCCGCACCGCACTGGCGCTCCTGGCCGGCGGCATCGCCATCGAAGCCTTCACGTCGGACCTTTTCCTTGAGCCGGTCCGCAAAAGTCTCGCAGTGCTGCTTCTGCTCCTTGGCATGCTGCTGAGCGCCGGCGCCGCAGGGCGCTGGCTCCGCGTGGAGCGAAGCATGCGCAACAAAACTCCGCTCCCGCTGCCGCTCATCGTGCCGCTGCTGGCCGGCGCCGGGGCGCTGGCGGCCGCCGTCGTCCTTGTCTTTATCCTCTGGCGTTAGCGTTATGGCCCGCAGCCGGACGCCGGACCCCGCGCCGCACGGCGATCCCGGGCTCCAGCCCGAACGGACCACGCTGGCGTGGGGCCGGACCATGCTGGCGCTGGTGACCGTCAGCGCCCTTTTCCTGCGCTGGCTCCCCCACTACGGGTTGCCCATCCTGCTGCTGTTCGCCGTGTCCGCCGCCGCCGCCGCGGCCATCTACTTCACCCAGCGTCGCCGCTATGGCGCCAGCGCCCGCGGGATCACGCGTGAGAATGTCGACGCCGATACCTCGGCTGTGCTCTGGACGGCCTTTGCCGGGATCGTCCTGGGCGCACTCGGCATTGGTGTGGTGCTGGCCGCCTAGGCTCCGGGTGAGGCCTTCACTGCCTGGACGGATTTCGAGGGACCACGCAAGACCAGTGCGGTGAAGGCAAACGCCACCAGGGCGGTGGCAACCAGCAGCAGCAGGCCGATTGAGTAGCTGCGGGTGGCGGCGTCGTACGTTGCACCCATCACGAGGGGCGGGAAGTAGCCGCCCAGCCCCCCGGCGGCGCTGACCACCCCGCTGATGCTGCCCACCTTGCCGGGCGGAGCGAGTACGCCCACCCACGCAAACACGCCACCGGTTCCCAACCCCAGCGCGGCCGCCATGGCCACGAAAGTCAGACCGGCGGGGACCTCGCCGTCGGGCTGGAGGTTCACCACCCAGCCGAGCACCGCCACCCCTGCCAGCGAGGCGAGCACCACCGGCTTGGAGCCGAACTTGTCGGCGAGGACGCCGCCGATTGGCCGTGCCAGCACTGCCGCCAGCGCGAAACCCGCTGTGCGGGCCCCGGCACCACTGGGATCAAAGCTGTACACATCCCGCAGGTAGGTGGGCAGGTACGTGGCGAACGAGACGAAGCCGCCGAAGACCGCCGCGTAGAGGAAACACATCTTCCACGTGACCGGTGTCTTCGCGGCGTCAAGGAGCTTGGGCAGCACCGGGGCGTTGTTGCGGGTCCAGCCCGGCGACTCCTTCATCAGGAACCACACCAGGGCTGCCATTGCGGCGAGGACTGTGGCAATCAGCAGGTGCGTGGGGAAATACCCGATGCTGGCAACGAGACGCGGGTTCAGGAACGCGGCCAGCGCAGTGCCGCCCATCCCGGCACCAAACACGCCGGTGGCGAAGCCCCGCCGGGACGGCTCGAACCAGGCACTGACAAACGGGATTCCGACGGCGAAGACGGTACCCGCGACGCCGAGCACCAGGCCGGCGCCGAGCACCAGCGCGAATGAGCTGAGAAGTCCGCCGACTGAGACCAGCAGGATCGGCAGGATGGAGGCGAGCAGCACAAAGGTGAACATCGCCCGGCCGCCGTACTTGTCCGTCAAAGTGCCCACGACGATCCTGCCGAGCGAGCCGACAAACACCGGCATCGCCACCAGCACCCCTGTGGCCGCCGGGTTGAGGTGGAGGTTCTGCGTGTAGAACGAGCCCAGTGTCGCCACCGAGTTCCACGCCCAGAAACCCACTACCGAGGCGGAGGTTGCGAGCACGAGATTGAGCGTCCGGCCAGCCGGCGCCGGCGGGGCTGGGGCGGCGGATCCGGTCACGGCGTTCCTCTTCCCTCTACGTTGGTACTGGCTTTTTCGCTAGCGGTTCCGGGTGTCCCTGTCGTGGGTTCCGACGGCGGACCAGCCGCGGCGTGCCGCAGTCCCGGTGGTGCGTGCAGCGGAGGTTCCGGCTGTTTCCTTCCGCTTTGCGTTGACGCGGTCCCGGTCACGGGAGCGGTAGACGATGTAGGGCCGGAAGAGGTAGTGCAGCGGCGCCGTGAAGGCGTGGACCAGCCGGGTGAAGGGCCAGATCATAAACAGCGCCATCCCCACCAGCGTGTGCAGGTGGAAGGAGAACGGCGCTGACGCCATGGCCGCGATGTCCGGCTGGAAGATGAACAGGGAGCGGAACCAGGGGGCCACGGTTTCGCGGTAGTTGTGCCCGTGCTCGCCCTCAAAGACGCTGGCCAGGGTGGTCCACAAGCCGAACAGGATGGCCGCCGTGAGCACCACGTACATGCCCTTGTCGTTTTTGGTGGTGGCCATAAAAACCGGCCCGGTGGTGCGGCGGCGGTAAATCAGCAGCAGAATTCCGCCCAGGGTTCCCACCCCCGCGATGCCTCCCACAAGCAGGGCGTTTATATGGTAGAACTCCTGGCTCATCCCCACGGCCTGCGTCCAGGCCATGGGGATGACCAGGCCGAAAAAGTGGCCCGCGATGACCGCCAGCAAGCCGAAGTGGAACAGCGGTGAGGCGATCCGCAGCAGCCGGGACTCATACAGTTGTGAGGACCTGGTGGTCCAGCCGAACTGGTCGTATTTATAGCGCCAAATGCTGCCGCCCACCAGCACCACCACCATGACGTACGGCAGGACACCCCAGAGGACGATGTCCAGGGCGGTGAGTTCGACGGCGGATCCTGGCCCGGTCTCGAAGATCAGCATGGTCAGGCCCCTTTCACGGGCAGCAGGCGGGGATCATACGGGTCCAGTCCCACGGCTTCGGTGGGCGGCCCGTAGCCGGCCATCCGCATGACAGCCTGCTCATCGGCCGGCGATTTCCCAGGCAGCGTGGTGCAGATGGCCTGGAGGATGCGGGCATGCGGCAACTCATCGCGCAGCAGGCCGAAGCGGAGCATCTCGAGGCTGGCCCGGTACCGGATCAGCAAGTCACGGCCCGCCGCAAGATCCACCCGGGCGGCGTATTCGAGGACCATGGGCAGGTAGTCCGGCAGTTCGCCGTGGGTGTCCACCAGGATGTCGCTTTGCCGGTAGGCCTTCTTGAAGTTGCCCAGGACTTCACCGCGGCGCCTGGTGTCGCCGTCCGTCCAGTAGCTCAGGTGGAGCGCGTGGCGCCGGCCCAGGTCGAACTCGCGCACGTAGTGGGCCTGGATTTCCATTGGTTCCGAGGATTCGAGCAGGTCCAGGACGTCAACGAAGTCCTGGACCGCACCGGGGAACTCGGCCAGCGCGGCCCGCATCAGCGGCACCCGGCCGATCAGCTCCTCATCGGGATAGGACAGGCACCACGCGGCGGCCATGTAGACCACCTGATCTCGCCGGCTCACGGCCGTTCCTCTTCTGCCGAAGAACCTGGTTCGGGGCGCGACCGTCCCGGGAAGAGCCCTGGGGGCGCCCCGCGCCCGTCCCAGTTCAGCAGGTTGACCCGGCCGTGGAGGCCGGACCCGGACCCCATCTCGTCCGAGGTCTGCCTGTCCCGGAGGGCGTTGAACGTTTCCACCGCCACCGGGACGGGCCTGCCGCTTGCCTCACCGAACGGGGAGGAGTCCTGCATGCCCGGTCCGCCGTCGAAATCCAGTGAGCAGCCCATCTCCTCCAGGTCATGAGCCTGTTCCACATGGGCTTTGGGAATGACGTAGCGTTCGTCGTATTTGGCGATGGCCATGAGGCGGTACATCTCGTACATGGTCTGGCTGTCCATCCCCACGGCCTCGGGGATGGAGTCATCGGGATCGTTGCCCAGGCTGATGCCGCGCATAAAGGAGCGCATGGCGGCAAGTTTCTTCAGCACCGCGGTGACCCGGTCTGCATCGCCCGCCGTGAACAGTTCCGCGAGGTATTCCACCGGGATGCGCAGCGCGTCGATGGCGCCAAAGAGGTTGCCGTGATCCTCGCCGTCGTGCCCCTGGTCCCGCAGCAGGTCCACGACCGGGGAGAGCGGCGGGACGTACCAGACCATGGGCATGGTCCGGTATTCGGGGTGCAGCGGCAGGGCCACCTTGTAGACCTTGGCCAGGGCGTAGACCGGGGAGCGCCGGGCGGCGTCGATCCAGTCCTCCGGAATGTTCTGGGCGCGGGCTTCGGCCTGGACGGCGGGGTCATTCGGGTCCAGCAGCACATCCATCTGGGCGTCGTACAGTTCCCTCGGGTCGGTGACGGAGGCTGCCGCGGTGACGGCGTCGGCGTCGTACAGGAACAGCCCCAGGTACCGCAGCCTGCCCACGCAGGTCTCTGAGCAGACCGTGGGGAGCCCCACCTCCACGCGGGGGTAGCAGAAGGTGCACTTTTCGGCTTTGCCGGTCTTGTGGTTGAAGTAGATCTTCTTGTAAGGACAGCCGGTGACGCATTGCCGCCAACCACGGCATTTGTCCTGGTCCACCAGGACAATGCCGTCCTCCACCCGCTTGTAAATCGCCCCCGAAGGGCAGGAGGCCATGCAGGACGGGTTCAGGCAGTGCTCGCAGATCCGCGGCAGATAGAACATAAACGTCTGCTCGTACGCGAACTTGATCTTGTCCTCGGACTCACGGCGGACTTTTTCCACGATCGGATCCAAATGGCCATGCTCGGTGGAACCGCCCAGGTCATCGTCCCAGTTTGCGGACCAGGTGATCTTGGTGTCCTCCCCCGTGATCAGCGACTTGGGCCGGGCCACGGGAAAGTCATCGCCCAGGGGTGAATCGATCAGCGTCTTGTAGTCGTACGTCCACGGCTCGTAGTAGTCCTTGAGCTCGGGCTGGACCGGGCTGGCGAAGATCCCGAACAGCTTCTTCACGCGGCCGCCTGCCTTGAGGACCAGCTTCCCGCGTTTGTTCAGCTCCCAGCCGCCATGCCACTTCTCCTGGTCCTCGTACCGGCGGGGATAGCCCTGTCCCGGACGGGTCTCCACGTTGTTGAACCAGACGTATTCGGTGCCGGCACGGTTGGTCCAGGCCTGCTTGCAGGTCACCGAACAGGTGTGGCAGCCAATGCATTTGTCCAGGTTCATGACCATGCCCATTTGAGCCATAACACGCATCAGTACTGCACCTCCTGAGAACGACGGCGGACGGTGGCAACCATGTCGCGCTGGTTCCCGGTGGGGCCAAGGTAGTTGAATGCGTAGGCCAGCTGGGCGTACCCGCCGATCAGGTGCGAAGGTTTGACCAGCAGCCGGGTGACGGAGTTGTGGATGCCGCCGCGCCGGCCCGTAGCCTCGGACTTCGGCACGTCGATGGTGCGTTCCTGGGCGTGGTGGACGTACACCACCCCGGCTGGCATCCGGTGGCTGACGATCGCCCGGGCCACCAGGACGCCATTGATGTTCAGGCACTCCACCCAGTCGTTGTCCCTGACCTTGATGGACTCGGCGTCGGCGGGACTCATCCAGACCGTCGGGCCGCCGCGGGACAGCGAGAGCATCAGCAGGTTGTCCTGGTATTCGGAGTGGATGGACCACTTGGAATGCGGTGTCAGGTACCGGACCACTACCTCAAGTTCCCCGTTGGCGCCGAGCTTGGGCTCACCGAAGAGCCGGTGCATATCCAGGGGCGGCCGGTAAATGGGAAGCCCCTCGCCGATGTCCGTCATCCAGTCGTGGTCGAGGAAGAAATGCATCCGTCCGGTCAGGGTGTGGAAGGGTTTGAGCCGTTCGATGTTGATGGTGAACGGGGCATAGCGGCGGCCTCCCGTTTCTGAACCGGACCATTCCGGGGAGGTGATCACCGGCACCGGGCCCGCCTGGGTCTGGGCGAAGGTGATGAACTTTTCCTCGGAGCCTTCGGACAGGTCCACAAGTTTGCGGCCGGTACGGACCTCCAGGTCCTTGAAGCCCTGGACCGACAGCGCGCCGTTGGTGGTGCCGGAGAACGCCAGGATGGCCTCCGCCATTTTCGCGTCGGTGTCGATCGCCGGCCGGCCGTCCGCGGCACCGCCGAGCATCACCCCGTTGGAGCGGCTGAGCCGGTCCAGGGGTCCGGCAAGTTTGTAGGTGACGTTCTTGACCGTGAAGCCCAGTTTGTCGGCCAGCGGCCCGACGGCGGCAAGCTTGTCCGCGATGGCCGTATAGTCCCGCTCCACCACGGAAAATACGGGCATGTTCTGCCCGGGCACGGCGGGGATGTCCGTCTCCCGCCAGTCGCGCACGATGCCGCCGGGCTGGGCCAGTTGGCCCGGGGTGTCGTGCTGCAGCGGGACGCTGACCAGGTCGCGGCGGACGCCGAGGTGGGTTTTGGCCAGCCGGGAAAACTCGCGGGCGAGCAGGTGGAAGGTGTCGAAGTCCGTTTTGGTCTCCCACGGCGGGTCGATCGCCGGGCTGAAGGCGTGCACAAACGGGTGCATGTCCGTGGAGGAGAGGTCATGCTTTTCGTACCAGGTGGCAGCGGGAAACACGACGTCGGACAGCAGCGTTGTGGAGGTCATCCGGAAATCGGCGGAAACCAGCAGGTCCAGTTTTCCTTCCGGCGCCTGCTCATGCCACTTCACGCCCCTGGGCTTGAGCCCTTCGGCGTGGTCCTTGCCCAAAACGTTGTTATGGGTGCCAAGCAGGTTGCGCAGGAAGTATTCGTTGCCCTTGGCCGAGGAACCGAACAGGTTGGAGCGCCAGAGCACCAGGGTCCGGGGCCAGTTCTCCGGGGCATCCACGTCCTCGATGGCCGGGTTCAGGGTGCGGTTCTTGAGCGCGTCGGCGATGTAGCTGGGGGTGTCCTTCGCTGTCCCGGCGGCGACGGCGGCCTCCGCCTCATCCGCGAGGTCCAGCGGGTTGCGGTCGAACTGGGGATAAAACGGCATCCAGCCGAGCCTCGCGGACTGCGCCATCGCGTCCGCCGTGTGCATGCCGTCCAGCGCTCCGGTGGACAGCGGGGATTTCAGGGCATCCGCGGAGTAGCCGTCCTGGCGCCACTGGTCCGTGTGCATGTACCAGTAACCGGTGCCGATCATGGTCCGCGGCGGCCGGGCCCAGTCCAGGGCGTTGGCCAGCGACAGCCAGCCGGTGACCGGCCGGGTCTTCTCCTGCCCCACATAGTGCGCCCAGCCACCGCCGTTGCGGCCCATGCAGCCGGTCAGCATCACCAGCGCCAGCACGGCCCGGTAGGTGGTGTCGCCGTGGAACCACTGGCAGATTCCCGCGCCCATGATGATCATGGAGCGGCCCTTGGATTCTTCGGCGTTCCGGGCGAACTCACGCGCCACACGGATGCAGGCCTGCGCCGGAACGCTGGTGATTTCCTCCTGCCAGGCCGGGGTGTACGGCGTGGACGCATCCTCGTAGCCGGCGGCCCACTCCCCCGGCAGACCCTCCCGGCCCACACCGTACTGGGCCAGCATCAGGTCGAACACTGTAGTGACGAGCTGGCCTTCGATTTCAAGAACTGGCACCCCGCGCCGCAGGATGCTGCCGGTGCCGTCCGCCTGCTCGAAGCACGGGAGGAGGATTTCGGCGCTTTCCCCGGACACTTCCCGCAGGGACAACGCCGGTTCGATCCCCTCAAGGTCAAGGTTCCATTTGCCTTCGCCGCTGCCGGAGTAGCGGAACCCCATGGAGCCGTTCGGAACGGCGGGACGCCCGGTTGTTTTGTCGAACAGCACGGTGCGGAATGCCGCATCCTCAGCCCCGGCCTCGCCCGGGAGGTCCTTCGCGGTGAGGAATTTCGACGGCGTCAGCGCGCCGTCGTCGTTCCTTACCAGCCGGACAAGGAACGGCAGGTCCGTGTACTGCTTGACGTAATCGGTGAAGAACGGGACCTCGCGGTCCACGAAGAATTCCTTGAGCATCACGTGGCCCATGGCCATGGCCAGCGCGGCGTCCGTTCCGGCCTGGGCGGGGAGCCATTCGTCGGCGAACTTGGTGTTGTCCGCGTAGTCCGGGCTGACCGTGACCACCTTGGTGCCGCGGTACCGCACCTCGGCCATCCAGTGCGCGTCAGGAGTGCGCGTCACCGGGACGTTGGAGCCCCACATCATGAGGTAGCGCGCGTCCCACCAGTCGCCGGATTCCGGGACGTCTGTCTGGTCGCCGAAGATCTGCGGGCTGGCCACGGGGAGGTCCGCATACCAGTCGTAGAAGGACGTCATCACCCCGCCGATCAGCTGGATGAAGCGGGTCCCCACCGCGTGCGAGACCATGGACATCGCGGGAATCGGCGAGAAGCCGGCGCACCGGTCCGGGCCGTAGGTCTTGATCGTGTTCACATGCGCGGCGGCGGCAATCTCGGTCGCCTCCTGCCACGAGACCCGAACCAAACCACCCTTGCCGCGGGCCTGCTGGTAGCGGCGGCGGCGTTCCGGGTCAGCCGCGATCTCGGCAAAGGCGAGCACCGGGTCACCGAGCCGGGCCTTGGCCTCCCGGTACATCTCCACCAGGACACCCCGGGCATACGGGAAACGGACCCGCGTGGGTGAGTACGTGTACCAAGAAAAAGCTGCCCCCCGGGGGCAGCCTCTAGGTTCATATTCAGGACTGTCCGGGCCCACCGAGGGGTAATCGGTCTGCTGGGATTCCCAGGTGATGATGCCGTCCTTGACGTACACCTTCCAGGAGCAGGAGCCGGTACAGTTCACGCCGTGAGTGGAGCGGACCACCTTGTCGTGGCTCCAACGGTCGCGGTAGAAGATGTCGCCCTGGCGGCCGCCCTCCCGGAACACGGCCCTGCCGTCGTCGGTCTGGTCCCATTTCGTGAAGAAACGGCCCAACTTCAGCATTGCATCTGATGCGGGTCCATCTAACCCCGCATGGGGTCCGGCAGCCATGGGCAACACGCTAGGCCATGGCAGCCGTTAAGAACAGGGCCGGGCGGCCCTTCCCGGGGGTCAGAACATCGGCAGGAAGAACCCGACCATGAGCGCCGCAGCGCCGATTCCGGTGAGCAAGCGGCCAAGCACGACGGCGGTTCTCGCCGCATCCTCGGGCGCTGCGGTTTGCCACTGGGTGGGGCGCTTGGGGTGGTAATAGATCGGCAGGGTGTCACCGACGGCCAAATCCCTGATGTCATAGGGCGACATCGGCGCGTGGTGGACCTGGAATTTGCGGTCGAACCAGCGGAACCCCGTTCCGCTCTCGTCCGCGTAGACCACAGCTTCGGCCACTGACCACGGGTGCACAAAACGGCGCAGGATACCGGAGTAGAAGAGCAGGCCGAGCCCGGCAGGCAGGCACAGCCAGGTCAGGATCTCCAGGATGGGACCTGCCATTTCGAGCACGGTGGGCATGGAAATGATGCTACCGGGGGTGGGGCTCCAGAAAAGATCGCTGGTGACTTCCTGCAGGACTCATTAGCCTGAGGGGACCCGCCATGGAGCACCCATCTTGGAACAAAAAGGAGAAGCCATGAACGATCAGGACATTTTAGGCCGCATTGAGGCGCTGGTCGCGGAGGAGCATGAACTCCGCGAAGCGTCGGGAGTTGGCAAAGCACCGGACGAGGCTCGGCTGAGGCACCTGGAAGAGAGCCTGGACCAGTGCTGGGACCTGCTGCGGCAGCGCCGGGCCAAGCTGGAGTCCGGCGAGAATCCGAACGAGGCAGCCACCCGTTCAGTCCACGAAGTGGAGGGCTACAAGCAGTAGGCCGAGGGTGGTGAGCAACTGGTGACGTTGAGGAAATGTGGGGGCGCACTCCAACCTGTCCACGCTGCCTTTCCCCTCCGGCAGCCACCTATTTAACCTGCGCGAAACATGCCGGTCACGCGGTCTTCACGCAGCGGTCCATTACGTAACAAGCACGCAACGTGCTGCGGCACAGAACGAAACACGGCACCACGACGATTGATCAGGGGGATCGCCCGGGCAGAAGTCCCGCGATCTGGATCAATGGGAAGGGACGCCGGTGCACATCACTGCGCAACACGTCTGGCTGATGATCGCGGCGGCTATGGCGCTGCTCATGACCCCGGGGCTTGGCCTCTTCTACGGCGGCATGACCCGGGCCAAGGCCGCCCTGAACATGATCATGATGAGCTTCATCTCGGCTGGAATCGTCGGTGTTGTCTGGGTTCTGTGGGGTTATTCCATGACCACGGGCGAGGGCTTCCTGGGCATCTTCGGCAACCCGTTCGCCAACTTCGGTCTGCAAAACCTCATGGGCTCCCCGGATCTGATCAAAGCCGGTTTCAGTGCCACCTTCGCGATCATCACCGTGGCATTGATCAGCGGTGCTATTGCGGACCGCGCCAAGTTCAGCGCCTGGGCCGTGTTTGTACCGGTCTGGGTCACGCTGGTCTACTGCCCGCTTGCCTACATGATCTGGGGCGGCGGGCTCATGAGCGCAGGCGGAGCCATGACCGCGGTGTTCGGCCAAGTAATCGACTTTGCCGGCGGTGCCGTAGTGGAAATCAGCTCGGGTACGGCTGCCCTTGTCCTGGCCCTGGTGGTAGGGCAGCGCCACGGTTTTGCGAAGGACCCCAGCCACCGCCCGCACAATGTCCCTTTTATCATGCTGGGTGCGGCCATCCTCTGGTTCGGCTGGTTCGGGTTCAACGGCGGCGCAGCCACCACGGCCGAGCAGGCCGGCCTGATCTGGGTGAACACGCTCGTTGCTCCGGCTGCGGCGATGCTCAGCTGGCTGCTCGTGGAGAAGGTCCGCCATGGCCACCCCACGTCGCTGGGTGCCGCGTCCGGCGTAGTCGCCGGCCTGGTGGCCATCACGCCCTCCTGTGCCAACGTCAGCCCAGTGGCCGCAATCGGCCTGGGTCTGGTAGCCGGGGCAGCCTGCTGCGTTTTTGTCGACCTGAAATACCGTTTCGGCCTGGACGATTCCCTGGATGTAGTGGGCGTCCACCTCGGCGCAGGCCTGATCGGAACCCTGGCCCTGGGCTTCATCGCCCTCCCGGTTGGCGGTGTAGGCGGCGGCCTCTTCTACGGCTGCGGCCTCCAGCAGCTGGTGGCGCAGTCCGCAGCGGTAGTGGTCACCGTGCTGCTCTCCGGCGTCGTCACCCTGATTATCGGCCAGGTCATCAACCGGTTCATCGGTTTCCGCGTCAGCCACGAGGCCGAAACTGCGGGCGTGGACCTGTCCGAGCACGCCGAAACCGCCTATGCCTTCGGTGAGCTCTTCGCCGGCCACTTCAACCCGCTGGGCCACCGTCCGGCCGCACCTTCCGCCGCGGCGGCGGCTGCCGGCGTCGAAATTTCCCGCCCGGCCGGCCGCGCCAGCGCAGTCAGCGCCACCAGCCCGGCCAGTGCAGCCAAGGAAGATTCCTTCGCCTAAGCGTCAGCCTTCATCGCACAGCAGGTGATGCCAGCTGTCCGCCAGCACCTCGAGGGCATGTTCCCGGTTTGGCTCGAACTTCCGGCGGGTCCAGAGCGTGGCTACGTAGTCAAGCGAGGTGAAGGCGAGGGTACCCCGGATGTGGCGGGTCTCTTCCGGGAAGCGGCCGGCCAGCTCCATGCCCCGGACGATGTCGGAGATGACTTCTTCGTGCCATCCCTCAAGCATGGTGCGCACTTCACGGTCGACGGCCGCGGCTTCGTCGAGGACGTCGAGGTAGGGGCGGAAAACCGGCCACAAGGCAGCGCGTGACTCCAGCCAGGCGAGGATTCCCGGCAGCTCGCCTGCACGCACGACGTCGACGAGCTCGGGGGCGGTGGTGCCCTGTTCGGGGGCGTCCGAACGGTCCAGGAAGGCGTTGACGCGCGCCATAAAGTCCCGCATCAAATCGCTGCGGGAGGGATAGTAGGCGTAAAAGGTTGCCCGCGTTGTTCCAGCCGCAGCGGCAACTTCATCGATCGTTGTGGCGGCGTAGCCCTTCTCGGTGAACAGCTCAAGTGCCCGTTCGACGATGACGTCCCGGGTCAGCTGTTTCTGGGCTTCTCGCAGCGACGACATGCGTCCATCCTATCGGTGGGGTGCAGAGTCCGAACGCACGCAGCGAAACGGAGTCCGGGGACGGGCCGGCCCTGCCATGTCGGGAGGCGCGCCGGGCACATCAGACACCCGCCGGCACGGTCCGCTGGAGCGCTTCCGGGCCGGCATTCGCCAGCCGCCGCAGTTTCGGGACGGGGATCCGGTAGTTGATCGCCGCGGCTGTGCCGGAGCCGAGTTCGCTGTCCCAGCGCAGCAGCATCGAGGCCGCCCCCTCGCCCGCCTCGGCGTAATCGGGCGAGCCGATGACCGGGGTGAAGCCCACCGCCTTGAGCGACAGGCCGAAGCCCTCGGTCCAGAAGTACGGCTGGAAGCTGAACTCGGGTGCGGCATCGCCCTGGAGAAGTCCGACGGCGGCGCTCTTGGCCTGGTCAATGGCGCTGGTCCACAAGGGAACGCGCTGCACTCCGCGATGGGTGGGGAAGAAGGCAACGTCACCGGCGGCCACAATGTCCGGCCGGAGCCGGCCGCGGGAATCGACGCGCAGCGACCCGTCAGTGACCAGGCCGGAACCAGCCAGCCACCCGGTATTAGGCTCGTCACCGATGGCGGTGACCACGAGGTCCGCCTCAAGTTCGGTGCCGTCAGCCAGGACAACCCGCGGGCCGCCGTCGGAGGCCGCGAGGCGCGCCTTCCCTCCCCCCACCACTTTGAGGCCGCGCCGGATGGCGGCGGACGTGAAGATCCCGGCCAGATGGTCACCGAGCTGCCGGGACAGTGGCCTCACGTCGGAGACCATGGTGACGTCGCAGCCCATGTGCAGGCACCCGGAGGCGACCTCCATGCCGAGCGGTCCGCCGCCGATGACGATCACCGAAGGACGCGACGCCACCAGTTCCTTGAGCAGGACCGCATCCTCGATGGTGCGCAGGGTGAGCTCCCGGAAGGAGCCGTTCTGATGTGCCCCTGCCGTTCCTTCCACGGGCCCGAGGCGCCTCGCCCGGGAGCCGGAGGCGATGACCAGGCCGTCATACGGCAGCTCACCGCCCCCGTCCGTGCGAACCAGCCGGGCCTCAATGTCGAGGCCCGTTGCGCTGACGCCGAGCAGCTCGGTAGCTTCGTGGGTCGGCTGCGGCAGCTCATGGGCCTGCAGGTGGTCGTCCCCGTGCAGGAGTGCCTTCGACAAGGCGGGCCGGCTGTAGGGCTGGTGCCGCTCCGCGCCCACCACGGTCAGCTCACCGTCGAAGCCGGCGGAGCGCAGCGAGTCACACGCCGTGAGCCCGGCGATGCCGTTGCCGACCACCACGATCCGGCGCATGGTCATGCCGCGGCCAATCGCAGGGCGGCCACAGGGCAGATCCTGACGGCGGCCTTCGCTGCATCCAGCTCCGCCCCGTCCACGTCCACGACATCGATGACCAGCTCGCCGTCGTCATCAAGGTGCATCAGTTTAGGAGCAGCTTCCTCGCAGAGGCCGTGTCCTTCGCAGCGTGGCCGGTCCAGTTCGATCCTCATGCTGCCACGACCTTAACGACCTCGAGCTTCTCGATGCTGCGGGTGATGTTGCTCGGCTCCCTCACTTCGTCTCCGATGGTCAGCGACTGCACCCGGCGGGCTAGGGCCTCGATGACTGCGTGCGCTTCAAGCTTCGCCAGCCCCTGGCCGGCACAGCCGTGCGGGCCGTAACCGAAGGACAGGTGATCCACGGGGTTGCGCGCGACGTCGAAGGTGTCCGGGTTTTCGTAGTGCCGCGGGTCGCGGTTCCCGGCGCCGAACAGAATGCCCACCTGCGCGCCGGCGGGGATGGTCACGCCGTCGATCTCCACATCGCGGGTTGCCTTGCGGCCCCAAATGTGGACCGGCGCCCAGTAGCGCAGCACCTCGGCGAACGCTGCAGGCACCAGTTCCGGGTTCGCCCGGACCATGTCGAACTGCTCCGGGTGGCGCCCAAACAGCGCAACGATGTTCCCGATCGAGGCGATGGTCGTATCGACGCCGGCACCGAGGTACTGATGGATGATGTGCCCTGCGGCGCCTTCGGGAATCTCGCCCCGGGTTTCGGCGTCGAAGATTCCGCGGCCGATGGAGCCGGGGGCGAGGTCTTCGGCGGTGACCGACGAGCACCAGCCATATAGCTCCCCAGCGATGGGGAAGCTCTCCTGGGTGCGCTGGTTCAGCGGGCCGATGACCTGCATGGCGGCCTGGCCCCACCGGAGCATGTTGTCCTTGACATGTCCCTGGAACCCAATGAGGTCGGCAACGATCTCGATCGGGAAGGCCCGGGCCAGGGAATCGATGGCCTCAAAGCTGCCGCTGTCAGCGAGCTCGGCGACGAGCTTGTCAGCCTTTTCGTCGATAACCACCTTCAGTCCGCGAAGCGCCCGGGGGGTGAGGTTCTGCGACAGCGTCGCCCGCAGCTGGGTGTGCACGGGCGGGTCGGAGGCCAGCGAGGTGCCCTGCAGTGCTTCGTTCACCATGGGGTTGAACCCGATGCTGGTGGACGAGAAGGTTTCCGGATCGCCGAGGGCGTCGCGGATGACGCCGTAGCGCGTCAGGACGTAGAGGTCATTCTTGGGGAGGTGGACCACTGCAGCCTGCTCGCGGAGTTCGGCGTAGGTGGGGTAGGGATCAACGAGGATGGCGTCATCCCAGATGTCGATGTCAGATTCGATGGGGGCAGTCAAGGTGTTCTCCTTGCGGATAGTAGGTGGTGGGTCGGAGCCGGGGGCCGTGAGTCTTAGGCGACGGCTTCAGCGTTGGCTTCGGTGGTCTCGGCTATGGCATCAGCCGACGGAGCCGAGGACCGTGCGGAGATGAAGAGGGTAAGAACGGCAGACAGCGCTGCAGCGATGCCGGCGGCGAAGTACACAGCCTGGAAGCCTTGGCCGAGGGAAGTCCCCGCGACGCCCTGGATCTGGGGCTGGGCAGAGGCCAGGGCCTTGACCATACCGTCGACAGCCTGGGCCGGTGCGCCGCCGGCCGTTGCCTGGCCGGTGAACTGGGCGATGACGCCGTCCCAGCCGGAGAGGAATCCCAGAGGTGGCACGTTTGAAAGCCCGCTGACGACTTCCGCCGGAAGGCCCGCACCGCTAAGGATCCCGGCAAGGGGTCCGGCAAAGGCGGTGGCGCCGATGCCGAAGGCGATCGCTGAGCCGACAACGGGGCCGAGGGCGAAGCCGAGATCGCGCAGCAGGTTAGTTGTTGCCGAAGCCATACCGATTTGCCGGGGCGGGACGGTGTTGATGGCTACGGCAGTGACTGACCCGACGGTGAGGGCGAACCCGATGCCAAGCACCAGAAGCGGCGGAATGAAGGCAGTCCACGGAGTGCCGCCGAAAGCCTCGGGAGTGCCGAGGGCGAAGGTGGAGAGCCAGAAGCCGGCGACGGCCATGAGTGTAAAGCCCGCGGTGAGCACCCAGCGCGGGGCCACGTGGTGGATGAGCCATCCCACCACCGGGATGAAGGCGAAGGCGGGACCCTGGATGAAGACGAAGAGCACGCCGATCTTCCAGGTCTCGGCCAGGGCGAGTCCACTGACTGCGACGCTTGTGCTGAAGCAGATCGCGAGGAAGGCGAACATGCCCGTGACCGCCACAATGCCGGTGATCGAGTAGGCGCTGTTCTTGAACAGGGACAGGTGGATAAGTGGCTCCGCGGTGCGTGATTCAATGACCACGAAGGCGACCAGGAGGACAACGCCGGCGATGTAGCTGGCGATCACCTGGGCGCTGCCGAAGCCGGCGTCCACCGCTGTCACCGTGGCATAAAGAACGGCGATGAGGCCAAGTGCCAGTGTGAACTGGCCGGGCAGGTCCAGCTTGCGCCCTTCGGCGGCCGCGGAGTCCTTCGCCCGGAGGGCGACGAGGAGCACGAGCACTGCAATGCCGGCGGCAACCAGGTAGGCCGCCCGCCAGCCGCTGAACTCGTTGGGCGCACCCGGAGCAGCCCCCGGCACAGTGAAGAACTGCGCCGTGAAGCCCGCGAGCACTGGCGAGATCACCGCGCCAAGGGACAGGAACCCGGCCCAGGTCGCGATGACCTTCGCCCGGGCTCGGTGGTCCGGGGTGATCGCCGCGATCATGGACAGCGAGATGGGGAACAGGATGCCCGCCCCAATGCCGCCAACCGCTTGCGCGAAGATCATCGTTTCGGTGGTCTGCGCCAGCGCGGCCAACACAGAGCCGATAACGCTGACCGCAGCGCCGACGTAGAGCAGCTTTTTGCGTCCGAACATGTCGCCCAAGAGTCCCCAGCTGAGCTCAAAAACGACAATGCCCATCAGGAACATGCCGGCAATCCAGGTCAGGCCGGCACCCGAGGTGTGGAATTCCACTGCGAAGGTGCCGCTCAGGGCTCCCGGCAGGGCGTTGGTGATCTGTGCCAGTGTGACCGCGCTGTAGGCGGCGACGAAGGTGGCCCGAACCGAGCCGCGGCTCGGTACTGGGATGGTCTGGTTCATCGATGAAACTCCCTTGTTTCCGGATAGATGTGGCGCTCCCCACAGTCTGATGCCAAGCTTTACACAATGTCAAGAGTGTCTACTTCACGTTGGAATCGTAAGCGTATGGATCAATACGTTGCGTTCAATTGCTTGACACTCTGTATAGAAATATGTGATGCTGGCTACATTGCAACGGAGCCACGGCACGGACCGGACTCCGCGGCGCCCCTGCATTCAGCCCCCATCTTCAAGGGAGAAGCCAAATGAGTCACACCACACCCGTCGCTACCGGCGATGCGTTCCATGCCCCAGCCGGGCCAACCGTCAACACGGTCCTGGGTCCCGTCCCTGCTTCTGAACTGGGCGTCGTCGCGGTCCATGAGGCCCTGTTGTCAGTACTCCCCGGCGCCCAGTACGCCCCGGACATCTCCATGGACCGGGCGGAGATCTTCGAGGTCCTCGCTGCAAAGCTCCATGAGTTCCGTGACCACGGCGGTAAGACCATCGTGGACAGCACCGGAATGTTCCACGGCCGCGACCTCAAGCTCTACGAAGCACTCTCCCGCTCCACTGGCGTCCACATCGTCGCCTCCACCGGCCTGGGCCCCGAGGAAGAACTCGGCGGCTACTTCCTGACCCCGCAAACCAACCCGCCCACCCCGTGGCCTGCGGAGAAGTTTGCCGATCTTTTCGGCAAAGAGGTCACTGAGGGAATGGTGGTCCCCCGGGTCGAGCGGCGTGCTGCCGCCGGCATCGTCGCCACCGTCGCCGACCGCGCCGGCATGACGCCGACTGAAGAAAGCCTGTTCCGCGGATCCGCCCGCGCCGCTAAGAACACTGGTGTGCCGGTGTCCATCCGTTTCGGCGCGGACGTCCTGCACGATCTGGACATCGTCCTGGACGAGGAGATCGGGGCCGACAGGGTGCTCGTCGGCGACCTTGACCGCCGGGACGCCAAGGGCTCGGCCGTCGAGGTGGCGGCCCGCGGGGCCTTCGTGGGCATCGACCACGTGGGCCTGAACGACCACGCGGACTACCTCACCGACCAGGAGCGCGCCGAACTGGTCCTTGAGCTGGTCAAAGCCGGCCGTGCAGAGAAGATCATCCTGTCGGGCAACTCGATCGGCGTTGCCAAGGGGTTGCCGGAGTACAACCTGCCCTACAGCCACGTAATGACCACGTTCGTGCCTTTCCTCAAGGCACAGGGCCTCAGCAACGAAGACGCCCGGCGCGTCCTTGAGGACAACCCGCGCAACCTGCTGACCGTGCGCTAAGCACCCACCAGCCCCCACATCACAAGCTTTCGAACCTCTGAGGTGAACGAATGACCAAGGTCAACACCGTGCTGGGAACCATCCCGGCCGAAGAACTGGAAATCGTGGCGGTCCACGAACACATCGGCTACGGGATGCCCGGGTCCGAACTGGACACAAAATGGTGGAAGACGCCGGAACAGGCGTACGAGGAAACCGTGCCGAAGCTGCGGAAGTTCCGCGAATACGGCGGCGGCACCTTCGTGGACGCCACCGGCATCTGCAACGGCCGCGACGTCGACTACTACAAGTCCCTGTCCCGCAAGACGGGCGTGCACATCGTGGCCTGCACCGGCTTCGTTGGCGGCGACACCGCCCTCCCGCACTTCTCCCGCGCCACCGTGGACTACCTCGCGAAGGTCTTCATCCACGAGATCACCGTGGGCATCGGAAACACCGGTGCCAAGGCCGGCGTCATCAAGGTGGGCGTGAGCCGGGGCGGACGGATGACCGACCTCGACAAGCGCATCTACCGTGCCGCGGCCCGTGCCGCCGTCGTCACCGGCGCCCCGATCCTGACCCACCTGGCCATCGACCCCGAACCGGCCGTGAGCATCTTCAACGAAGAGGGCCTCTCACTGGACCGGGTGCTCTTCGGCCACGCCGACGACGGCCTGAACGCTCCGATCACCCCGCACGACTGGATCTACGAGCAGGGCGGCCGGATCGGCTTCGACACCTTCGGCTACGATCTCGAGCTGCCGGATCCGCCGTTCTGGGGCCGCAAGCGCGCCGAACGCATGGAGCACTTCGTCAACCTCGTCAACAAGGGGTATGCGGACAAACTCCTGGTCTCGGCCGACGCCAACTGCAGCCCGTTGGGCTGGCCGGGCGTCAAGGGCCACACCATCAACTACATCTTCGAGGACATGATCCCGGACATGCGCGCTGCCGGCATCGACGACGCCACGCTCAAACTCCTGCTCGAGGACAACCCGGCCGACTTCCTGTCGCTCCACGCCTGACCCCCGTACAGAACACCACAACTTACCCCTCCAGGCGCCGTCTGGCTCACGAAAGAGACTTATCCAATGAAGGCTGAAGACATCAAGAACCTCAAGATCGCCATCATCGGCGCAGGCTACGGCGGCGCTGCCGCGGCCAAGGCCCTGAGCCTGCTCGGTGCAGACGTCAAGGTCTATGAGCAGGCTCCCCAGATGGGCGAGGTCGGTGCCGGGATCGGCCTGCGTCCCGCCACCATGGCCCGGTTCCGCCAGTGGGGGATCTTCGACGCGATCGCCAACGTGAGTTCGGCAAGCGACTACTTCGAGATCCTTACCGCCACCGGTGACCCCATCATGAAGGACACCTGGCCGGAATTCGGCGAAGAGAAGCACACGTACCTCATCCACCGCCGCGACTTCATCGAGGCCCTCCTCAGCGTGCTCCCCGAGGGCATGGTAAAGCTCGGCCACAGGTTGGAGACCATTGAAGACAAGGGCGGCCGCTCCGTCCTGACCTTCGCCAACGGCGAGACCGCCGAGGCCGATCTCGTGGTCGGTGCCGACGGCATCAAGTCCTCAGTGCGCGAGCAGCTCTTCAGCGACAACGGCCCGGTGTTCTCCGGCGAGCACGCCTACCGCGTGGTGATCTCCGCCGACGACGCCCACGGCATGGTGACCGACGACAACCTGCGCATGTACATCGGTAAGGGCACCAAGGTCTACCTGCTGCCGCTGCGCCACCGCAACCAGATGTCCTTTGACATCACCGCGCTGAACCCGGACGGCACCTGGGCGCCCACCATCACCAAGGAAGACCTCCTGAAGACCGTGGAAGGCTTCGACGAGCGGATCGTGGCCATCACCCGGGGCTTGGACATGGACACCGTGAACATCCGAGCCGTCTACGACATCGACCCCGTCGACACGTGGCATACCGACTCCGTTGTCCTCATGGGCGATGCGGCGCACTCCATGCTGCACCACCAGGGCCAGGGCGCGAACTCCGCCATTGAGGACGCAGGAGCACTTGCCGACGCGCTGGCCCAAGCCCACTCGGTCAAGGAGGCGCTGGCCCTGTTCCAGTCGACCCGCAAGCCGGTGACGGACGAGCTGCAGCGTATTTCCCGCCAGGGCTGGAGCGAGGAAGAAGTCAACGACGTCTTCCCCGGCCAGAAGCCCAAGTCCCAGCAGCCTGCGGCCGCAGCGCAGGCCTGAACGCCATGACCATCCATCCCGAAATTGCGAAGATCCTCGCCACTATCCCGGCGCCCGACGGCTCGCCGCTTGACCCTGCCGCGATGCGCGCAGGCGAGGCTGCACACGTAGCCCCGCCCGCGGAGCGGCTGCCGCTGCACGCCGTCGAAGACGTCACGGCAGAGACCAAATCCGGTGCGGTGCCCGTCCGCATCTACACGCCGGCCGAGTCCGACGCCTACGGCGTGCTGGTGTACTTCCACGGCGGCGCGTTCTTCCTGGGCAGCCTGGACACACACGACCATGTTGCCCGGTCACTGGCCAAGGAGACCGGCTTCAAGGTCATCTCCGTGGGCTACCGGCTGGCCCCGGAGGCGGCTTTCCCGGCGGGTCTCGAGGACTGCTACGCGGTGGTCCGCTGGGCCGCCGAACAGGGCAATACCCTGGGCTGGGACGGGAAGAACCTGGCCATCGGCGGCGACAGCTCCGGGGGCAACTTTGTCGCCGCCGTCGCCGCCAAGGCCCACGACGACGGGTTCGACGGCGTCACGCACCAGATTCTGTTCTACCCGTCCGTGGACCTGGACTTCGACGAAGACCGGTACCCCTCAATGCGGGAGAACGCCGTCGGGTATGGACTCGAAACTGCGGGCCTGAAGCCCTTCAACGCCTTCTACCTCGACAGCGGCGCGGATCCGGCCGACCCCCTGGTCTCCCCCATCAAGCGCGAAGATCTCACTGGCCTGCCGCCGGCCCTGATCATCACGGCAGAGCACGACCCCCTGCGGGACGAAGGCGAGCTCTACGCCCAGCGCCTGCGGGATGCCGGAGTGGACGCCACGGTCAGCCGCTACGCCGGAGCCAACCACGGCTTCGTTCAGAACTTCTCCTGGATCCCCGAGTTCTACCGGCCCTTCCGCGAGGCAGCCGGCTTCCTGCACGCGAGGGCCGGGCAGTGACCGGATCAGTCGCCGTCCATCCCCTGGTCTCCCCGTGGGGCCGCTTCGGCCTCTACAGTTTCTTCATCGATGCACCGGAGCCTGCCATCGTGGACACGGGGATCGCCTCCTCGCCCGCCGAAGGCATGGTGCCGGCACTGGAAGGGATCGGCCGCCGGATCGAGGACGTCCGCTGGATCTTCCTCACCCACGGCCACATCGACCACATCGGCGGCGCACACGCGCTGTGGGAGCTCACCGGTCGGCGTGCGCAGGTGGTCATCCACGAGGCCGATGCACCGATGCTCCGCTCACGCCGGGCCCACGTGGACGAATACCTTTCCGGGCGGGCACAGTATGTGGATGACCCGGACGGCGAGGCCAAGCTGACTGCGGCCACCAACGCGGTCATCTCCGGCGAGATGGAGCCAACGATGCTGGTTCGGGGCGGCGAGACCATTTCCCTCGGCGGGGACGTCACCGTTTCTGTCCACTCGATTCCGGGCCACACGCGCGGCTCGGTTGCCTACGTCATTGACGGACAAAACGACGTGTTCGTCGGCGATGCTGTCCAGGTCCACGGGGCAGCCAACGGATTCCCTGGATTTGTGGACCCGGCCGGCTACCGCACAAGCCTGCAGTACCTCAGCGACGAGATCCGTCCGCGGCACCTCTACCTTGGACACCCGTACCGCCGCGCGGACGGCACTGCGTACGGTGTGGAGCTCGACGCCGATCAGGCCCGGGAAGCGCTGCAGGGCAGCCTGGCGATCGAGGCCCGCGTCAAGGACGCGGCCTGCGGCTGCCTGGACGAAGGACTGCAGGAATCGGATTCGCCGTATTCACCGTTCGCCCGCGTTGCCGAGGACCTTGGCTACACGGGCGACCCCACCTTGGAACCGTCGCCGTTCTTCACAACGCTGCATGGGTACCGCACAACGCTCGACCGTTTGACCGAAGATGAGGAGATAAGCACTCGTGGATGACTTCCAGCTAGTGAATGCCGGTGGCGAAAAGATCGCCGTCCGCAAGGACCTGCGGGTCCCCATGCGCGACGGCGTCGAACTCGCCGCAGACGCCTATCAGGGCACCGACGACAAGCCGCGCCCTGCCCTGGTGGCGCTGAGCCCCTACGGCAAGGAACTGCAGGCCCTCGCCCTGACCACTCCGCCGCAGCGGCGCCCAAGCCCCATGTGGGACGGCTGCATCGAGGCCGGTGACATCGCCCGGATCGTCAAGGAGGACTACGTCCACGTCATAGGCGACCTGCGCGGCTCCGGCGCCTCCGGGGGCGAGCACATCGGCAACTACAACGCCGGCGGCGTTTCCCTGGGCCAGGACGCCTACGACTTCATCGAATGGGTAGCCGAGCAGCCCTGGTGCGACGGCAACGTGGGCATGGTGGGCATCTCCTACTTCGGCTCCATGCAGGTACTTGCCGCTGCCGAACGCCCGCCGCACCTGAAGGCCATTTTCGTCTCCGGCGGCCACTACGACTTCTACGAGACCACCTACCACGGCGGCGTCATGTGGTTTATGCCGCGCGCTGCCCGCGAGGGCCGCGGCGGCGACTCCGGCTGGGCATTCACGGACAACGTCAAGTCCCGCATGGTCGAAAAGTACTCCCCTGAGGAGCTGAAGAAGCTCGTTGCCGAGCGCCTGCAGGACCCGGACGTCGCAGCGTGGCCGAACCTGGTCCATGTCCTGCACTACCCGAAGAACCACGAGGCCTGGTTCGACATCGTGATGAATGAGCTCGACGGCGACTGGTACGAAGAGCGCAATCCGATCACGCTGGCCCCGAACATCGACATCCCCGTCTACCTGCAGCTCGACCAGGGCCGCGGCTGGACCCTGGACGGCACCATCGAGCTGTATGACGCGCTCAAGGGCCCCAAGAAGCTGGACATCGGCCCCTACCCGCCTATGCAGTCGCGCCCCTTCATTGAGGAGCACGAGAAGATGTTCCGGTGGTACGACTACTGGATCAAGGGCATCGATAACGGCGTGATGGACGAGCCGCCCGTGAGCGTCTTCGTTGAGGGTTCCCGCGAGGTGGTGACGGCGGACCAGTGGCCGCCGAAGGATGTTGAGTACAAGTCCCTGTACCTGCGTCCGCGCGGCAAGCTGTCGCCAGAGTCCGAGCCGATGGCGGCCGAATACGCTGCCCCGGACGGGTTCTACCAGGCGCCGCTGACGGTGACGGACAAGGTGGAGATCCTGTCCTGGAGCACCGAGACGTTCGAGGCGGCCACGGAGCTGATCGGCACGGGTGCCGCGCATATCTTCGCGGAAATCGACCAGCCCGACACCAACTTCATCATGCGGCTCTGGGACTACGCCCCTAACGGCAAGCGCCAGCTCATCACCAGCGGTTACCTCAAGGCCTCACACCGCGAACTCGACGAGCGCACCACCGAGGGCAACCCGTACCACCCGCACACGCGTTCAGTGCCGGTGGAGCCGGGGGAGATCGAGGAATACGTGCTGCGGCTGTACCCGTTCGCCAACACCTTCAAGCCGGGCCACCGCCTGGTGGTGGAGCTGTCCAACGACGAGCCGCTTGCCGACGAGCACAACGCCCTGCTGCCGCCGGATGCCTTCCACCTGCCGGTGGGGCGGCCCGTCACCCACAAGATCTACCGCGACGCCGCCCACCGCTCCCGGCTCGTCCTGCCGTTCACCACGAACTAGGCACTCGAGACAACGCACGACGCCGGATCCTGGCTAATCGGCCAGGATCCGGTAGAGCGCCCGGCGGGTTTCGTCCAGCTTTTCCACTGCCGCAGTGCGCTGCTCTTCTGTTGCGGCACTCCGGAATTGATGGATAACGCCCATCAGCTTTCCCACGCTCTGGTGGAATGCCGGCCCTGACCCTTCGGCCTCGGTGTTCCACGCGTTCGCCAGTTCCTCGGCGTGCTCGGCCACGTAGGCCTTGCCGGCGTCGGTGAGGGTGAAGTCCGTGCGCCGGCCCTCGCTGAGCGGCGTGATCAGTTCTTCGTCCACCAGCTGCTGGAGCGTTGGATAAACGGAACCGGGGCTGGGCCGCCATGCCCCGGAGGTTTTCTCTGCGATGGTCTTGATCAGGCCGTAGCCATTCGAAGGGGCTTCGGCCAGGAGCGACAGGATCGCCCAGCGGACGTCTCCCCTGCCGGCCCGCCGGGAACCTGACCCGAAGCCGGGACCAAAACCTCCGCCCGGCCCGAACCCTGGGCCAAATCCCGGTCCGAATCCTCCGCGCGGTCCGAATCCCGGGCCAAACCCTGCGCCGCGGTGCCCGTGCGGGCCGCGCTGGCCCCTTCCGCGCTCAAACTTTCCGCGCCCGAACGACGGTTCCAGAAACTTGTCATCGTGAATGCCTTTCATGGTGGCATCTTCCCTTCATACGTTGTCGAATTATCTGCCGGTGAACCTATCACCGATAGTTAACGATATATCGGTAACTATCGGTGCACAAGGATAAAAATGGATTCTTCGTCGACGACATTGCGGCTTTGCTATCAGTTCGGCCTACATCTGGTTGCCACACGCTCCGCGGCGTATCCTGTTCACACGTCGCGAGCTTGAGGGCTGATAAATGGCGAAGAAAAAGAAGCGCGGGCATCGTGTAGCCAGGACCTTGGTAAGGATCCTCGGGTTCTTCACCGCGAGCGCATTGTGCGGCGTGTTAGCCGCCAGCCTGGTGGTGCCCGCCGTGGCAGCCGCGGGGTTCGGGGTCAGCACCTCCATCGGTTTCTTTGACGCCCTCCCCGCAGAACTTACCGTCCAGCCGCCGTCGCAAACCACCAGGGTGCTCACCGCGGATGGTCAGACGATCGCCACGTTCTACGCCGAAAACCGCGTCAGGGTTCCGCTGGACCACATGTCTCCGTACATCAGGGACGGCATCGTAGCGATCGAGGACAACCGCTTTTACGAACATGCCGGCATCGACCCCCAGGGCATTGTGCGGGCTCTTGTTTCCAATGTGACTTCCGGCGGGCAGCAAGGGGCATCCACCATTACCCAGCAGTACGTCACCAATGTCGTCAACGAAGCGCGGCTGTCCCAGGACAAACGGGACGAGGTGATCCTCAGCGGCCAGAAGGACATGGGCGTCAAACTGCGGGAGATGAAGCTGGCCGTCGCACTGGAAAAGAAGTTCACCAAAGACCAGATCCTTGAGGGCTACCTGAACATTGTTTTCTTCAACAGTGACGCGTACGGAGTGGAAGCGGCCGCCAAGTATTTCTTCAGCACCACGGCGAAGGACCTGACCCTCCCGCAGGCAGCGCTGCTGGCCGGGCTGGTCAACAGCCCCACCTTCTACAATCCTGCAATCAATCCCGCGAATTCGATGGCCCGCCGCAACCAGGTACTCGCGGAGATGCTCAAACACGGCAAAATCACCCAGGCCCAGCACGACGAAGCTGCGGCCACCCCCATCGAGCTCAAGATCACTCCGGAGCGGCAAGGTTGCGCCAACGCAGCCATGGCGCCCTATTTTTGCGATTACGTCTCGCACCTGATCCTCAACAATCCCGCCTATGGTTCGAGCCTGATCGAGCGGCAGAGGAGGCTCTACCGCGGCGGCCTCACCATCACCACCACGTTGGACAGCAGGCTGCAGGCAGCAGCCCAGGCGCAGGTGGATGGCACGGCCGGCGCCAACCCGGACCACTGGGGCGCGGCACTCGTCTCAGTCCAGCCGGGCACGGGGAAGATCCTGGCAATGGCGCAAAACACGGTATTCCTGCCGGCTGACGGAAAATTCGACACCCAACTGAACTTCAATGTTGACGCCAAGGATCCCCAGGGGAACGACCTCAACGGCGCCGGCGGCTTCCAGCCCGGGTCAACGATGAAGCCATTTACTTTCGCGGAGTGGCTCAACGAAGGCAAGTCCCTCACAGCCGTGGTGGACGCCTCGCGGCGGGTGTACCCGCTGGGGTTCCCGTGGCGGTCCAGCTGCGGAAAAGTGCTGGGCGCCTACAGCACGGCCCAGAACAACCCCGAACAGGGCGCTGCGGATGACCTGCAGAACGCCGAGGACGGCTTTTACCGCCCCATGCCCATCAACTATGGCCTGTACAACTCCATCAACACGGCCACGTTCGCAACCGCCGCCCAACTGGACTTCTGCGGCATCCAGAAGATGGTGGACACCGTGGGCCTTCACAGTGGCCTGGATGGCGCCCAGATCAACATGCACCAGCTGGGCAACCTGCTGGGCGCCACCGGTGTGGCGCCGCTGCACATGGCTAACGCCTTCGCCACCTTTGCCAACGACGGAAAGTACTGCAGTCCCGCCGCGCTGGTGGATGTCACTGACGCAACAGGAGGCAAGCTTCCGGCCCAGCCCAGTAATTGCCGGGACGCGGTGAAGCCTGACGTGGCACGCGGCGTCAACTCGGTGCTGCAGGATGTGCTGGTCAAGGGCTCCGGCTTTTGGATCAACCCCAAGATCCACACCAAGATGCCAACTGCTGCCAAGACGGGCACCTCGAACAACAACGGCTCCACTTGGGTGGTGGGCTACACGTCCGGCCTTGTCACCGCGTCCTTCTTTGGTGATGCGCTGGAGGGCCAGAAACGTTCCGGCCAGAACGTCACCATCAATGGAACCTTTTACCCTCGGCTCGATGGCTGGATGATTGCCGGGCCGCAATGGGTCAATTACATGCTGCAGGCGGCTCCGCTGTATCCGGCAAACCCGTTCCCGCCGCCACCGGCATCCATGATGAAACCGTCGTACACCCCCGCTCCCGCTGCGCCCTGGGTTGCGCCGCCGGCGCCCGCTGTACCAGCCCCCGCTCCTCCCCCGGCGCCAGCACCACCGGCACCCGCGCCTGCACCGGAGCCACCCCCAGCTCCGGCGCCTGTTGCCCCGGCCCCTGCCCTTCCTCCTGCTCCGGCGCCCGGACCCGCGCCCGCGCCTGCTCCCGCGCCCGCGCCCGCGCCCGGCCCTCCGGCCCCGCCCCAGCCCCCGCCACCGAACAATCCGGGGATCGATCCGCCGCCAGACCAACCTGACGATTGATGCACCAGCACAGGAAGGCCGACGACGGCGGGAGGCTCCCGCCGTCGTCGGCCTTTGGTGTTGAGATCCTGGGGTGTCAGCCCAGGTGGACCGGCTGGTTCGAGTCGCTGCCGCTGAACGTCTTTTTGGTGATGGTGATGAGCAGCAGTGCCAGCGGAGTGATCAGGATGGCAACTCCGGCAGCCCACAGGAACACGGACGAGTAGCCGGTGGACAGCGCCGCCAGTTGGCTGCTTCCCGCCGCAGCTGCGGTTGCTGCGGCGGCGATGGTGCTGAAGAGGGCGATGCCCAGCGAGCCGCCAATCTGCTGCGTGGCGTTCACGAGCGCGCTGGCCACGCCGGCGTCGTGGTTGGCCACACCGAACAGCGCGAGGTTCTGCATGGGCACAAAGACCATGCCCAGGCCGATCCCCATCAGGATCAGGGCGGGGAGCATATTCACCAGGTAGGTGCCCTCCGCGCTGACCCGGGTCAGCCAGAGCATAGCTGCAGCGATAAAGACAGGCCCGACGGCGGTGGGGATCTTCGCGCCCAGCTTCGGCAGGTTTTTGGCCACGATGGCCGCCGTGACAATGAGCACCACTGTCATGGGGAGGGAGGCGAGGCCCGCGATGAACGGTGCGAAACCGAGCACAATCTGGATGTAGTAGTTGATGAACAGGATGCCGCCAATGAGAACGGCTCCGGCCAGGAACGAGGCCAGGAAGGCAGCCGCGCGGTTGCGTTCGGTTGCCACTCGCAGCGGAAGGAGCGGGTGCTTGACCTTCTTCTCGACGACGACGAACAGCACCATCAGCGCCACGCCCGCGAGGATGAAGCCCCAGGCCTCCGGCGTTCCCCAGCCGTGCTCGGCGTTAGTGAAACCGTAAACGAGGGAGCCCAGGCCGAGGGCGGCGAGGACCACTCCGGGCCAGTCGTACTGCGAGGGGCCTTCGGCTTTGCTTTCGCGGACCATCCTGACAACGCCGAACAGTGCGATCAGGGCGATGGGTACGTTCACGAAAAAGCACCAGCGCCACGACACGTAGTCGGTGAGGAAGCCGCCCAGCAGGACGCCGGCCGCAGCACCAACACCGCTGATGGAACCGAAGATCGCAAACGCGGTGCCCCGATCCTTGCCGCCGGGGAAGGAGACGGTCAGTAGCGCCAGGGCCGCCGGGGCAAGAAGCGCCGCAAAGACACCCTGCAGGGCGCGGGCGCTGATCAGTTCCCAGGGTTCCTGTGCAAGGCCGCCGATCAGGGAGGCGACTCCGAAGCCTGCAGCCGCCACGATGAACGTCCGCTTGCGTCCCCAGAAGTCAGCGATCCGGCCGCCGAGAAGCAGGAAGGCACCGAACACGAGGGCGTAGGCCGTCACCACCCAGGACCGCGTGGAATCGCTGATTCCCATTTCGATCTGGAGACGGGGCAGAGCCAGGTTCACGATGGTGCCGTCGAGCACCACCATAAACTGCGCCAGTGCGAGGAAGACCAATGCCCCCCACCCGCTTTTCCCGCTTATTTTTTGTTCAGTCTCCGCACTTGCCAGCTGAGTCGCCACGGCTGTTTCCATCCCTTTGAAGTAGTAATACTTATACAAGCATAACTACTTCAGCGCCCACGCTCGACAGCGCCCGGCAGCCTACTCGGGTTCTGCCAGGATGCAGGCCAGCCGTTCCAAGGCGGGCAGGCTGGCAGCTATCTGCGCCTGTTCCGCCGGCAGCAGCCTGGAGCTGGCCGACGCCAGGGCCTCAGCCCATGCCCCCTCCAGGACAGTCCTGATGCGCAGGGCTTCGGGCGTGGGGTGCAGCACCACGTACCGCTTGTCGGCCGCGTCGCGGGTGCGGGTCACCAGCCCCAGGGCTACCAGTTCCCGCAGTTGCGCACTCACGTTGCTCAGCTGCCGCCCCAGCCGCGCTGCCACTTCAGCCACCGTAATGCCGGGGTGCCGCTCGATGACGCGCACAATGTCAAGAAGTCCACTTGACAGCGGCAGGACGCCGGTGCCCTCGTGGGATTTGCGCCGCACTTCAAAGGAAACATCAAGGATGGCGACGGCCAGATCCCGGTGCGCTGCGGGGCTGGTCTGCTGTTCAGGGGGGTCAACACTTGCCATCCCCCAAGCATAGGGGCGGCGCAGGCACGGCTATGCAGCCAGCAGGAAACACCGGTTGTCCACCATGAGATCGAGCGACGCTTCACGGTCAACGGTCCAGCCGAGCCGCATCCACAGGTTAGTGCAATGATCACAGGGCTCCGGCGTTCGATGGCTCGCCAAAGGCCGCCTTCATAAATCGCAGCGCGGGCTACCGCAGGGTAAGTCTTAAGGGAGCACGCACTGCTTTAACTCGCGTACCGCTTTGACTACCCCTAGGACCCCGATGGATACTCCAGCTGCCAGCCACGACTCCCGGCCCCTCTCGCTGTTCTGCGCGTTTGCGCTCAAACAGGCCATGGAGGGAACCATCCTTCCCGCATACAGCACGGCGGGCGGCCCCCACGTCGAGGCGGTCTTCGAGCCCACGTTCCGGCTGCTGACCAGGATCGAGTCCGGCGCCCGTCCGGACGTGATCGTGGGAATCGCGGGCACCCTGGCCGGCCTTGCCGCAGCGGATATCGTGACGGACACCAGGCCCGTCGCCCGGACGGGAGTGGGCGTGGCAGTTCCGCCGGACACTCCGGCTCCGGACATCAGCACGGTGGACGCGTTCATCAACGCGGTGACCAGCGCCCGTTCGGTGGCCTACTCCCGCAGCGGACCCAGCGGCATCTACTTCGCCGGACTGCTGGAACGGCTGGGGATTGCGGAGCAGGTCACAGCCAAGGCCACCGTGGTTGATTCGGGGCCGACTGCGGCGGCATTGCTGGATGGCCGCGCGGACCTCGCCATCCACCAGCTCAGTGAGCTGATCCTCGTTCCGGAGGCCACCATCATTGGTCCGCTTCCGGAGGCCATTCAGGAATACACATATTTCTCGACGGCGCTGGGCACCGCATCCAGGGCCGCCGGAACCGCGGCGCTGCGCGAATTCCTGCACGGCCCCGAAGCACGAGCGGCATACGCGGCAAATGGGTTGGAAGTTTGCTGAAGAAATACTTGACACTTCAACTTAATGGGCATATATTTAGTTGTAGCTTCAAGTAGTAATCCTCCAGCAGAACAGAATCTGATGAAAACCCTCCTCGCCCGCCTTTTCGGAAAGAAGACCACCATGACTGACATCACGATCATCGGCAACGGCAACATGGCCCGCGGCATCGCAACCCGCGCCCTCGCAGCAGGAAAGAACGTCGAGATCCTCGGCCAGGACGCCGCCAAGGCGCAGTCACTGGCCAACGAACTCGGAGCAAACGTCACGTCCGGCACCACGGCGAGCGCGCCGCAGGGCGGCATCGTGATCCTGGCGGTCCCGTTCGACGCCGCCAAATCAGTGGTCACCGCGTACGGCGAGCAACTCACCGGCAAGACCATCKTGGACATCACCAACCCGGTCAACTTCGAAACCTTCGATTCCCTGGTGGTGGAGCCCGGCTCCTCGGCCGCCGAAGAAATCGCAGCGTTGGCCCCGGCCGGAGCCAACGTGGTCAAGGCTTTCAACACCACCTTCGCCGGCACGCTGGTGGCAGGCGAGTCCGCCGGCCAGCCGCTGGACGTCTTCATCGCCGGTGACAACACGGACGCCAACCAGGCGGTCAGCAGCTTCGTCAGCGCCGCCGGCATGCGCCCGCTGGTGGTGGGTCCGCTCAAGCGCTCCCGCGAACTCGAGGGCTTCCAGTTCGTCCTCATGACCATGCAGGCCAACCCCGCGTTCGCCGACTTCAACTGGGACACCGGACTCGCGGTCACCAAGTAAAACCACGAACAAAAGCCAAGGGCACGACGCGCGGGACTTCCCGGCGTCGTGCCCTTACTTTATGTCATGAAGACTTGAGCCCCGGTCCCCAGAGACGTGGGTTCCGGTTGCTTAAAGCTCCGGAAGCACCTGATCCCGGACCTGCCTTCGGAGGATTTTGCCGAGCATCGAGCGGGGCATGTCCTTGATTTCCACAATCCGGCGCGGCACCTTGTAGCCGGCCAGATGTTCCCGGCAATGGGCCCGGAGGGCTTCTTCATCGAGTGTTGTGCCGGGTTCAAGCTCAACGGCTGCGGCCACCAGCTCGCCGCCCCGTTCCAGCGGCTTACCGATCACGGCGGCGTCCTTCACATCCGGGTGGAGCCGCAGGACGGACTCCACCTCGCTGGGTGAGACGTTGAACCCGCCGGTAATGATCAGCTCCTTCGCCCGGTCCACCACCGTGGCAAAACCGTCCGCATCGACCGTGACAATGTCGCCGGTCCGCAGCCAGCCGTCCGCAGTCAGCGTCTTTGCCGTTTCCTCCGGGTTGTTCCAGTAGCCCCGGAATACCTGGGGGCCCTTAATGAGCAGCTCCCCCTGCTGGCCGGGCCCAACCTCCGTGGCGGGGTCGTCCACTTCCACCACCTTCATCAGCGTGGACGGGAACGGCACGCCGATGGTCCCCGGCCGCCGGCTTGGGTGGAAAGGATTGCCCAGCGCCACCGGCGAGGATTCGGTCATGCCATAGCCCTCCACCAGCAGGCCCCCGGACACGGATTCCCAGAGCTCCACCACATGGTCCGGCAGGTTCATGGCCCCGGAGATGCAGTACTTGCAAGAGCGCAGGGAGACGCCCTTTTCCCTGGCCGCCATCGCGGTGCGCTCGTAGATCGGCGGGACGGCGCAGTAGACGGTGGCCGGTGACTTCTTCATGGCGGCGAGCACCAGATCGGTGTCGAACTTGGGAAAGAGCACCAGCAGGCCCTGCTTGCGGATGCCGAACGTGAGGTAGAGGGTCATGCCGAAGGCGTGGAACATCGGCAGGATGGCGTAGAAGACTTCCTTGCCGTACTCGGCCCCCTGCATCCAGGCTTCCCCCTGCAGGGCATTGGCGTAGAGGTTGAAATGGGTGAGCATGGCGCCCTTGGGCCTGCCGGTGGTCCCGGAGGTGTACTGGATGACCGCGAGGTCCTCCACCGAGGGCCGCGGGTGTGCCGGGTCAATCCGGCCGTGGCCCAGGAGTTGCTTCCACGGCATGGTGCCGGGAGCCGGGGCGGTCAGGGATGCCCTGGTTTCGCGCAGTTTCCCCACGGGCAGGCCCAGCGCCAGGCGCTTCAGCGCGGGGAACGCTGCCAGCAGGTTGACCGAGACAACGTGGTCGATCTCGATGTCAGCCGGGAAGTCCCGGACAGCCGCGGCCGCCTTGTCCCAGGCGATGACCACCCTGGCCTGATGATCCTCAAACTGATGGCGGAGCTCCCGGGAGGTGTACAGCGGGTTGTGTTCCACCACCACGGCGCCGAGGCGGAGTACCGCGTAGAAGGCCACAACATGCTGCGGACAGTTCGGCAGGATCAGGGCCACCCGGTCGCCGGCCCGCACACCCAGCTGCCGGAGGCCCTCGGCGGCACGGTCCACCTGTTCTCCGAGCTCGGCGTAGCTGGTGCGCCGGCCGAAGAACTCCAGCGCCGGAGCCGTGCCGGCTTCGGCCACGGAGCGTTCCAGCATCGCCGTCAGCGACTCGGTTGGCAGCTCAATCTCCGCCGGCACCCCGGGCTGGTAGTTCTTCACCCACGGCTGCACACCTACGTCTTTCACGCCGTCAGGCCTGCCCGAAGCTCAGCACACGCCCGGCGGCCGTCCATCCCGACCCCAGAAAGCGGTCCGCCTCGTCCGGGTCCACGATGAGGATCAGCGTGTGGGCGCCATGGAGGAAGGCCTCCTCGGCGAGCGTGGCAAGCAAAGCCGGTTCGTAAGCATCCCGGTCCTGCGGCGTTTCGAAGCGGAGGTTGCCGATGACCGCTGCAGCCTCGCCGACACTGATGCGCCCGCCGCAAACAGGATGGTCGAACACAGAGATCTCGGCGACGTCGTAGTCCCCCATGGGAGCCGAAGCCACCTGGGCATCCTCCGGGAGGGCGTGGGCTGCGGCAACTTCGGCCGTGATGGCAGTCAGGAGGACGTGCTCGCCGATGGGCGAGAGCCCCCGCTCCTGCGCCTGCTCCCGCGCGGCGGTGGCATCCGCTTCCGCTGTGATGAGCACAGCGGAACCATCGGCGGCTGGCCCAGCCCCGCTGACCCGGCCCCACAGCTCGGCCCATTCGCTGAGATAATCCTGCAATTCGGACATGTGGCGCTCCTCGACTCGACGGCGGCGGTTCATGTTGATTCTTGCACCACCGCCCCGCCGCCGCTAAACCGACTCAATCCCTGCGGTTAAAGCTGCTGTTACACCGCTCGGGCGTGCTCCGCGAGGACGGCATCGATCTGGCCGGCCGCCAACTTCATGCCCTCCTCCATGCCCATCTTGACCATCTCCTCCATCTGTTCCTCGGATTCGAAGGTGGACATGATGGTCATCCGGGTGCGGCCGCCGATGTCCTCGAGGTCCACGGCTGCGTGGGTGATGCCGAGGGCGTCCACCGGGGCGCCGTCGTCGTCCGCGAAGCCGTCATCAAATTCGAGCTTCAGCGGGGCTTCGATGGCGGTGAACTTCCACCAGCCGCCGGCCTTCTCGCCTTCGGGCCCGGTCATGACGTAGCTGGCCTTTCCGCCGGGCTTGAAGTCAAACCCGTTAAACGTTGCAGGCCAGGTGGGCGGTCCCCACCAGCGCTCCAGTTGGCGGGGGTCCTCCCAGATCTGCCAGACGCGTTCGACGGCGGCGTCGAACTCGGCGACGAGGGAGAAGCTGAGTGCCTCGAGATTCTTGGTGGAACTGATAACAGGCATTGCCGTACCTTCCTTATCCTTCTGCCAGGATGTCCGCGATCCGTCCGGCGCGCTGCCGCCAGATCGCCTCATACTCATCGAGTAGCCGGCGGGCCTTCTGCAATCCGTTGTGGTTGCCCCGCACGATCTGCTCCCTTCCGCGCCTCTCCTTGGTGACCAGGGAAGCGCGCTCCAAAACCGCCACGTGCTTCTGGACGGCGGCGAAACTCATGGCGTAGAGCGCAGCAAGGCCGGAGACGGAGTACTCCGCCACGGTCACGCGCCGGACGATGTCCCGGCGGGTAGCGTCTGCAAGCGCCTGGAAGAGGCGGTCCACGTCCGCATCACTGAGCTTATCTACAACCATTTGGTTGTACGATACGCCCGGTGCTACGGGGTGTCAACGGGTTCCCGGGGACGCCGCCTGGAAGGGCAGGCCCCTCCCGGACCGGCAGGCCAACCTGCTGCAGGCGGTCCTGTTCGCGGCACGCCGAACGGTCGCGTAACAGGCATGCGACACGAACGTGTAATCGATCACACTTTCGCCGCTACGGTTGTCAAGTCCCCGGCTCACCGTGAACCATGGCTATGGGGCCTCGTTGCCCCGCACTTCTAAATCAGCAATCCTCACCGACGAGGATGCGGCCGATTCAAGGATGACCCGGCCGTCAACTGCATGAGCGAAAGAACTAACAATGACGTTTGAATCCAGCCATTCCGTATCCCTCAAAATCTGGGACCGGTCCTCCATTGACCACACTCTCGACGCCGCGGCGCAGGACCTCTCGGTCAAGGCGAACACCACCAAATGCCGCATCGCGGTCCACGCCAGCGGTCCCAACACCTTCACACTGACCGTCCGCAGCGACGACCGTCAGCTCGTCACCGCCTAAACGGTTCCGCGCCAATACAGAAGCGGACGACCGCCGGAACCTCCCTGGGTTCCAGTGATCGTCCGCTTCTTTTTTGTGCCCGGGGAATCCGCGTGATAGTTGGGTCACATCGCGGGCCCCGCCGCCCAAAAGAGGGGTATGGTGGATCTTAGTGCATGCATATGCATGAAGTTATTCAATGGATCGACGAAGGAGAATGCCCCATGAAGGCATGGCAGTTCAGCGGCACCAACAACCCACTGGAACTCAACGAGGTCGCGGAACCGGCTACCGGTCCGGGCCAGGTCGTTGTCAGCGTCAAGGCCGCAGGCGTGTGCCACTCCGACGTCACTGCCCTTGACGACGCGGGCTGGATGCCGCTGTTCCCCGAACTCCCCCGCACTATGGGCCACGAAAACGCCGGTGTCATCACCGAGGTCGGCGAAGGCATGGACCACTGGAAGATCGGCGACCGCGTGGGCCTCTCCCCCGTCATGAGCGACGGTGACGCCATCGGCTACGGCAAGTGGGACGGTGGCTTCGGCCCCAAGCTGCTCGCCACGGACGACAACCTGGTCAAGCTGCCGGACGAGGTCACTTTTGAACTCGGCGCCATGGCAACGGATGCCGGACTCACCGCGTACCACGCCATCATGGCCGTCGGCGGAGCCAAGGCCGGCATGAAGGTCGGCGTGATCGGACTCGGCGGCCTCGGGTATATCGGCGCCCGCGTCGCCGTGCTGGCCGGAGCAGAGGTGTACGGCGCCGAGGTGAATCCCGAGACGCAGAAGCTCGCTGACGAAATCGGCCTGGCCGGAGTTGCGGACTCCATCGAAGCTTTCAAGGACAAGAAGCTGGACCTGATTGTTGATTACGCCGGCTTCGGCACCACCACGGCGGCCGCGCTCGAGACGCTTGCCGAGTTCGGCACCCTGGTGCAGGTTGGCATGGGACGCCTCGAGTCCACCATCAACACCTACCCGCTGATCATCAACCAGCTTTCGATCAAGGGCTCCAAGTCGGGCACCAAGGAAGACCTCGAGAACCTCTACGCCCTGATGAAGTCCGGGCAGCTGAACCCGCCGATGAACCTGATCACCCAGGCGGACATCCCCGACGCAATCGACAAGCTGCGCAAGGGCGGCGTGGTGGGCCGCTTCATCGCGATGTACGAGGACTAGCAGCTTCGGTACCACTGCAAACCTGTAACACTGCAAACAGAAGCGGACGACGCCGGCACCCCCGGCGTCGTCCGCTTCAGTTTTGTGTCTCAAGAGACGAGCGCTAGTCCTGGCCGCCGCCACCCACCGGAAGGACTGTGCCGGTGATGTAACTGGCATCATCGGAGGCCATAAACAGGATGGGCGCTGCCTGCTCGTTGGGGTTGCGCGGCACCTTCCGCGCCGGCGCTTCTGCGTCTTCGCCCGCTAAAGGGCAGGTTCGCGATTCAGCGCTGACGCCGGATCGCTTTCAGCCTCCACTGCGGCGGCGGCAACCGAGTTGCGCACCAGCAAGGTGGCCAGGGCTGCGAGGACCAGCGGGACAGCCAGGGTCATGAAGTAACCGGAGGCACCGAACCCGGCGAGGATGAGCCCGCCGAGGGCTGAACCCACGATGGAGCCGAGGCGGCCGATTCCGATGCCCCAGCCGGTGGCCGTGGCCCGCAGCTGGGTGGGGTAGGCGTTCGCGATCAGGTAGTTCAGGGCCAGCTGCTGGCCGCCTATGCCGAAGCCGGCCAGGCCGATCAGGATAAAGACCAAGGCGAAGTTGGAACCAGCCAGTCCCAGGCCCAGCGCCACGAGGATCCCGGCGCCGAACATGACCAGCAGCAGTTTTCGCGCGTTGACCTTCGGCAGAATCATGGACAGCGGAATGGCGAAGAGGATGAACGCGCCGTTAACGGTCACGGTCCCCATAGCGGCCTGCGAAGCTGCGAGCCCCAGCGTCTTCAGCGCTGTGGGCATCCAGAGGAGCAGCAGGTACCAGGCGATCCAGTTCAATAGATAGGTGGCGAAAACGGCAATGGTGACCATCCGGTACTTCGCGGAGAACAGCGCGGAGATGGAGCTCCGTTCTTCCTTCCTATCCTCGGTAACCAGTTCAGCGTCCGGATCTACCGGCGTCCCGGAGATGGCTGCCATGATTTTGCGTGCCTCAGCCTGCGCGGCAGGTGTCCGCTTGGTGGCCAGAAACACCGGGGACTCGGGGAGCATCTTGAGGCAGACCAGAAGCAGCGCCAACGGAAGCACGCCGCCCACAAGGAAGATGCCGCGCCAGCCCATCACGGGAAGCCAGGCCGCGGCCACCAGACCGCCAAGCAACGCACCACCCGGCAGGCCGAGCAGCACCAGGGTCATAAACGTGCCGCGGCGGGATTTCGGGCTGAACTCCGCCGTCAGGGCCAGGAGTGCCGGTGTTGCCCCGCCCATGCCGAGACCGATCAGGAACCGCAGGACGATGATCTGCTCCAGCGTCTGGGCGAAGGCTCCGGCCAGGGAGAACACGCCGAAGAGGACCAGTGCCAGCAGGATGGTCTTCTTGCGGCCGATCCTGTCGCCGAACGTGCCCAATGTCATGGCACCTGCGCACATGCCGATGGTGCTGGCCATGATGACCCAGGTCATGTCGGTGGCCTGCAGGCCGAAATCGTCGGCAATGGCCGGGCCGATAAAGGCGATGGACTGGGTATCAAAACCGTCCAGCAAAGCGATCACGAAGCACAGGGCTATGACGGACCAGCGCTTCACCCCCATGGGCGTGTTGTCGATAACGTCCTGGACGTTATAGGCAGCTTTAGTCAACGGTGACTCTCTTTCACGTGTTTTCGGCGTGTTTAGCCTTGGCGGCTCGGGCAGCCGTGGAATTGGGGCGGCGGACAATTGCAGCAGGCGTCGGTTGTGCCTGGCATCACGTCCGCGACACCGGCAACCCTAGGTCAATAATTGAGAATTGAAAAATATAGATTCGACCTTGATTGAGACTCTGTATGTCTGAATCACTCGCAGGGTCGGAAACTGCCGCCCTGAAATTGCAGGGCCGGTTGACACCCCGCATCAAAATATGAGGACCTGTCTCATGCAGCTTGAACAGTTCAACTCGGCTAGCCGCACGGAGGCCGCCGAATATCTCCGCCCCTGCCTGGACATCCGGCGCTGGATCGACGAGCTCGCCTCCGGGCGGCCGTTTTCCAGTCCCGAAGCGCTCCTGGCGGCCGCCCGGTCCGCAGCGCACCCCTTCACCCAGACAGAAATCGGGGCGGCCCTCGCCCACCACCCGCGGATCGGTGAGCGGGCGAAGGGCGACAGCAGGGAAGCCAGACTGTCCACGGCGGAACAGGCGGGGCTGGGGGCGGCCGACGAAGCCATCGCCGAGGCCCTGGCAGAGGGCAACCGGCTGTACGAGGAGAAATTCGGGCAGGTCTTCCTGATCCGCGCTGCCGGCCGCAGCCGCACGGAGATCCTCGCCGCCCTCAACACCAGGCTCGCCCACACTGGCGACGAGGAACAAGCCATCATTGGCCAGCAGTTGCGGGAAATCGCACTGCTCCGACTCGAAGGACTGATCAGCACATGAGCATCTCCCACGTCACCACCCATGTACTTGACACCGGCTCCGGGCAGCCGGCGGCGGACGTGGCGGTATCCCTGCACGTGCTCGACGGCGACGGCTGGGTCCGGATCGCGGGGGGCGTGACGGATTCGGACGGACGCATCAAGCAGTTGGGGCCGGAGCGCCTACCGTCGGGAACCTACCGCCTGGCCTTTGATACGGGAAAGTATTTCGCAGCAAGCGGCACCGAAACGTTCTTCCCCGAGGTGACGCTCACCTTCAGCGTGGTGGAGTCCGGGGTGCACTACCACGTGCCGCTCCTGCTCAGCCCGTTCGCTTATTCCACGTACCGCGGCAGCTGAGCTACCAGCGCGGGTGGATGGCGGCCCGGAAGTAGTGGTCGTAAATCCAGCGGACGCCGTCGTCGAACTCTTCGGTGATGCCCACGGACGCCGCGGCAGCGTTCGCCGTCGCCTGTTCCACGTTGCGGGCACCGGGGATCACTGCGGTGACGCCATCCTGCGCCGCGATCCAGGCGATGGCCGCCTGGGCGGTGCTGGCGCCGGCAGGGACCAGCTGTTCAAACTCGGCCACAGCCTTGAGGCCCACTTGGTAGTCCACGCCGGAGAAGGTCTCCCCGACGTCAAAGGCGTCCCCGTTCCGGTTGTAGTTCCGGTGGTCGTTCTCGGCGAAGGTGGTTTCCTTCGTGTATTTGCCGGAGAGCAGGCCCGATGCGAGCGGCACGCGCGCGATGATGCCCACGTTTGCTGCCTTCGCAGCGGGGAGGACCTCGTCCAGGGGCTTGAGCCGGAACGCGTTCACAATGATCTGGACCGAAGCGGTTCCCTGATGGCGGATTGCTTCCAGCGCCTCGTCGGTGCGCTCCACGCTGACGCCGTAATTGCGGACGGCACCCTCGGAAACGAGTGTGTCCAGGGCGTCATAAACTTCGGCGCTGCTGTACACCGGCGTAGGCGGGCAATGCAGCTGGACCAGGTCCAGGGTGTCGGTGCCCAGGTTCTTGCGGGACCGGTCCACCCATTGCCGAAAGTTGGCCAGGGTGTAGTTCTCCGGCTGCTGGGCCACGCGGCGGCCCATCTTTGTTGCCACAGTGATGTCCAGCCCGGGATTGTCCGCGAGGAACTTTCCGATGGCCTGCTCGCTCCTGCCGTCTCCGTAGACGTCCGCAGTGTCGAAGAAAGTGACGCCGGCTTCGACAGATGCCGCCAGGATGGCCTGCGCCTGAGCCGGGTCAACATTGCCCCAATCGGCGCCGAGTTGCCAGGTGCCCAGTCCCACGATGGAGACCTTACGTCCGGTCTTGCCTAAAATCCGCTGTTCCATCCCTCGACTATAGGGGTCCGGAACACGCCGGCGGCGGAGCTCTGGCTTTCCGCTGTGCTCGCGGCAAGGATGGAGCATGGACGGAATTAAGGTAGTGGTCAACGGGCGGCCCCGCGACTGCAGCGGCGCCAGCCCGCATACCCGGCTCCTTGACTGGTTGCGCGCCGAAGGCCTGACCGGTGCCAAGGAAGGCTGCGCCGAGGGCGAATGCGGGGCCTGTGCCGTCCTGGTCGCCCGGCCTGACGGGCCCCATCGCAGCCGCTGGACCTCCGTGAATGCGTGTTTGCCTCCCGCCCTGGCCTTCGACGGCCAGGAAATCATCACCGCAGAAGGCCTGGGCACGGCGTCCGTGCCCGGCTCCGCCCGGGAAGACCTCCACCCCGTCCAGCAGGAAATGGCAGACCGGGGCGGGTCCCAATGCGGATACTGCACTCCGGGCTTCATCTGCTCGATGGCGGCTGAGTATTATCGCCCGGACCGGAGCCCGGCGCAGGCCAGTGCGCAGGTGCAGGTGCAGCAGGACACCGGGACCGGCGCCGTGGGTGAAGGGCACGCCACCGACCACGAATGCGGCCCCAACGGGTTCGACCTCCATGCCCTCAGCGGGAACCTCTGCCGGTGCACCGGCTACCGGCCCCTCAGGGATGCGGCCTACGCACTCGGGAACCCGCCGGCCGCAGACCCGTTGCTGGCCCGGCAAAGCCGCCCGGCTCCGGCCGCGAAGCACACCCGAACGGAGAACGGCGCACGGTTCCTGCGCCCGCAAACGCTGGACGAAGTCCTCCGCACCCTGCAGCAGAACCCGGACGCAAAACTGGTCGCAGGCGCAACTGACCTCGGCGTCGAAGTGAACCTTCGGCATTCCCGGCCGCCGCTGGTCCTCGCCATCGACCGTCTGGAGGAGCTGCGGACTTTGATGTTCGACGCCGGCCAGGTTGAGATCGGTGCAGCACTCACCCTCTCGGAGACCGAACGCGGCCTCGCCGGCCGGGTGCCCCTTCTCAGCCAGCTGTTTCCGCAGTTCGCCTCCCGCTTGATCCGGAATGCGGCGACCTTCGGCGGGAACCTTTCCACCGGGTCCCCCATTGGCGACGCCGCGCCGGCGTTCCTCGCCTTGGACGCGCGGGTGGTTCTGACTTCCCTTAACGGGGAGCGTGAGGTGCCGCTCGCGGAGTATTACACCGGGTACCGGCAGAGCGTCAGGAGACCCGGGGAACTGCTCCGCGCAGTTCGGATTCCGTTGCCCCTGGCCGAAAACACCGCGTTCTACAAGATCGCCAAGCGGCGCTTTGATGACATCTCCAGCGTGTCGGTCGCCATTGCGCTGCGGGTGGCCGACGGCGTCGTCGCTTCAGTTCGGATGGGGCTCGGTGGTGTGGCGGCCACCCCGATTCGGGCGACCGCAACCGAAGAGGCACTGACGGGCCAGCCGTGGACCGCGGACACGGTGACCGCGGCGGCCGCCGTGATGGCGGACGAGGGCACACCCATCGATGACATGCGCGCGAGTGCGCTCTACCGTTCGGCCATGCTGAGGCAGGCCCTGCTGAAGTTTTATGCCGAGAACGCCGCGGAGGTGGCGCCGTGAAATCCCTTGCAGAACGTCCCGTCAATCCCGTGGTGGGGGTCCCGGTTTCCCACGAGAGCGCGGCCGCGCATGTGACCGGGACGGCCCTCTACACCGACGACCTTGTGGTGCGCTCCCAAAATGTCCTGCACGCCTGGCCAGTCCAGGCACCGCACGCCCATGCCAGGGTCATCGGACTGCAGACCCAACCCGCGCTGGAGGTTCCCGGCGTGGTGAAGGTGCTGACGGCGTCGGACGTTCCGGGTGTCAACGATTCCGGCACCAAGAACGACGAACCCCTCTTCCCCGGCGAGGTCATGTTTCACGGCCAGGCCGTGTGCTGGGTCCTCGGCGAGTCATTGGAGGCAGCACGGCTGGGTGCGGAGGAGGTGGCGGTGGAGTATGAGGCGCTGCCTTCGCTCCTGACGCTCACAGAAGCCATGGCGGCCGGGAGCTTCCAGGGGAACCAGCCGACACTTGCGCGGGGTGAACCGGACCAGGCTTTGGCGAGCGCGGCCCGGCGCTTCAGCGGCGAGTTCGAGTTCGGCGGCCAGGAGCACTTCTACCTCGAAACCCAGGCGTCCTTGGCCTACATCGACGAGGGCGGGCAGGTCTTTGTGCACTGCAGCACCCAGCACCCGTCCGAGACCCAGGAAATCGTGGCGCACGTGCTGGGCCTCCACAACCATGAGGTGACGGTGCAGTGCCTGCGGATGGGGGGCGGCTTCGGCGGCAAGGAGATGCAGCCGCACGGCTTCGCTGCCATCGCCGCCCTGGGCGCGAGCCTGACCGGACGCCCGGTCCGGCTCCGCCTCAACCGGACCCAGGACATCACCATGACCGGCAAGCGCCACCCGTTCCACGCACGCTGGGAAGCAGGATTCGACGACGACGGCCGCCTCCAGGCGCTTAAGGCCACCCTCACCAGCGACGGCGGCTGGAGCCTGGACCTCTCTGAACCGGTACTGGCGAGGGCCATGTGCCACATCGACAACGCATACTACATCCCCCATGTCGAGGTGCACGGCCGGATCGCGAAGACCAACAAAACGTCGCAGACGGCGTTCCGCGGTTTCGGCGGTCCTCAGGGGATGCTCGTGATCGAGGACATCCTGGGCCGCTGCGCACCGTTGTTGGGCCTCGAGCCAAGCGAGCTCCGCCGTCGGAATTTCTACGAGCCAGGACAGGCCACCCCGTACGGACAGCCGGTGCGCCATGCGGAACGGCTGACCGCCATCTGGCAGTCGCTGCTTGACCGCGCGGACGTGGCACGGCGGCGTGAGCGCATCGCGGCCTTCAACGCAGCGCATCCGAACATCAAGCGGGCACTCGGCATAACGCCCGTGAAGTTTGGCATCTCCTTCAACCTCACCGCGTTCAACCAGGCCGGCGCGCTGGTCCACGTCTATAAGGACGGGTCCGTCCTGATCAACCACGGCGGCACCGAGATGGGCCAGGGCCTGCACACCAAGATGCGCCAGGTGGCGGCAACCGCGCTGGGCGTTCCGCTCGCGTTCATCCGGCTGGCTCCCACCCGGACCGACAAGGTGCCCAACACGTCGGCCACCGCGGCAAGCTCCGGCGCCGATCTGAACGGCGGGGCCGTCAAGAACGCCTGCGAGCAGATCAGCTCGAGGCTGGCCGAGGTGGCTGCCCGGAAGCTGAACATCCACCCGGACGATGTGCGGTTCCACGACGGCATGGTGACGGGGATCGGGTTCCACGACCGCGCCTTGAGTTTCGCCGATGTGGTCCACGACGCCTACTTCCAGCGGGTCCCGCTCTGGGCCGCCGGGTACTACCGGACCGAGGGACTGCACTGGGACAGCGTCCGGATGCAGGGCGAGCCGTTCAAGTACTTCAGCTATGGCGCGGCGGTCACCGAGGTGGAGGTGGACCGCTTCACGGGCGCCTACCGACAGCTGCGCGCAGACATAGTGCACGACGTCGGCGACAGCCTTTCGCCGTTGATCGACGTTGGGCAGATTGAAGGGGGCTTCGTGCAGGGGGCGGGGTGGCTGACCCTTGAGGACCTGCGCTGGGACGTGTCCGACGGCGCAGGGCGCGGCCGGCTGACCACGCAGTCGGCGAGTACCTACAAACTGCCCAGCTTCTCGGAGATGCCCGAGGAGTTCAACGTCCACCTGTTCGAACGGGCCACCGAAAGCGGCGTGGTCTACGGATCGAAGGCCGTGGGCGAGCCCCCGCTCATGCTGGCCATCAGCGTCCGCGAGGCCCTGCGGGAGGCAGTTGCGGCTTTCGGTCCGGCGGGCAGCTCCGTGGAACTGGCCACTCCGGCCACCCCTGAGGCAGTGTTCTGGGCGCTGGAGCGGGTCTTCGCCGCTTCGGGTAATCCTGACGGCAGCGACCGCCCGCCCGTCACGACGGCGGCGCCGGCCGCCCAGTCCTCGCCAGACATGACGTCCCCGCCCGTCGTCACGCCCCCACCAGTCACGACGGGAGCGCCCTGACATGGACTGGCTGGAAGCCCTGCAGCATTTGAGGTCCGCGGGTTTACCCGGGGTCCTGGCCACGGTGTCCGAGGTGCGCGGCCATGCACCACGGGAAGCCGGCGCCAAAATGGTGGTCGGTGCCGAAGCCAGCTGGGGCAGCATCGGCGGCGGTAACCTCGAGGCCACCGTGGTGGACCAAGCCCGGGACATGATGGCCAGCGGCGTCACTGCACCCCAAAACACCGAGTTCTCGCTCAACGAGCATGCAGCCACACAGCACGGGCGGCAGTGCTGCGGAGGGAAGGTTCGGGTGCTGCTCGAACCCTTCCTCTCCCTTCCCACCGTGGCGATCTTCGGCGTCGGGCATGTTGGCTACGAACTGGGCCGCATCCTCTCCCGGATGCCCATGACCCTGTACCTGGTGGACAGCCGCGAAGAGCAGCTCGCCGCGGCACGGCTGGCAGACGTGACGGCCGGCGTGGCGGACGTGCACGCGGTGCACACACCGGTTCCGGACTCGTTCCTGGGTGACCTTCCGGCGGGCGCGCACGTGTTCATCATGAGCCACGACCATTCCGAGGACTTCCTGCTCTGTAATGCTGCGCTGCGCCGCGCTGACTTGGGGAGCGTGGGACTGATCGGCTCGCGTGCCAAGTGGGTACGGTTCCGGCAGAAGCTGGCGGCGGAAGGCTTTAGCGAGTCGGACATGGACCGGATCCAGTGCCCGATCGGGCTGCCCGAGGTGAGGGGAAAAGCCCCGGCGGTCATCGCCGTGAGCGCCGCGGCCCGCCTGCTCCAGGCTCTGCCGCCAGCCGTCCCGCCAGTCCGCACGCCAGCCGTCCCGCCAACCAGCCCGTCCGTCAGCGCCAGGAAATAACGTATGAAGTGGGGAATCTGAACATGAGCAGCAACATCGTCCTCGGCCAGAACCAGTACGGAAAGGCCGAAGTCCGGGTCGTGAAGATAACCCGCGACACCCGCCGCCACGAAATCGAGGACCTGAACGTCACGTCGCAGCTCCGCGGTGACTTCGAGGCGGCCCACCTTGAAGGCGACAACGCCCACGTGGTGGCCACGGACACTCAAAAGAACACCATTTATGCCTTTGCCCGTGACGGCATTGGCTCCCCCGAGGCCTTCCTCCTCCGCTTGGGCGAGCACTTCACGTCCAGCTTCGACTGGGTCACCGGCGGCCGCTGGGAAGCAGAGTCCTACAGCTGGGACCGCATCCAGGCCCACGGTTCCGGCCATCACCACTCCTTCGTGCGCAACGGCCAGGAAGTCCGCACTGCCGTCCTGGTCCGCGACGGCGCCGCCACCCACCTGATCTCCGGTCTCCAGGACCTCACCGTCCTGAAGTCCACCCAGTCCGGCTTTGTGGGCTTCGCCAAGGACAAATACACCACTCTCCCGGAAACCACCGACCGCATCCTGGCCACCGATGTTTCCGCCCGCTGGCGCTTCAAGACCGGGACCGACTTCAGCGGCCTGGACTTCAACAAGAGCTACGCGGACATCAAGGCCCTCCTGCTCGAAGCCTTCACGGAGAASTACTCCCACGCCCTGCAGCAGACCCTGTTCGACATGGGCACCAAGGTTCTGGAAGCCCACCAGGAGCTCGACGAGATCAGGTTCTCCATGCCCAACAAGCACCACTTCCTGGTGGACCTCTCGCCGTTCGGCCTCGATAACCCCAACGAGGTCTTCTTCGCGGCAGACCGGCCCTACGGCCTGATCGAGGCCACAGTCCAGCGCGAGGATGCCATCCCCGCTGAGACGGCCTGGTCCGGCATCGCCGGCTTCTGCTAGGTTCACCAACAGATCCGCCTGACCCGCCCGCCCCACAGGCTGCCCCACAGCCATCGAAAGGACCAGAAATGGCCATCACCGTGACAGATTCCCAGCCAATCGACCGTGCGGAGGAGATCATCACTCCCGAGGCGCTGGCGTTCATCGAGGAACTCCACCAGCGTTTCGCCGGCACCCGCCAGGAATTGCTTGCCGCCCGCCGGGTGAAGCGGCAGCGGGTGGCGGATACCGGCAAGCTGGATTTCCTGCCGGAAACGCAGGACGTGCGCAACGGTGACTGGCGGGTTGCCCCGGCACCTGCACCGTTGCAGGACCGCCGGGTTGAAATGACCGGGCCCGCGTCACCCGCCAAGATGGCCATCAACGCCCTGAACTCCGGTGCCAAGGTCTGGCTGGCTGACTTGGAGGATGCCAGCACGCCGACGTGGGGCAACGTCATTGACGCCATCCTGAACCTCCGCGATGCCGCCGGGGGCACGCTTAGCTACGCCTCGCCCGAGGGCAAGGCGTACACATTGCGCACGGACGCCCCGCTGGCGGTGGTGGTAGTCAGGCCTCGCGGCTGGCATCTGCGGGAGAAACATGTACTGATCGACGGCGAACCCGCCATCGGCGCGTTGGTGGACTTCGGCCTGCACTTCTTCCACGTGGCCCAACAGCTCATAAAGAATGGCCAGGGCCCGTACTACTACCTGCCCAAGATGGAGAGCCACCTTGAGGCCCGGCTCTGGAACGACGTCTTCGTCTTCGCGCAGGATTTCCTCGGCATCCCGCAGGGCTCCATCCGCGCCACCGTGCTGATCGAAACCATCCCGGCCGCCTTCGAGATGGACGAGATCCTGTACGAACTGCGGGACCACGCCTCGGGCCTGAACGCCGGCCGCTGGGACTACCTGTTCAGCATCATCAAGTACTTCCGCGACGCCGGCGAAGAATTTGTGCTCCCGGACCGCGCCTCCGTGGTCATGACCGCACCGTTCATGCGCGCCTACACCGAACTGCTGGTCAAGACGTGCCACAAGCGCGGCGCGTTCGCCATGGGTGGCATGGCCAGTGTCATCCCCAACCGCAAGCAGCCCGACGTCACCGCGGCCGCCTTCGCGAAGGTCCGCGCGGACAAGACCCGCGAGGCCAACGACGGGTTCGACGGTTCCTGGGTGGCCCACCCCGACCTCGTCCCCACCTGCCAGGAGGTGTTCGACGGCGTACTCGGCAACCCGGAAGAGGGCGGCCGCCCCAACCAGCTGGATAAACAGCGTCCGGAAGTTTCCGTCACCGCGGAGCAGCTGCTGGACATCGCTTCGGCCGGCGGCCAGGTCACCGAGGCGGGACTCCGCCTCAACCTGTACGTCGCCGTCGCTTACACCGCCGTCTGGCTGTCCGGCAACGGTGCGGTGGCCATCCACAACCTGATGGAGGACGCCGCCACCGCGGAGATTTCCCGTTCCCAGGTGTGGCAGCAGATCCGGAACAAGTCCGTCTTGGCTGACACGGGAAACACCGTGACCCGGGAACTGGTGGATCAAATCCTGGGCGAGGAAACGGAACGGCTCCGCACTGAGGTCGGTGAGGAAGCGTTCGTGGGCTACTACGAGCCGGCCAGCCACCTGATCAAAAACATTTGCCTGTCCGAGGACTACACCGATTTCCTCACCGAACCCGCGTACGAACTGGTGGACTAAGGCATGGCGGTGTCCCCCACTCCTGCGCTGTCCTCGGCGGACACTGCATACATCGATGCCCAACTGGCGGCCACCGACCACCTGCTGGAGCGGAACTACCCGGGCGACAACGGCTCCCGCCAGCCCGTCCACAGCGTCTACGTCCCCGCCGACCGGTTTACGCCGTCGCTCGCGGCAGACTGGGGCGCGCAGGCGCTCGCGACGGCGGCAGCACACGGCGGCGTGGCCCGTCTGGGTCGGTTGCTGGGCCAGGACGCCGAACTGGCTGCGGCAGTCGCCTCACGGGTGGTAGAGAAGCTGGCGTCGGAGCCCATCGAGGATCTCCGCCTGGACTTCGAGGATGGCTACGGCCACCGCGGTGACGAGGCAGAAGACGCCGACGCCGTTGCTACCGCCAACGCGGTGGCCGCGGCCGTCGCCGCTGGCACGGCGCCGCCGTTCATCGGGATCCGGTTCAAGTGCTTCGAGGCACCCACGAGAGCACGTGGCCTGCGGACCCTGGACCTGTTCGTCTCCGGACTGGCCTCAGCCGGTGAACTCCCGGAGGGCCTGATCCTCACCCTGCCCAAGGTCACCACCGTCGCCCAGGTGCAGGCCATGGACTACGCTGTGTCCCGGTTGGAGCAGGTGCACTCGCTCCGTGCAGGCCGGCTGCGGTTCGAGGTCCAGGTGGAAACGCCCCAGCTCATACTCGGGCCGGAGGGAACCTCGCCGGTAGCGCAGCTACCGCACGCTGTTCCCGGCCGCATCAGCGGGTTGCACTACGGGACGTACGACTACTCGGCATCCCTGCAGATCTCAGCGGAGTACCAGTCCATGGAACATCCCGTGGCCGACTTCGCCAAGGAAGTCATGCAGCTCGCGGTGGCCGGTACCGGAATCCGCCTGTCCGATGGTTCCACCAACATCATCCCGGTGGGCGACGCTGTCGAGGATGCGTGGAAGCTGCACGGCCGGCTGGTGCGGCGATCCCTGGAGCGCGGCTATTACCAGGGCTGGGACCTGCACCCGGCCCAGCTGCCCAGCCGTTTCTCCGCCACCTACGCCTTCTACCGCAAGGGACTCCCAGCTGCCGCGGCCCGGCTGCGGAACTACGTGGAGCAGACCGAAGGCGGCGTCATGGACGAACCCGCCACCGCCCGGGCGCTGGCAGCCTTCGTGCTGCGCGGCGTCCAGTGCGGCGCCGTCGGCGCGGACGAAGTCCAGGTGCTCGCCGGCGTCGAGCTTTCCCAGCTGACCGCACTGGCGCACCCGCGGCTCGCACAATCCGCCTCCACGTCGCAGCACGTCTCCACGTCACAGTCCACCTCGAAGTAAGGAAGGCTCCAACCATGGGCAAGTACTACTACCCCCCGGGCGGCCTGCCGCCACAGACCCACCTCACCACGGAACGSGCMATCGTCACGGAGGCCTACACGGTCATCCCCAAGGGCGTCATGACCGACATTGTGACCAGCAACCTGCCGGGCTTCTCCAACACCCGGTCCTGGATTATCGCCCGGCCCATCTCGGGATTCGCCACCACGTTCTCGCAGCTGATTGTGGAAATCGGCCCGGGCGGCGGCGCGCCCAAAGCCGAGTTTGAGGCAGGTGTTGAAGGCGTCGTCTTCGTCACCAAGGGGACGGTCAACCTGACCCTCGACGGCGAACTCCACCAGCTCGCCGCAGGCGGCTACGCCTACCTGGCCGCCGGTTCCACCTGGGGACTGGAGAACGTCTCGGCCGACATCGTCTCCTTCCACTGGATCCGCAAGGCCTACGAGCGGTTGGAGGGCTACGAGGCCAAGTCCTTCGTCACCAGCGACTCGGACGTCGAAGCCGTCGCAATGCCCGGCACCGAGGGTGCATGGAAGACCACCCGCTTCGTGGACCCCCACGACCTGGCCCACGACATGCACGTGAACATCGTGACGTTCCAGCCGGGCGGAGTGATCCCGTTCCCGGAGACGCACGTGATGGAGCATGGCCTGTACGTCCTGGAGGGGAAGGCCATGTACCTGCTCAATGCGGACTGGGTGGAAGTGGAGGCCGGGGACTTCATGTGGCTGCGCGCCTTCTGCCCGCAGGCCTGCTACGCCGGCGGGCCGGGCCAGTTCCGCTACCTGCTGTACAAAGACGTCAACAGGCAGGTCCGCCTCACCTGAATCGAAAACCGGCAAATAAGTACCGGCTCCCCTAGCGCCCGGGCAAACACAGGCGGAGCATTTAAGTACCGGATCCCAACATTAATTTCGAATCCGGAGTGAAGCCCCCGCTCATTCGGGGCGTGCTGTTTGAAAAATGGGACGGGCAGGCTGCGGCCGCCACACTGACGAAAACCAGTCACGCTCAGTCGCGTCCGTGCAGCGCTGTCCAAAAATGTGCAACGCATCCTTACAGGAGCAAAAAAATGTCCATCACTCCAACTATGAAAACCCGCTCGACCCGGGCAAGGATCGCCCTGGTTCCGGTCCTGTCGGTAGGTATGCTCGGGGGTTCCGTGGCAATGGCTGCACCGGCCCAGGCCGAAACAAGCCGGAACGGCTGTACCGTCGAGCCCCGCCATCCGACCGACCTTCGCGGCGACAGGTTCGACTTCCGGATCGACGTAAGTTGCAAAGGCGGGAAGACGGTCCAGATCCGTCAACTACGCTACGAAGACGAGCGCGGCCGCCACAACGACGATTTCCTTGGCAGCTCTTACTTCAAAGAGAGTTTCGATTGGCGCGACCACTCCCGGACCATCCACAGTGTTGACCACGCTGACCATCGGGGTTCAAACGACGTCTACCAACTCGTTTCATTCCGTGTCGCGGACGAGAGGGGACACTGGTCTGACTGGACCCGGTGGGAGAAGAGCAGCCGCTACTAAGGCACGTCGCTCAACATCCGCGTGGAGTGTTCACAAAACGATCCACGCGGGCAGGAGCCAGGGGCGCACGCCCCTGGCTCCTCACTGTGCCATCTCCCCGGAGGGACCTAGGATGAGCACACAGGGGAGGATCTCTATGTCGAAGGAACGTTTTGACCTTGTCATCCGTGGCAAGCGGATCCTCACTACGTCCGGCATCAGGGCCTGCGAACTGGGGGTCCGCAGCGGGAAAATCGTTGCCATCGAACCGCTCGACAAAGGCCTCGCTGGCGCTAAACTCACCGAGCTCGCCGACGACGAAACCCTGATCCCCGGCCTCGTGGACACCCACGTCCACGTCAACGAGCCAGGCCGCACCGAGTGGGAAGGGTTCGCCTCAGCCACCCGCGCCGCCGCGGCTGGCGGGGTGACCACCATTATCGACATGCCGCTGAACTCGATCCCGCCCACCACCACCGTGGATGCCCTCAAGCTCAAGCGCGAGGTGGCCGAGCACCAGGCCTTTGTGGACGTCGGGTTCTGGGGCGGCGCGGTCCCTGGGAACATGGCTGCCCTGCGTCCTTTGCATGATGAAGGCGTCTTCGGTTTCAAGTGCTTCCTGCTGCCCTCCGGCGTGGACGAGTTCCCACCCCTTGAGCCAGCGGAGATGGAAGCGGACATGGCCGAGCTGAAGTCCTTTGATTCCCTGCTGATCGTCCACGCTGAAGACTCGCAGGCGATCGAGAGTGCCCCGCGCCCGGGCGGTGTCCATTACTCAACCTTCCTGGCCTCCCGCCCCCGCGGAGCCGAAAACAAGGCGATCGCCGAGGTCATCGAGCGGGCCCGACGGACCGGCGCCCGCGCACACATCCTGCACCTCTCGTCGTCGGACGCGCTTCCCACCGTTTCAGCCGCAAAGCGCGACGGCGTCAACCTCACCGTGGAGACGTGCCCGCACTACCTCACGCTCACGGCCGAGGAAATTCCCGACGGCGCCACCCCGTACAAGTGCTGCCCACCCATCCGCGAAGCCGCCAACCGCGAGCTGCTGTGGCAGGGCCTGCAGGATGGCACCATCGACTGCATCGTCTCGGACCACTCCCCCTCCACCCTGGACCTGAAAGACCTTGAAAACGGCGACTTCGCCGTGGCCTGGGGCGGCGTCTCCTCATTGCAGTTGGGGCTCTCCCTGATCTGGACCGAAGCCCGGCACCGCGGCATAGCCCTGGAACAGGTGGTGTCCTGGATGGCGGAGAAGCCCGCCGCCCTCGCGCGGCTGCACATGAAGGGCCAACTGGCCCTCGGCTACGACGCGGACTTCTCCATCTTCGCGCCCGACGAGGCCTTCGTGGTAGACGTTTCCACGCTCAAGCACAAGAACCCGATCACGCCCTACGACGGCAAGGCGCTCTCCGGCGTCGTCCGCGCAACCTACCTGCGCGGCAGCTTAGTGGACGGGCAGACGCCCACCGGGAGGCTGCTCCGCCGCGGCGAAGCCTGAAACTCTCCGGGCGTTCGTTGCCGGGCGCGTTCTATGCCCGGTGCGCTTCCTGCCCGGCACCTTCTTTCGCTCAGCACCTTCCTAAGTTGTGCGGAGCCGGCCGAGGCAGTAGTCCTTGACCCAGTGCCGGACTACCCGCGGCAGCCGCGGATACAGCACCGCGGACCAGCGGGTGGTTCGGTCGAACAGGCGGCTGTGGCGGTCACTCCACGGCAGTCCGTAGCCGCTCCGAAGGTGGGCGGGCAGCAGACCTGCGGTGATGAACCGGATCAGCGGCATGCTCATCCGGAGCCAGAGGGGGCCAGCGGGCGGGTAAAGGAGTTGGCGGCCTACCCGGGCTGTGACGGTGTCGAGTTCCAGATTCTGGACGCGTGCATCCCAGTACGCTCTGAAAGCTGCACGGTCGGCCGGCCACAGCTCCGCCGGGAGCTGCAGGACGGTCCCAATCCGCGCGTAGTCCTGGTACATGAGATCGGCTGTCTCGTCGTCCAACTGGCCGTAGATCTTCTCGTAGATGATCACCGCGGTGTCGTACAGTGTTGCCACCACCCACAACTGGGCCTGTGCGTCGAACGCGCTGTACCCGGGGGAACCGGCATCCGGCCGGCGGCGGACGGCGACATGCGCGCGGTTCACGCTGCGGCGAACGGCCGCGATCTGGTCCTCCGTCCCGTACACCACGGCGTACACGTACGTGACGGTGGAACGGAACCGCTGGAGCGGGCGGCCAGCGAAGTCGCTGTGCTCGGCCACGCCGTGCCCCACGGCCGGGTTCGCGATCTGCAGCAAGATGGCGCGGCCGGCTCCCACGAGCAGGACACCTTCTGCCCCGATATCAGCCAAGCTGCGCACCATCACCACACGATACCGGGAATCCCCGCAGGCGGAAACGGAGTCCAACGTCACGGAGTGCAACCGGTCCTCTTCGGTGGCCCCGCCGTCGTCGTTTGGTCCGGTCCTCCGGGTCCCGTTCTCCTGGTCCCGTTCTCCGATCAGTCCTGTTCTCCTGGTCCCGTTCTCCGATCAGTCCCGTTCTCCTGGTCCCGTTCTCCGATCAGTCCCGTTCCCTTGATCCCGTTCTCCGATCAGTCCCGCAGCGGTGTCCATCCGACCGGACGCGGGCCACGGATGCCGGCCCTGCGCTGGTCGGCTGCCGCCGACCAGCCTTGTGCGGTCTGGGCGCCGGATTCACCCACCGGCCCGCGAGCCACCCTGAACCCGACGTCCTCCAGGACCGCGTCCGGCGCACTGCCCCGGCGGACTGATGACCGGGAGCTCCACTCGGGGTCGGCCCAGCCTCCGCCGCGAAGGCTCCGGTAATCGCCATAGCGGGCGGTATCGGCGTAGTCCCAGCACCACTCCCAGACGTTGCCGATCATGTCGAAGACACCGAACGCGTTCGGTGCCTTGTGCGCAACCTCTTGGGGGCCGTCCACCTGATCGGCCGCCGTCCACGCAATGTCCCGCAGGAGCGCGTAGATCGGTCCGCTGGTCCCGGCACGGCAGGCCCACTCCCACTCTGCCTCCGTGGGCAGCCTGAACCCGTCGGCGTCGACCTCCCAGAGGACTTTGCGGTCGCGGATTTGGTAAGCCTGACTGAGCCCGGCCATGGCAGATGCCTCGTTGCACCACTGCACTGCCTCAAACCAGGTCACCGGATGTGCGGGCAGGTTAGGTGACGTACCGGGTCGATCTGCCGCGTCGAAGACCGCAGCCCAGTCCGCCCACGTGACCGGGGTCCGTCCGATCTCGAACGGCAGCAGCGCGACCTCCCGGCTGGAACCGGACCGTGCATCGTGCAACTCCACGGTGCCGGCGGGAATCGTTGCCAGCTGGAGTGATGGGAAGACCATGCCGCCAACAGTACGTGCCGGTGGGACTTCCCCCTGTCACGTACCGCTCAGTCCTGAACGGCTTTAGTCGCGGTTCCGAGCATCAGCACGGGCCGCCGGGCAAGCGTGCAGCGGTTCGAAGTATCCTTCGCTTGACGTTTCCAGGACCGCGGCTGGGAGAGCCAGCGGACCGAGTTCGGTCGCGTCCGGCGGGTTGGCCCCCGGACGGGAGCAGGTGATCGCCGCCGCGCGGTTGGCGTAGGCGGCGAGCGTCCGCAGGTCCTCTACGGTCAGGGCCTGCAGCCGCGGCCGGCCGGCAACTCCAAGTGCTTTGAGTTGGTCCAGGCCGGAGATGAGCGCGGCCATAAAAGAGTCGCCGGCGCCTACGGTGTCTGCCACGGCGACGGGTTCGGCTGCCAGCTCCACCCTGCCGTGGCGGGAAAGGAGGACCGGACCTTCGGCGCCTCGCGTCATGGCCACCACTGCCGGCCCGAGTTCCAGCCATGCTGAAGCGGTCTCCTCCGGCGTCCGGTCCGGGTAGAGCCAGGCCAGGTCCTCATCGCTGGCTTTGACGATGTCGCTGGCGGCCACGAAGCGTTCCGCCTGCCCGCGTGCCGCAGCCACATCCGGGCCGATCCCGGGGCGGCAATTCGGATCGTAGCTGATGCTCGCGTGCTCCCCCGCTCCCGCCAGGAGGGCAAGCGTGGCCTGGTCTCCTGGAGCAACGGCGGCCGCGATGGAGCCTGTATGGACATGGTGGGAACGCTGCACGGCTTCAAGGGCGGGAAGGGCTGCCCCGTTGATGTCCCAGCTGATGTTGAACGCATAGGTGGCGGCGCCGTCGGGACTGAGCGTGGCTGTCGCCGTCGACGTCGGTGCGCTGCCGCCCCTGATCGCCGTGACGCCATTGGTGTTGAGGTGGTCTTCGATCACATCGCCGTAGGGGTCGTCGGCGTAGTGCGTCACGAGCGTGGTCGCCAGGCCGAGGCGGGCAGCGCCCACCGCCACGTTCAGCGGGCTCCCGCCCGGGTGCGCCTGCGTAGAAGTTCCCTGGGGAGGCAGCTCCCGGTGCGGGTCGCTGATGATGTCCACCAGCGATTCGCCGATGACGGTGATCATGGTCAGCGGCCCGGGTAGACGACGGCCTTGAGCTGGCCCGCCTGCTTGCCGGCTTTCAGCGCTTCTTCAGACTCGGCGAGGCTGAACTTGCCGGTCACCAGGATGTCCAGGTCCACTTTTCCGTCGGCGATCAGCTGGATCGCCAGCGGCCAGGTGTTGGTGTACCGGAAGACGCCGGAGAGCCAGATCTCCCGGTTCTGGATGAACGAAACGGGGAGTTCCACATCGTCCGCCCCGAGCCCCACCAGGATCACGCGGCCGGCCGGGCCCACTGCCTTGATGCCGGAACGGACTGCCTGCGGGGCGCCGGATGCGTCAATGAACGCATCGACGTCAAGCCCTTCCACGCTGTCCGTTTTGGCGTTGAGCGCGTGCGTTGCCCCGTGCTGGAGCGCGAAGTCCAGCCGGTCTTCGGCGATGTCCGTGATGTAGATTTCCGTGGCACCGAAGGCCCGGGCGGCCTGGGCTGCGATGATGCCGATGGGGCCGGCACCGGCGATCAGGACCCGGCTACCGGGCTTGATCTCGGCGCGCTCACAGGCCCAAAGACCCACAGAGAGCGGTTCGATGAGCGCGGCCGCCTCGTCACTGACGCTGTCCGGGATGTCGAAGGCGAAGTCAGACTGGATGGTCACGTACTCGGCGAAGGCGCCGTCGATCGGCGGGGTGGCGTAGAACTCGATGTCCGGGCAGAGGTTGTAGCGCCCGGCTTTGCACTGCTTGCACTTGCGGCAAGGGCGCTGGGGTTCGACGGCGACCCGGTTACCGATGCGGGCGGGATCCACGGCGCTTCCGACGGCGGCGATCCGGCCGGAGAGTTCGTGGCCGAGGATGAGCGGGTGGTCCACCACGTAGTCACCAATCCGGCCGTGTTCGTAGTAGTGGACGTCGCTGCCGCAGACGCCTACGGCGGCGACCTGCACCAGGACCTGGTCGGCGTCGAGCTGCGGAACGGGCAGGGTTTCCATCGCCATTTCGCCCTGGCGCTTCAGGACGGAGGCGCGCATGGTGGTGGGGCGTTCGGGGCTGACGGCGGGGGCATCGAGGCTGGTAGCGGGGGAATGGGTGGTTGGGGTGGTCATGGGAGTACTCCTTCTACGAATTCGAAAGTGGAGGTGCCAGTTATTTCACGGCGCCGAGCGAGAGGCCCTGGACGAGCTTGTCCTGGGCGGCAAAACCGGCGAACAGCACCGGCAGCGAGATGACGACGGCGGCCGCGCAGACCTTCGCGAGGAAGAGGCCCTGGCCCGAGACGAAGCCGGTGAGGAAAACGGGGGCAGTGCCTGCCACCACCCCCGTGAGGACCCGGGCCAGGAGCAGCTCGTTCCAGCTGAAGATGAAGCAGATCAGGGCGGTCGCGGCGATGCCGGGCATGGCCACGGGTGCAACTACCTTGCGAAGCGTCAGGAGCAGCCCGGCGCCGTCGATCTGGGCGGCTTCCAGCATTTCCACCGGTACTTCAGCGAGGAAGGACCGCATCATCCAGACCGCGATGGGCAGGTTCATGGACGTGTACATCAGGACCAGGAACCAGATGTTGTCCAGGGCACCGACGGTTCTGGCGAACAGGTAGAGCGGCAGGATCGCAGCCACCACCGGCATCATTTTGGTGGAGAGGAAGAAGAACATCACGTCGGTCCACTTCTTCACCGGCCGGATGGACAGTGCGTAGGCGGCCGGGATGGCCAGCACCAGGACGAGGACCGTGGACAGGATCGAGGCGGTGGCGGAGTTGATCAGCGACGGCCACGGGCTGACGCCGGACGTTTCCCCGAAGAATTCCCGGTACGCGTCCAGGGTGAGGTTTGCGGCGATGGACGGCGGGTTCGTGGCTGCATCGGTTTCGGAGTGGAAGGACGTCAGGATCATCCACAGGACCGGGGCGGCGAACAGCAGGGCGAGCAGCCAGGCCCCGAGGCCGGCGGCGGTGTTGTTGCGGGTGGGGTCCATGCGCGACTTGCCGCGCTTGCGGGTGCCGGTGTTCAGTGCGGTGGCTGATGCGGACCGGGCAGAGCCCGTATTGCGTGGCGCGGCAGGAGTGAGCGTGCTCATCGTGCTGCCTCCTTCTTGAAGAGCGAGAATACGGTGCGGAGGGCAAAGGTCGCCACGATGATGGTGCCGATGACCACCACGACGCCGGCTGCGGAGGCCAGGCCGTATTCGTTGGCGAAATAGAACGTCTGGTAGATGGCGTAGGGCAGGTTGGCTGTGCCCAGTCCGCCCGCGGTGAGGGTGAAGACGGCGTCGAAGTTCTGCACGATGTAGATGGCTCCGAGAAGGCCGCCGAGCTCGATGTACTGGCGCAGGTGCGGCAGCGTGAGGTGCCGGAATATCGCCCAGGGTGTGGCGCCGTCCATCTGCGCCGCTTCGACGGTGTCCATGGGGCGGGACTGCAGGCCCGCCAGCAGGATGAGCATCATGAACGGGGTCCACTGCCACACCAGTGAGATGATCACGGCCATCAGGGGTGCCTGCGAGAGCAGGTCCAGCTGGGGCGCCGTGCCGCTGCCGAAGAGTGACCAGATCCAGGTCAGGATGCCGTTGATCAGCCCGTAGGTGGGGTTGAGGAGGGCATGCTTCCAGATGAGGGCCGCTGCCACCGGCACCACCAGGAACGGTGCGATCAACAGGGTCCGTGCCAGTCCCCTGCCGATGAACTTCTTGTCCAGCAGTAGGGCAAGGCCCAGGCCGACGAGCAGGCTGAACAGCACCACGGAGACAGTGAGAAGGATGGTGGTGAAGATCGCCTGCCGCAGGTCCGGGTCTGTGAGGACCGTGGCATAGTTCTCGAGGCCGGCGAATGCGGTCTTGTCAGGGCTCAGGCTGTTCCAGTTCAGGAACGAGATGATCAGTGTCACCACGAACGGAAGCTGGGTGACAACGATAAGGAAGATCAGGGCCGGAAGCAGCGGTGCACGCCGGGCCCAGGCCAGGGCGCGTTCGCGCGACCGGGCGTTTCGTGTTGGTTTGGCTGCGTGGTGTCCCGGGCGGGAGATGCGCGCCGTTGCGGTAGTCATGATGTTCTCCTGCGGTTCGGTTGTTGCTACTTGTACTTGTTGCCGATTTTTTGGGCGGCTTCCTGGCCCTTGGCCAGCGCATCAGCCACGGAGCCCTGGCCTGCGATGGCCGAACTCACTCCCTGGGAGACGTTGGTGCCCAGGGCAGCGAACTCGGGAATGCCGACAAATTGGATGCCGACGGCGGGACGTGGCTGCGCGCCGGGGTTTTTCGGGTCCGCGTTCTCAATGGCGAAACGTTCGGCTTCGAAGAACGGCGCCGCCTTTTGGAATTCGGGATTCTCATAGGTGGAGATGCGTTTGCCGGAGGGAACCTTTGCCCAGCCGAGCTTGGACGCCACGAGTGCCTCGTACTCCTTTGAGCTGGCCCAGGAGATGAATTTCCCGGCGGCATCCTGCTTCTTTGAGGCCGCCTGCATGGCCCAGGACCAGGTCCACAGCCAGCCGGAGGGCTTGGTTTCCTTGACCGGTGCCTGGGCGTAGCCGATCTTCCCCTTCACCGGTGACGAGTCGGCTTCCAGGGCACCTGCGGCCGAGGTGGCGTCGTACCACATGGCCACATTGCCCTGGCTCAGGTTGTTCAGGCATTCGGTGAAGCCTGCCTGCGCGGCGCCTGCTTCACCGTGCTCGCGCACGAGCTTGGTGTAAAAATCGACGGCGGCGGTGAATTCAGGGCTGTTGACCTGAGCGTTCCAGTCCTTGTCGAACCAGGTGCCGCCGAAGGTGTTCACCACGGTGGTCAGCGGAGCGAAGACCTGGCCCCAGCCCGGCTGGCCGCGCAGGCAGATGCCCTTCATCCCCGGAGCCGCCCCGTCCACCTTCGCCGCGATGTCCGCGACCTCATCCCAAGTGGGCTTGGCCGGCATGGTCAGGCCTTTGGCCGCCAGGATGTCTTTCCGGTACATCAGGAAGGACGATTCACCGTAAAACGGTTCGCCGTACAGCTTTCCGTCCGTGCCGGTGAGGGATGCCGTGTAGGCGGGCAGGATATCTTTTTGGTCAAACTTCGCGTCGGCGGCCACATTGTCCAGCGGCGCGAGCCAGCCGTTGGCGGAGTAGAACGGGATCTCATAGTTGGACAGCGACGCGACGTCGTACTGGCCGGCCTGGCTGGAGAACTCCTGGCTGATCTTGGCGCGGACGTCGTTCTCCGGAAGGATGGTGTAGTTGACCAGGATGCCGGTTTCCTTGGTGAAGTTATCAGCGGTGAGCCGCTGCAGGTCCTCCATCTGGGGGTTGTTCACCATCAGGACGTTGATGCTTTTCGGGTCTCCGGCTGAATTGCCTCCGCCGGCACCGGCACAGGCTGAGGCACTCAGGGCGACGCACAAAGCGCCGACGGCGAGGGTCGCAGCACGCATTTTTGGGCGCATTAAGGACTCCTTTGTTCTTAGGGGGGTACACAGCCTGCTCGCGTCGACTGCTTTATCGACGTACTGGGCTGTAGGGCCGGTCATCGGGATTTCGATGTGCCGGGCTGGTCTTCCTCAACTGTAGGGGTGTGGGGTACGGCACAACTAGCGCCGTGCATGCCCGTTTCTGATACAAATTTTCCCTACCGGACTGTGGGCGGCAGGCGCTACTGTGGGAAGGCGCCCCACGGTGCTGTCCATTTTTCATAACCGCGGATGCCTGGAGTACAAGCATGAGCACGGCAGTTCCCACCGACGGAGCAACAGCCAGGCTGGCCGAGAGGCTGCTGGGGATGCGCGCCAGCCGGGAAGTCATCCCGCCCGACCCGGACCATTCGGTCCGGTGGCACGAGCATGACTATCCCACCGCGGCAGCCCGCTGGAACTATCACCCCGAGTACGAGATCCATCTGATCCGGAAGGGCACCGGCAAGTTCATCGTGGGAGACCACATCGGCACCTTCGAGGCCGGGCACGTGTCCCTGGTCGGATCAGGACTGCCCCACGACTGGGTCAGCGACCTGGAGCCCGGCGAAGTCATCGAGGGCAGGGACGCCCTGATCCAGTTCGATGGAAAGTGGGTGGAGCAGACCGCTGGGCTTGTTCCGGAACTGGCCGAGGTTAAGCCGCTGCTGGAACAGTCCGCGCGCGGGATCGAGTTCCTGGGGCGAACGGCTGAGGCCGCGGCGGCGGCCATCGAAGCCATGGGCGTTTCCACCGGACTGGCGCGGCTGCACCATCTCCTGGAACTGTTTGCGGTGCTAGCGCATGCACCGCAGGAGGACCGGCGCTATCTGGCGGATGAATGGTTCAGGCCCCAGCTGGATGGCCAGGCCGCGGCCGTGGTGGATATCGTTCTTGAGTACGTCTTCAGCAACCACGCTGGCAGTGTGAAAATGTCCGAGGCGGCTGCCCTGGTTGGCATGCCCGAACCGACATTTTCGAAGTACTTCAAACGCGCCACCGGGCAGAATTTCAGCGACCTGGTCCGCAAGCTTCGGCTCGCCCATGCCCGGCGCCTGCTGGAGCACAGCGACAAAGCCATCTCGGACATTTGCTACGAAGTCGGGTTTTCCAACCTGTCCAACTTCAACAGGCACTTCCTGAACGACGCCGGCGAAACGCCCCGGCAGTACCGCCAACGGACGCAAGGCTGACCTTCGGGCCGCTGCCGGGCTTTCCCAGGCAGTTCAGGTGGGATGGGCGACGGCGGGACCTCCCGCCGTCGCCCGTTTCCGTTGCGTTTAGGCGACTCCGACGCCCAGCTCCCGATTGACGGCGGGCATGATTTCGGTGGCGAGCAGTTCGATGGAGCGGGCGGTTTCGGCGAACGGCAGGCCGCCGAGGCCGATCTGCGCCATGTAGCGGGTATTGCCCAGGGTCTGGTGGATTTGGAGGAGTTTCTCGATGACCTGCTGCGGGCTTCCCACCAGCAGTCCACCGCCGGGATCACTCCAATCATCAAAGGTGGAACGCGGGAAATGGTCCACATTGCGTGGCATGTTCTGCTCGAAATACGCCCGGTAGTGCGGGTAGAAGGTGTCGCGCGCCTGCTGGGACGTGGCGGCCGCGAAGAAGTGGCCGCCCACCCCCACCGGCAGTGCGGCGGCATCGTGGCCTGCTTCTTCCGCACTGTGCCGGTACAGCTCGGCCAGGCGGCGGAAGCGCTCCGGGCCGGAGAGCAGTGCGATGGACAGCGGCAGTCCGAGCCTGCCCGCGCGGGCGAAGCTGGCGGGCGTCCCGCCGACACCCACCCACACGGGAAGCTTTTCCTGCAGGGGCCGGGGTGCGATGTCCATGCCGGGAATGCTTTGGGTCAGGCTCCCCTTCCAGTCCAGGACTGCATTGTCGCGGAGCTCGAGGAGCATGCGCAGCTTCTCGTCGAACAGTCCGTCGTAGTCGGCGGTGTCGTGGCCGAACAGCGGGTAGGACTCGATAAAGGCCCCGCGGCCGGCAATAATCTCGGCACGGCCGTCGGAGATGAGGTCCAGGGTGGCGAACTGCTCAAAGAGCCGCACGGGGTCCTGGGTGGACAGCACGGTCACTGCCGTGCTGAGCCGGAGGTTGGTGGTTTCCCGGGCGATGGCCGCCAGCACGATTTCGGGGGCCGAGAGGGCGAAGTCGTGCCGGTGGTGCTCGCCCAGGCCCATGAAGCCGAGGCCTGCCTGGTCCGCCAGCTTCGCTAGCTCGATAATCTCCTTGAGCCGCTGATGCGGCGAGAGGGCGCTGCCGGTGTCGCTGCGGGTTAGTTCGCCGAAAGTAAAGATGCCAAAGTCCATGATTGCTTGAACATTCAAGTTCAAGGATTCATTCCCGGGGCAGGTTTCGGACGGGAAACGGAAGCGGACGACGGCGGGAGGCGCCGCCRTCGTCCGCTCCACCGCAGCGGTTACCCGCTGAAGGGGACCTTTTCCCAGGACAGGACCTCGCCGTCCTTTGAGCTGTTGGGGGCGACGCGGAACTTCACGTAGTTGGTGGCGTTGGCCGATCCGTCCACGGTGATGCGCTGAAGCTGGTCGGCGGCCGCGGCGTGGCCGTAGACAGCCAGCCACGGTGAGCCGGCCGCCAGCGGCTGGTTGTCGGCGTAGACGTGACTGTCACCGTTGATGAGATAGACGGGACCGTCGAAACGGTTGGTCTCGTCGATGATGGCCCGGACAATTTCGCGGAAGCCGGAGACTGTTTCCGGGTTGGCCAGGGCTGCGTCGAGCAGCGCCGGATCGAACATGTCAGCCTGCGTCATCAGGACCACGGCACGGTCGTTGCGGCGCGTGGCGTCGCTGAAAGTGGCGCGGATCTGCTCCAGTTCGGCCGCCTTCCGGTGCTCCACCTCGGCCAGCTGCTCAGGCGTGGCAGCCGTCTCGCCCAGGCCGGTCCACGGCTGGAGGGAGTTGTTGCTGCCCTGGACGTTCACCACGGAGAATGCCACGCGGTTCTGCGTGAAGCGGACGTTCTCGGGCAGGCCCAGGCGTTCCTGGCTCTTGATGGGCATTGTCTCGCCGAGCGTCTTCCCGGGTCGGTTGAAGAACACCTCCCGCAGCTTGTCCAGCCGTTCCAGCGGGTTGTATGCACCGTTGTTGGTGCGGTGGCAGTCCACCCATTCGTTATCGCCGGGGGTGAAGACCAGCGGGTGCTCGAAGCTATCGAACTCGGTGCGGATGCGCTGGAAGTATTCGTCGGAACAAACGGATGACCCGTTCTTAATGTCCCCCACGTGCGCGACGAACTTCAGGTCGGTATCGGCGTTGATGTCCTTGATGTGTGCGGGGAACTTGGCGAGGTCATCGGCGCCGTAGGGGATGTCGCCGACGACCCCAAAACTGAACGCCTTGTCATTCGAGGGGACACTGGCGGCGGATGGAACAGCAGGCGCGGCCGCGAGTGCGGTCGCGGACGCAAGTGCCACAAAGGCGGTGACGGCGCTTCTCACGAACACAGGAGTACTCCTCGGTCGAGTCAATGGCAGCTCAGGTGACCGGGGAATCCCCTGGCATTTCGCTGAGCTTGTGCGTTAACAGACTTCATGCCGAGGACTAACGTCGCGGGGCTGCACGGTTTCGGGGCCATGAACAGAAGCTGTCCTCGTGGCCTGCGCCTGGTGGTACCCACGTGCGGCCGGGAACAAAGCGCCCCGGCGATGCCGTTGGCATACCTAAAGTGGCACACCAGAAGGAGGTCCCTCATGGAACGGGCCGCCCCCCCCAAAGAGAGGAACCACATGGTCAAGGCTGTCTGGAACGGGAAAGTCATTGCCGAGTCCGAAGAGACAGTGGTGGTGGAAGGCAATCACTACTTTCCCCGCAACACCGTCACCGCCGGTTACCTCAGGGACAGCGATCTGCATTCCGTTTGCCCGTGGAAGGGCCAAGCCAGTTACCATACGCTGGAAGTGGACGGGAAGCTGAACGTTGCTGCCGCCTGGTTCTACCCGGAGACCACAACGCGGGCGAAGCCCATCGAGGGCCGTATCGCCTTCTGGCGCGGCGTAACCATCGAGGACTAGCGCGGCACACAAATCAAGCAGGAGACGGCGGGAGGCGACGGCGTCGTACGCTTCAGCGCCGGGCATTATGCTGATCTGACCATCAACGGAGATGGGTATGGCGGCACAAGGGGGAACTATTGGGATCGGATTCTGGCGACGACGGTCTTCCGCGGATCCGCCGTTCGCCCAGCGGACGCGTTCCGCAGTGGGCGATTGATGAGGCACTGGGCAAGTTGCAGGCTCCGGATCCCTGGCGGGGTCCCCCGGTTTCGCAAATCTCAGCCAGGAGGACCGCCAACCGAAAGAAAATCCGCGGGCGAAGGTGGAGAAAGCCGTTTACCACGATTCTGGGTATCGCCTTGGTAGTGGGTCTCTACTTCACACCGGCTCTCTTCGATCGGTACGTGCTACCCGACGTCATGCCATACCTGCCTGGTGCCAAGGTGCCGCCGCCTGGTTTTGAGGCTGCGTCCGCGCCGCTCGGGCTCCCGCCGGCGTCCAGCGGATCGACCGCCTACGTCCTGCAGCAGTCGCCGGACCCCGGCCAGCGTTTTGTTGCCTATGACCCCTGCCGCCCCGTGCACTACGTGGTTCGGCCCGATAACGCGCCGCCCGGAACCGAGCGGCTTATCGAACAGGCAGTGTCCTTGGTCTCCGCCGCCTCGGGCCTGCACTTTGTTTACGACGGAACGACTGCCGAGGCGCCGTCGAAAACGCGTTCGACGTACCAACCTGACCGCTACGGCAAACAATGGGCGCCAGTGCTCATTGTCTGGTCAACGCCGGAGGAATCACCAGACTTGGCCGGGAAGGTTGCGGGAACTGGAGGCAGCTCCTACGCCCACATCCCCGGTGAGCCGTACGTTTTTGTCGCAGGCCAGGTGACACTTGACGCACCTGGACTCAGGGAAATCCTGGCCCGTTCCGACGGCTCCCTGCTGGTCCGCGCCATCATCATGCACGAACTCGCGCACGTCCTCGGCTTGGATCACGTGGACGACCCGACGCAATTGATGCATGAAGAGAACAGCGGGCAGTTCGACTTTGGCGCCGGCGACCGGGCCGGGCTCGCCCTCTTGGGAACCGGGGCGTGCGTCCCACGGCTGTGACAGTTAGGCGAGGGCGTGGAGGAACCGTTCCAGGCCGTCTTCGCCCGGTGATAGTTCGGTGTGGATAAGGTCCGGGTGACTGGCTGGGTCTCTGGCCGGGTGTCTGTCCGGGTGGCCGCGCGGGTGGCTGACCGGGTTTGTAGCCGGGTGTCTGGCCGGGTGACGGCGCGGTGCTCCTTCCTTCAGTTTTTCCTTCGATTTTTCCTGCGGTTTGGGTTGGTGGGGCCAGTGGGGTGTTTCCCAATCCTGGTGTTCGCTTCGGTATCGTCGCCCCGAGGGCGAGATCCAGCCCGGCGGTTCGTTCTTGGTCGCCGGGGTGGGCCGCCAGGCGCTGGTATGCCTCAGGCGGTGGTGGTTGGGGCATGGCTGGCCCAGATTTGTTATGCCGGTGGTGCCGCCCTTGGCCCAGGCGAGGATATGGTCGGCTTCGTTGTCCAGGGATTGGTTGGAACAACCAGGGAACGGGCACTTACCGTCCCGCAGCCGCAGCCAGTTCCGCATCGCCTTGGTCAAACGGTAGCTGGTCCGGCCGATCTCCAGCGGCGCCCCGTCCCGCGGGTCAACCAGGACCCGGTAGAACGAGTCCGCCCCGTTCGCCACGAGGTCCCTCGCCATCGACGCCGGGATCGGGCCGTACCCGTCCAGCATCGCCGGTTCCTCGGTGGCCCCGAGCAGGGAAAACACCGGGACCGTCACGAGGACCTGGGCCCGCGGGTGCGGGACCTGCCCGGGACCGTGGCCTGCCGGATTCGTGCTCCCGGCAGCATCGGGGCTTGATCCGCTGGGTCCGCTGGCCAGGAAGGCTGCAGCATCGTCCCTTGATCCGTTTGATCCGTTGGATCCGTTGGTTCCGCTGGTCAGGAGGGCTGTGGCGAACACGTCAGCTCGGCGCTGCATAAGGGTCAGGGACTCCTCCGGGCCCTGCAGGCCTCGGGCGATCGCGGTGGTCCGGTTCCAGATCGCCGCCGCCCGGTCCGCGGGCAGATACGCCGAGAGCCACGCCATCCCGTCCCGGTCCGGGGCATACTCAACCCGCCGGTCCAGGACACCCTTGGCGTGGCGTTTCTCGATACTCTCGGCGTGGTGGCGTTCCCGCCACGTGCGGGCCTTGGCCCGGAACCGGGACGCCGGCATCTCCCCCGCAGGACACCCCAGAGCCGGGTCCGGTACGTCCGGGTCCAGGAAGTGGGCCTCCAGCGCCGCGGCACCGGCCCGATCAAGGGTGCCGGCTTCATCCACCATCACCCGGGCATGCTGCCACGAAATCGTGCCCGCCCGCAGCGCGGCCAGGGTCAACGGCAACCTCGTGGTCAGCTCACGGGACTCGGACAGCAAAGCCCCCGCGGCCCGCGGCCCGATAATCAGGACACACCCGATCTCCGCAGTCACCGCCGCCTCCTGCGCCCGCACCGAAGCCTCCGGCGGCGCGACAGCCTGGACGGCGTCCGCGTACGTCACGGCAGACCGGGCCTTCACCCCCGCCAACCCGGCCTCCACCCTCCGGGCCCCGGCAAGGATATCCAAGCACCCATCAGCCACACCCGCCAACGGATCACCCTCCGCCGACCACTCAGAACCAGAACCGTCCGCCTCGGCAGTGAGCACAGCAAGAGCAGACTCCATGTCCGCAAACGCCTTCGCCACCGCCGCTTTCCCCATACACCCATCATGACAAGGGGGTCCGACATTCAAGCAAGACGGCCGCTTCGTGCGGCCCAGCACGAGCCCCACGGACCGACGACAGCGGGACTCCCCGCCGTCGTCCATCACCCGCACGCGACGCACACCGGCTGTGGGGATAGCGTGGAAGCATGACGGAAAGCTTTCGGTACGACGTCGACATCCTGCATCTGCTGGTGTCCCCCGCGCACGCCTACTTCGGCCGCGCACGCGAAGGGGCGGCCGATGTCCCCACCACGGACGCGGAATGTGTCGAACTGGTGGCGGGGAAGGGGATCGTCGGGGACCGGTTTTTCGGCAAGGCCGCACATATGGACGCGGCCGTGACCCTGATGTCCATCGAGGCTCTCGAAGCGATGGCGGCGGAGCTCGGCACCTCACCGTTTGACCCGCTGCTGACCCGGCGCAACATAGTCCTCCGGGGCGCCCAGCTGGCACCACTGATTGGCGGCAACTTCGTGCTGGAATCGCGCGGACAGGAGGTGGGGCTGAAGGCCGGCCGTCCCGCCAACCCCTGCGCATGGATGGACCAGATGCTCGCCCCCGGCGCGCATAAGGCAATGCGTGGCCGAGGTGGTGTGCGCTGCCAGCCGCTCACGGACGGATTCCTCCACCGCGGGCCGGCCGTTCTGGTCAGCCCGGTCCCGTTGGAGCCCGGCCGGGCCGGCGAGGCCACGATGCTCAAGGCGTCACGGTTGCCCTAGCGCGGTCCCGGGGAAACGGGTCAGACGTGCTGATCGACCAGCACCGGGTTACCGTCCGGATCCACCACGATGAAGCTACCCGGGCCCGCTGTGGCGTCATCGGCCTCGGACACAAACTCCACGCCCTGGGACTTGAGTTCCCTCTGGATATCGCGCACATCGGTAAAGGCGCCGAGCGCCTCGGCGTTCTGGTTCCAGCCCGGGTTAAACGTGAGCATGTTCTTCTCAAACATCCCCTCGAAGAGGCCGATCACCGTCTCGCCGTTCTTCAGGATCAGCCAGTTTTGGGTGATGTCGCCGGCGAAGCTGGTGAAGCCGAGTTTCTCGTAGAACGCGGCTGACGCTGCGATGTCCTTGACTGTGAGACTGATCGAAAAGGCGCCGAGCTGCATGGACCACTCCACTCTCAAGGGGACGAATGCTCCGATGATACCTACTTCAGCGCCAAGGATCCCCGGGTGCCCTGGCGTACTACTTCGAGGCTTATCCCCACGGGATACGACCGACGACGACAAGAACGAACGAGGAACTGAACAACACTGAATCAATTCCGGCGTCGGCCGCGCACAACATCGAGGCAGGATTACTGTCCCCACACGGCTAACATGACCTCCAATGCAGATCCCGTTTCACTCGTAAGGAAAAGATGCCCATGACCATCGTTGTCACCGCAGAATTCACTCCCAGAGAAGGCACCTATGACCAAGTGGTCGCTGCCCTCGCCCCGGCCATTGCAGAAGTGCACGAGGAAGCGGGCTGCCTGCTGTACGCCATCCATGAATCGCCGACTGGCCGCATCATCATGATCGAAAAATGGGAAAGTGCGGAGCTGCTGGACGCCCACGGCGCCGGCGAGCCCGTCAAACGGCTCAACGCGTCGCTGGACGGACTCCTCGAAAAGCCGGTGGAAGTTACCCGTCTGGTGCCCGTGCCGGCGGGCACCGCGCACCAGGGCGAACTCTAGGCACCAAAGCCAAGCGGACGACGTCGGGAGATCCCGTCGTCGTCCGCTTCCATTTATCCACGCTCGAGTCGGGCTGCCCGGGAACTCCAGCCACGCTGGTTGAGCCGTTCGATGCCGTCCAGGAAGAGGTCCAGGGCGAACGCGAATCACGACGGCTGATTTCACCGCAGGGACGCAACGTACGACGTCGTCATGGCCTGCGTGCGCAACGCTCCGTTCGCGAGGGTGCAAGGGAGTCCCGCAGCGGGAGGTGCCCTGCTCCTGGTCACCGCCGGCGGCCTCAAGCTCAGATACGCCGCCGGCGACGTGCGCTACCTCGCAAGCCTCGCGGGGGAAGGCAAGTACAGGGCGGTCATCGACAGGACCGACAGCCTCGCCGACGTCGTCGAGGCCCAGCGCTTGGTGGACGCCGGACGGACGCGGGGCAACGCAGGCCTGCGCGTCCACACACGCCAGGGACAAGCATCATGAGCACCGTCGTTTCGGCTCTCAATATGAGGCGGGTCCTGCATGGCTTCCTCACTCATTGTTCCAATGACGGGGCACTCTGGACGTTGAATGGGGTCCTGCGGAAGCGGGGTCCTCCTGCAGGCTGTCCACGAACCTGGTGAGTTCCCTGCGGAGTTTCCGCCATCCCTGCGAGTCCACGGGGTAGGCGTTGGCCTGGGCATCACGGGCGGACTGCAGGAGGGCCCGGCCAGCGTCCGTGAGCCCAATGGTTAGTTGGCGCCGGTCCCGCGGATGGCGTGTCCTGGTGACCAGCCCCGCCCCGTGGAGCCGCTCCAGGACCCTGCCGATGGTCTGGCTTTTGACATGGATGACAGTGGCTAACTGTTCCTGGTTGAGGGGCCCGTTGGCGAGGCCGCCCATGGCAATAGCCGCAGCCCGGGTCAGTCCCAAGGGAGCCAGGACCTGATCCTGGCGGCGCTGTAACAACCTCGCCGCCAGGATGAGGAGCCGGTATCCGTCCCGGACATCATTCTCTGAATTGCTCTTCATCTGAACCGTCCTTGCCTCTGACGTTCACACCTTCTGACGTTCACACGACGCAGTGACGTCGATGCTGCCTTGCCTACGACGGCGGGGCACGTCGTCGGCGGATTACGCATGGTTCACGCCACCACCATAAGCATGCTTATCATCCACTTGGCAAGCAGGCTTGTGATTCTTGCCGAAGAGTGCCCGCCTCCCCTCCCGAATGCCCGCGCCAGGAAAGCCAACCATTGCAAACTAGATGGCAAGTGTGCTTAGTATCGAATACTAACCTTGCTTACTATTCGATCCGCGCCGGCATCGCTGGCACTCCTCGCCATAGTGATCCATCAAGAACGTGATCCATCAAGAAAGAGAGCGACAATGACTGAGAACCAATGGCCCCAGACATCCCCGTCGACCCTCGACCAGTACGGCGACCCGGCCCCGGCCACGCTCGCCGGAGCGCCGGGCGGCTCTGCTTCAAAAACCGACGCGGCGAAAACAGAGGCTTCACAGGTGGCCAACCAGGCAGCTGGCGCGGCCCAGGACGTGGTCCATACGGCCAAGGCGGAGGCTGCCAATGTTGCCTCCGAGGCGAAAGCCAACGCCCGGGACCTCCTGCACCAGGCCAAATCAGATCTCACCAGCCAGGCGGGAACACAGCAGCAGAAGGTAGCCGACGGCCTGCGCTCGGTTTCGGACGAACTGCGCGCCATGGCGGAAGCTTCCAATGAGCCTGGCGTGGCCTCGGACCTCGTGCGGCAGGCCGCCGATCGGTCGCAGTCCGTAGCGTCGTGGCTTGACGGCCGGGACCCCGGATCCCTGCTGAAAGAAGTCAAGGGCTTCGCGCGGCAGCGACCCGGCACCTTCCTCCTCCTCGCCGCAGGCGCGGGCGTGCTGGCAGGACGGCTGGGCCGCAGCCTGCAGGCCGGCGCCCCCGCTTCGACCGGAACCCCCAGCCCGGCAGTGCAGCAGTCCAGCTACCCGCCGGCATATCCCACCACCGAGCCGGGCATGACGGCCGGGGTTGGTGGGCCGTTCTACGACGAACCAGTCGTCGGCCGGCCAGGATCAGCCCAGCCCGGACTGGCCCAGCCCCCGTACGGTGAGCCGGCATACGGTCAGCCCGCATACAGCCAGCCAGCATCGGGTCAGCCCGCATACGGCCAGCCCGCATTCGGTGAGCCAGCATTGGGTCAGCCAGCCTACGGCGAGCCTGCATTCGGTGAGCCTGCATTGGGTGAGCCCGTGCGGCCGGCAACGGTCGCAGACCCGTACGCCGAAGGGGAAGGGCGCCACCTGTGAGTAGTCAGATTCCGGAGTCTCCAGCGTCGGCGGCGCACGTGAAGGCCGATAACACCTCGTTGGGTGAGCTGCTCGGTGAAGTCACCCGCGACCTGTCCACCCTGATGCGCCAGGAAGTCGACCTCGCCAAGGCCGAACTCAAAGACTCAGCCGGCAAGGCAGGCAAGGGCGG
>NZ_JBFTPV010000011.1:0-96417 GCF_056398665.1 Pseudarthrobacter sp. 01T43 | reverse complement strand
GAACGACGTTGACAGCGACAAGCCGGCGGCACACCATTCGGCCAGCCGGAAAGCCCCCGCCAGTTCCGGGATTCAAGGAGGTGCACCAACCTAAAACCACTTCACAACCCCGGCCGGCGGTGAGACGCTGGAACCGACGAAGGGCCGGACCAGACGCCGCCGCAGCTATGGCGGACGCTCACGCGTTACGCCGCGCCTAGCTTGGCGCCCGGCCCTTCGCCCCCGGCCGCAGCCCGAACGACGCCAGATGACCCGGAGAATTGCCCCGAGGTCGGATAAGTCAGCGTGGGCGCGGACCCGGAACCACGCCGGTCCAACCAAAAAACCGCCAGCCGCCAAACCCCTCCGAGCGCCGCCGGCCCGCCCCCAGACGCCGCACCGCTGTGCCCGGACGCGGCCTTGACACGACCTATAGCCAGCTAGGCGTATTCCGGATTGCAGGCAACGCGGGGTCACTTCACGCTCAATTCCGAGGTGAAATCGGGCGTTAGGTGACCCCTCGTTGCTTGTAGTGCGTGTTACACCGTGGCGGTGACACCGTCGCGGGAGATGGCAACCATGTCCTCGCGGGGCACCACCTTGATGCGCTCACGCTTGACCTCCACCCCGTGGGATCCGCCCGCCTCAGTGGCCGCCGCACCCAGGGCGAGTTCGTGGGCGTCCAGCGCCAGCCAGCCTTCCCAGCTGGTGAACTTCACGCCGCGGGAGTCGAGAAGTTCGACGACGGCCTCCGCCTCGGGCGCCTGCGCTACGGGCAGGTTTTCGCGGTCCTCCAACAGGTACGTCACGGTTTCGAGGGCGTCACCCTTGGTGTGGCCGATGAGGCCGACGGGTCCGCGCTTGATCCAGCCGGTGGCGTAGATGCCCGGCACATGGGTGCCGGAGGCATCCAGGACGCGTCCGCCGTCGTTCGGGACAACGCCCTTCTTGTGGTCGAACTCGATCTCCGGCAGCGCCGAACCGAAGTAGCCAATGGCGCGGTAGACAGCCTGGACGGGGTAGTCAACGAACTCGCCGGTGCCGCGGGCATTGCCGGTGCCGTCCAGTTCGGTGCGCTCGAACTTCATGCCGGCGACCTTGCCGGGCGTCCCGGCGTCGTCGTAAATCTCCACCGGGCTGTGCAGGAAGTGCAGGTGCAGGCGGCGGGAAGCCGTGAGCTCGGAGAGGTCCTCGGGCTGCTCGGCGATCCAGTTGGTGAGGGTACCCACCATGGTCTTGGTCTGGTTGTTGCTCTGGATCTGGCGATCCGATTCCTCATCAAACTCGAAGTCCTCGGCGTACAGGATGATGTCCACGTCCTTGGAGTGGGACAGCTCGCGCAGTTCCAGCGGGGTGAACTTCACCTGTGCGGGGCCGCGGCGGCCGAACACGTGCACGTCAGTGACGGGCGAGTTCTTCAGGCCGGCGTAGACGTTGTCCGGGATCTCGGAGACCAGCAGGTCGTCGGCATGCTTGGACAGCACACGGGCCACGTCCAGCGCCACGTTGCCGTTGCCGATCACGGCGATTTCCTTCGCGTCCAGCGGCCATTCGCGCGAAACGTCGGGGTGGCCGTCGTACCAGGACACAAAATCCGCACCGCCGTAGGAGCCGTCCAGCTCGATCCCCGGGATGTTCAGGTCCGCGTCCTTGATGGCGCCGGTGGCGAAGATAACGGCGTCGTAGTGGGTGCGGAGGTCCTCGATCGAGAGGTCGGTGCCGTAGTCCACGTTGCCAAAGAAGCGGATGTCGCCACGGTCCAGCACCTTGTGGAGGGCGTTGACGATGCCCTTGATGCGGGGGTGGTCCGGTGCCACGCCGTAGCGGATCAGGCCGTAGGGTGCCGGGTAGCGGTCAAAGAGGTCGATGCTCACGTTCAAGCCGCCGCTCTTGACAGCTTCGCTCTTGGTGAGGATGTCTGCGGCGTAGACGCCGGCCGGGCCGGAGCCCACGACGGCAACGCGCAGCGGACGCTCGGCAGATCCTACTTTGAGTCCTGCAGTGGCGGTGGGGCTGGAGGTCACGGCTGTGTTCCTTTTGTTCGTTCCGGCCCAACTAGGTAGCAGTAGATGTCGTTATGAGGGCTCAAAACGACATCTGCTGCTACCTAGTTGGGTGGGGGCTAGGTGGTGAGGACGCGGGTGGTGCTTTGGTTCGTGCGGGGCTGATTCGGGGTGGTGGTGCTGTAGTCCGCTGTCTTGAAGTGCGACGGCGCGAACGGGCTGACGCGGACAACGTCGCCGATCACAATCACGGCAGGATTTGCGACGCCGGTGGCTTCTGCCTGGTCGGCGATGGAACCGAGCGTGCCAATGGTCACGCGCTGATTCGGCAAATAGCCGTTTTCCACAATACCTACTGGTGTGTCCAAAGGCAGGCCGGCTTTGCCGAGAGCGGACGCCGATTCGCGCAGCTGGCCCACTCCCATGAGTAACACCACAGTGTGGTCAGCACGGGCCGGGACCTCGGAGAGTTCCTCGTGACCGGTCACCACGCTGAAGCCCTTGGCCAGGCCGCGGTGGGTCACGGGGATGCCGGCTGCGGCGGGAACGGAGATCGCGGAGGTGACACCGGAGACCACTTCCACCTCGACGGCGTGCTGCCGGCAGTATTCGGCTTCCTCCCCGCCGCGGCCCAGGACGTACGGGTCCCCGCCCTTGAGCCTGACCACGCGGTGGCCCTGCTGCGCTTCGGATACGAGGATGCGGTTGATCTCGGTCTGGGGCACGGGATGGTGGCCGGGTGTCTTGCCCACCTCGATGACACGGACGTCCGGGGCCAGTTCGTTGAGCAGTTCGCGCGGGCCAAGACGGTCCGCCACCACAACGTCGGCTTGGCCGAGGAGCCGGCGGCCGCGGACGGTGATGAGGCCGGTGTCGCCGGGTCCGCCGCCCACCAGGGCAACGGAGCCGCGGTGGGCCCGGCGGCGGCGCAGCGGGAGGTCKCCTGTTTCCAGYGCGGTGGCRACKGCGTCGCGCAGGGCCATGGCGCGGCGGGGGTCTCCCCCGGCGTTCACGGCGATCTGCACGTCATCAACGATGGCGACGGCGGGAGTCCAGGCTGCTGAGGCTTCGTGGTCCGAGGCATTGACACACCAGGTCCGCTGCGCTTCGGCGTCCGCGGAAACCTGGGTGTCCACGGCGGAGTCGCCGGTGGCCGTCTGGACGAACCAGACGCCGTCGACGTCGGATGAAAGGTAGGTGCGCTGCTCCCAGGTGAGGAGGCCGGCGTCGGCGAGTTCGCGGAGCGCGGGGCAGGCAACGGGAGCCACAACGGTGACCTGTGCACCGGCGTCGAGCAGTCCCTTGGCGCGGCGGGCAGCCACGCGGCCGCCACCCACCACCAGCACCGGGCGGCCGAGCAGCCGCAGCGCGGTGGGGTAAATATCCTGAATTGCCATGAATCAACGGTAGGGCCGCGTCATACGGGCCAACAATGGTTCGGAAACACCCGGTAACGCGGGGTAATCCTGCGTCACATTGCCGGGCTGGCTCTTGGGGGCGGCGCAGCTAGTGGGTGGAGTCCGGCATCCCGTGCGAGAGTGCCTGATTAAGCAGCGCCTTGGCCGACCACCGCATTGACGCGACGGCGCCTTCCCTGGTCAGTCCCCCGATGTCGGTAAGCCAGACCAATGACTCGATGCCTACGGCGCTGCGGATGGCGAGTACGAGCTGATGGATCTCGTCATCAGTCAGCTCTTCCCGAAGCGGAGCGAGGGCCTCGGTGATCCAGCCGATGGCCCGCCCTTGGCGTAAAGGCAGGCTTCGGGGTTCGTCGGCCGGTTGCAGGGAAAGCCGCAACATGGTCCGTTGTTGGGCCTCCGTTTCGATGATCATGCTGGTGAATTCAACCACCACGGCATCCAGCCGCTCGGCCACACCTTCCGGCGGATTGTCGGGCAGCATGGACGTCCGTGCGGTCTCAGGATGGGCGGCCGCCAGTAACTCCCTTTGGCTGGGAAAGTAGCGGTAGGCCGTACTCCTGGCTACCCCCGCCGCAAGCGCAGCTTCGTCCACGGTCGGCGTGGCACCATCCCCGACAAGTTGCCGCGCCGCCGCCACCAGCGCATCCCATGTGCGGCGTTTCTGTCCCGTTCTTCCGACGTCCATATAAGGTCTTGACACGCATCTCATGATACTCCAGTCTTGTTATGGGACATGAGTCCTATAAGTCCTTCGAAGACCATCGAGGCGAACACCATGGAGACTAAGAACGCAGCATCAGCAATAGTGCGCCAGCCTGGCGAAGGAACCAGGCGCTGGTTCTTCGGCGGAGGGGTGCATACGTGGAAGGCCACCGAGCACGACACTGCAGGCGCATTCCTTCTGTTCGAAGACCAGATGTCCCTTAATAAGGTCACGCCCCTGCACACCCATCCGGAGTCCGATGAAACGCTATACGTCCTGTCCGGGGAGATCCTTTTCAACATGGCCGGGACGGAGCATCGGCTCGCAGCAGGCGGCGTGGCCATAGCCCCACGCGGGGTCCCGCACGCCTTCAAAGTTTTGCAGGAGGGGACCCGAATCCTGTGCCTGCAGACGCCCGGAGTAGCCCAGGCTTTCTACGATGGCGCCAGCGAGCCGCTCGGCGCCGCCCCTGAGGGTCTTGACATCGGGGACGATCGACAGGTGGATTTCGCCAGGATCCGGGAATCCGGCCGCCTGAACGGAGGCATCGAGATCGTAGGTCCGCCGCCGTTCCCGGAGCCCTAAGCCCCGGAACCGGCCAAATACCTGCCGCGGTCCCGGATGAGACGTTCCAGGTACCGGCGGAGGATCAGCTTTTCAACGAGGCGGCCTGCAGGACCGAATGGCGCAGTGAACTCCACACGGTCCGTCATGATGCTGCCAGTGGGTGTTGCTTCGAATTCGTGGACGTGGCGGAACGACGTGAACGGGCCGCGCACCTGCTGATCGACAAAGCTGGCTGGGAAGTCCAAAGCGGTGATCCTGCTGGTCATCCTCAAAGGGACGCCGAAGTGCCGTGCCTGCCAGGTCACCTGTTCGCCTTCACCAATCAGGCCCGACGTGACGCCGCCTACCGCCCCTTCCCCGGCGGCCTTTTGGGAATCCATGTGCGCATCAATGCTGCGGGCGAGATCGAACAGGCGCTCCCGCGACAGCGCGGATTCGGTGCGGCACACAAAGCTGACGGTCATGGCGCCAGTCTGCCAGAGAGCAACAAACGCGGGGTCAGATCCGGCCCAATAAACCGTGATTATTGGTCAGGAAGTGACCCCGCGTTGGAGTGGAGGGGTGCCGGGAAGCTTAGCGGGTGCTGCCGGCAAGGAGGCCGCGGCTGCGGAGGAGGCGCTTCTCGATCGGTGCGAACACCAGCAGCTCGATCAGGATGCCGACACCCAGGATCAGCAGGATGGCTGCCATCACGATGGTCATATCGGAAAGGACGCGGCCCTGGTCCAGCAGCGAGCCCAGGCCGAAGCCGATGGTGCCGCCCACGGCGATAATTTCCGCCGCCATGAGCGACCGCCACGAGAATGCCCAGCCCTGTTTGAGGCCGCTGAGGTAGCCGGGCAGGGCCGCCGGCAGGATGATCTGGATGGCCATCTGGAGCCGGTTCGCGCCCAGGACCGTGCCCACGCGGCGGTACTGCGGCGGGATTTGGTCCACGCCGGAGATCAGCCCGTTGATGATGGACGGAATGGCGCCCATAAAAATCACGAAGTACACGGTGGCGTCGGTGAGGCCGAACCAGATGATGGCTGCCGGCACCCAGGCCACGGACGGCAGCACCTGAAGGCCGGAGATCAGGGGTCCGAAGGCACGCCGCAATGGGGCAACCTGGGCAAGCAGGAGCCCCACCGGGGTGGCAATTGCGACCGAAATCAGGAAGCCCACGATCCCGCGCTGAAGAGACGTCCAGACGGCTTCCTGCAGTTTGCCCTCGCCCCAGAGCACGCCAACCTGGCCCAGCACGTCGAGCGGACCAGGGACCAGGTCCCGGCGTTTGAAGCCGAGCGAAACATAGAACTGCCAGACCAGGACCAGGACTACCAGGGCGGCGATGGGCAGGAGCACCCGGCTCCAGTCGATCCGGTGCTTGCGCGAGGTGTCGGATTGGAGGGAGTCGAGCCCCGCCTCAAGTTCGCGCAGGTCCTCGTGCCCGGTAGAGGTCCGGGTGAGTGCGGCGTGTACCTTGTGGGTTTCCGGTTCGGCGATGGAGCCTGTTGAAACCGGGGCCTCGGCGAGCGGGGTGAATTTACTTGGCATGGCGGCGAATCTCCTCCCGCAGCCGGGCGGTGATGACCCCGGTCAGCTGTCCGGCGAGGCCGGCGTCGGTTCGGTGTTCCTCGGTGACGGCCCATTCCTGGACCACCCGGCCGGGGCGGGACGACAGCAGCAGCACGCGCTGCCCCAGCCGTACGGCCTCGCGGACGTTGTGCGTGACAAAAACGATGGTGCGCCCGGTTTCCTTCCAGATGCGTTCCAGCTCGTCGTGAAGGAGGTCGCGGGTGATGGCGTCCAGTGCGGCGAAGGGCTCGTCCATCAGCAGGAGCTGCCGGTCCTGCGACAGCGCCCGGGCCAGTGCCACGCGCTGGCGCATGCCGCCGGAGAGTTCGTGCGGGCGTTTGTCCCCGGCTTCGCCGAGGTGCACCAGGTCCAGCAGTTCGTCGGCTTTGATCCGGCGTTCGGCCTTTCCCACGCCACGCAGCTTGAGGGCAAGCTCGATGTTCTCCCGCGCGGTCAGCCAGGGGAACAGGGCTGCGTCCTGGAACATAAATGCTGCGCCGTCGCTGGGTACTTCCAGGGCGCCCGACGTCGGGGCCTCCAGTCCCGCCATGATGTTCAGGAGGGTGGATTTGCCGCAGCCGGACGCACCGAGGAGGGCGACGAACTCGCCCGAGGCGATGGTGGCGTTGACATCCTCCAGCACCGGGGCGCCGTCGCCGAAGCGTTTGCCCAGCTGTTCCAGTACGACTGGCATGGTCCCGTCCTTACGTAGGTGGTGGTGCGGTGGCGCCGCGGTCAGTCCTGGCTAAGGTCAGTCCTGGCCGAGGTCAGCGGCGAAGATCCGCCGGCCGCCAGTCCCGATGACTTCGTTCAGGGCGCGGAGGTCGAACAGCCCGGTAATGTCGGCCTGCTTGGTGGTGCCTGCGTCCACCCCGTCCTTGAGCAGTTTGGCGTACGTTGCGGCGAGTGGATCCACGGTGAAAATGACGTTCTGCAGGGAGCGTGCCAGGACGTCGGCTGGTAGCGCAGCCCCGGCTGATTCCTGCAGGGCGGAGTTGATGACGTCCGCTTTCTCAGCGGCGGAAGCGGAGTTCAGCCAGGCCACGGACTCGGCGTGGCCGCGGAGCAACGCCTTCACGGTGTCCGGGTGAGCGGCGGCGAACTTCTTGTTAACGATCAGGATGGTGGTGGGGAACTCGCCGGCTTTGCCGGACAGGGAACCGTCCCACAGATCCTTCTCATCCACCAGGACCTTCGCTCCGGCCTGGAGCACCAGCCGGGACGCCCACGGCTCAGGCAGCCACGCGCCGTCGAGCTTTCCATCCTGGAACAGCTTCAGCGTCTGGGCGTTATCCGTGGGGTTGATGGCGACGTCGCCGCTGCCATCCACATTTGTTTTGTAACCCTGCGACGACAGCCACGCGCGCAGGGCCACATCCTGGGTGCCGCCCAATTGCGGGGACGCGAGGGTCTTGCCCTTCAGGTCCGCGGCCGAGGTGATTTCGGGCTTGACCACCAGCTGCGCACCACCCGCGGCGGCCCCGGCGATGATGCTGACGGACTCCCCGCGGCTCTTGACGAACGAGTTGATGGCCGGGTTCGGGCCGATGTACGCGGCGTCGATGGCGCCGGCGTTCAGCGCCTCAATCGCGGCAGGCCCGGCGTTGAACGTTTCGGTGCTGAGCTTCGTGTTACCCAGGTTGCGGGCAAGGATCCCCTGCTTGACACCCACCAAGGCAGGAGCGTGGGTCAGGTTTCCGAAGTAGCCCAGCTTCAGCTCTTCAGCGGGTGTGGGCGCCGGCGCCGCGGCCTGTGCGGACGCGTCCCGGGAGATGTTGGACGCCACCACGGCGCCCAAGGCGATCAGCAAAACGAGTCCGATGGCCAGGGCAGCTTCGATGGCACGCCTGCGCTGGGGTACAGCGCTTTCGCCTGCCACGATGCGGGTCATCCCGGGCTTGGAACTTGTCATTGTTTCACCATAGGGAGTGACATAAACCCATTCAATGAAGCAGAAACGGGGGGTCACGCGCGTTCACGCAGCGTCACATTCGAGTGGTGTTGGATCCGGAAAGCGGCCGGTTCAGTCGCCCTTGACGTTGATCAGCTGACGCAGTTTGTGACGCACCTTGACCAGGTCCGCTGCATCGTGCATGACCTGGTCGATGGGTTTGTACGCAGCCGGAATCTCGTCGATGAACGCCTCCGTGGCCCGGAACTCGATTCCCTGCATGGCCGTTTTCAGCTCCGCCAGCGTAAAGGTCTTGCGCGCGGCCGTCCTGGAGTACTCGCGGCCGGCGCCGTGCGGGGACGAGTTCAGCGCCACCGGATTCCCGAGACCTTCCACCACATACGACGCCGTCCCCATGGATCCGGGAATCAGTCCGGGATCGCCGTGCTCGGCCTTGATGGCCCCCTTGCGCGACACCCAAACGGACTTCCCGTAATGGGTTTCCTGGCGGGTGAAGTTGTGGTGGCAGTTGATCCGTTCGCGTTCGGTGACGGGGCCGCCCACCCAGTGGCTGAACTGGGTGATGACGCGGTCCATCATTTCCTCGCGGTTCAGCAGCGCGAAGTGTTGGGCCCACCGCAGCTCCTTGATGTACCGGTCAAATTCGGAAGTGCCTTCCTCCAAGTAGGCGAGGTCCGGGTCCGGCAGCCTGGTGCCGCGCTTCCGGTTTAGCTGCCGGGCGACGCCGATGTGGTGCTGTGCGATCTTGTTGCCGACGCCGCGGGAGCCTGAGTGCAGGAACAGCCAGACGGCGTCGGATTCGTCGGCGGAGACCTCGATGAAATGATTGCCCGAGCCCAGGGAGCCCAGCTGCAGCTCCCACATTTCGACGTACTGGACCGGGTTGAAGCCTGCTTTGGCGGCCAGCTTCCTGAGCTCGGCGATCCGCGGCTCGGCGGCCGCCTTGACTGTCCGGTTGTTGTGGCCGGCGGACACCGGGATGACGCGTTCAATGTCCTCGCGCAGCCGTTTCCGGTCCTTGGGAAGGTCGTTCACCATGTACTGGGTCCGCACGGCGATCATGCCGCAGCCGATGTCCACCCCCACGGCGGCCGGAATGATGGCGTGCAGGGTGGGAATGACCGAGCCCACGGTGGCACCCTTGCCCAGATGCGCATCCGGCATCAGGGCAAGGTGCGGATAGATGAACGGCAGCGTGGACGTGGCGATTGCCTGTGCGCGGGTCTTCTCGTCCAGGATGGAGGCCCAGTTGATGAGCTTGGGCGTGATGGTTTCCAACGGTCTGCCCTCCCACTCCCGATGATGGTCCGGAGGGCAGGCGGGAGGCAAGGGTACCCGGGGAAGCCCACAGACGGCCCTGCCCCGCACAACCGGTGCTGGGCAGCAACGGTCATGCGGGGCAGGGCAGCTCAAGCCGAGCGCGGCTCAAGCCAGGGACTCAGATGGAGTAGCGCTCGTCCTCGTGGTCGCCCGGGTGGTCCTTGACCAGGCCGGCTGCCAGCGTGTTGCCGTCCTGCGGGTCGATCACCAGGAACGCGCCGGTCCGGCGGTGGTGCAGGTAGTTCTCGAGCGGCAGCGGCGCGGCGAGCCGGAGCTGCGCGTGGCCGATGTCGTTGAGGCCCAGGCTGGACGCGCCTTCAAGCTTGAACGTGGCCAGGTCCAGCTTGCCGCTGACGCTGCGGACCAGCGCCTGGACGGTGCGGGTGCCGTGTTTGACCAGCACCTTGGCACCCTCCCGCAGCGGCTTGGGCGATAGCCAGCACAGTGCCGCGTACAGGTCGGCGGAGGATTCGCGGACGGTTCCGGCGGCGGCGATGGTGTCACCGCGGGCGACGTCGAACTCGTCCGCCAGGCGGATTGCCACCGACTGCGGGGCGAACGCTTCCTGCAGGGACTCCCCGGCGAAATCGATGCCAACCACCGTCGTCGTGCGCGGATCCTGGCCGGGTGTCAGCACGGACACGGAATCCCCCACCTTGACGGAACCCTCGGTGATCTGGCCGGCGTACGCGCGGTAGTCACGGAATGCCTCGACGTCCAGGCCGGCGGCCACGGCGTCGGGGGCCAGCGCACCCTGCGGCCGGATGACCAGCTGCACCGGGAAGCGGAAGCTCTCCAGCTGGGTGTCGATCTCATCGGCGGCCGGCAGGGTCTCGAGGACCTCCAGCAGGGCCGGGCCGTCGTACCAGGGGGTGCGCTCGGAACGGTCCACCACGTTGTCGCCGTCGAGGGCGGACACCGGAATCACCAGCAGGTCATCGATGTGGTCAGCGGTGCCCAGTTCGGCGGAGCCGATGCCCAGTTCCCGCGCAACCTTCTGCACGTCGGCCTGGATCTCGCGGAAAACGGACTCGCTGAAGTCCACCAGGTCGATCTTGTTCACGGCCACAATCACGTGCGCCACACGCAGCAGCTGCAGCACGGACAGGTGCCGGCGGGTCTGCTCCAGGACACCCTTGCGGGCGTCAATGAGTACGACGACGGCATCCGCCGTGGACGCGCCGGTCACCGTGTTTTTGGTGTACTGAACGTGCCCGGGGCAGTCGGCCAGGATGAAGCTGCGGCGGTCCGTGGCGAAGTAGCGGTAGGCGACGTCGATGGTGATGCCCTGCTCGCGCTCGGCCCGCAGGCCGTCGGTCAGGAGGGCCAGGTCGATGCCGCCCTTTTCACCGCCGAACCCGCGGTCCGCGGAGGTGCGGGCGACGGCGTCGAGCTGGTCGGCGAGGATGGCCTTGGAGTCGTGCAGGAGGCGGCCCACCAAAGTGGACTTCCCGTCGTCGACCGATCCTGCGGTGGCGAAGCGGAAAAGCGTGGTGGGCAGGGCCGCCTCGGCGAGTGAACCTGCCGGTCCGGTGATTGCGCTTGTCATTTAGAAGTACCCATCCTTCTTGCGGTCTTCCATGGCTGCCTCGGAGATGCGGTCATCTGCCCGGGTGGCGCCACGTTCGGTGATGGTGGAGGCGGCAACTTCGATCACAACGTCGGCCACGGTGGCTGCGTCCGACTCCACGGCGCCGGTGCAGGACATGTCGCCAACGGTGCGGTAACGGACGGTCTTGATGATGACTTCCTCGTGCGGCAGCGGCTGGGACACCTCGCCGACTGCACGCCACATGCCGTCGCGGGCAAACACTTCGCGGTCGTGGGCGTAGTACAGGCCCGGCAGCTCGATGTTCTCGCGTTCGATGTAACGCCAGATGTCCAGCTCGGTCCAGTTGCTGATGGGGAACGCCCGCACGTGCTGGCCCACGGTGTGGCGGCCGTTGTAAAGGTTCCACAGCTCGGGGCGCTGGTTGCGCGGGTCCCACTGACCGAACTCGTCGCGCAGGCTCAGGATGCGCTCCTTGGCACGGGCCTTGTCCTCGTCGCGGCGGCCGCCACCGAAGACGGCGTCGAACTTGTTCTGCTGGATGGCGTCCAGCAGCGGGACGGTCTGCAGCGGGTTGCGTGTGCCGTCGGCGCGCTCGGACAGTTCGCCGCGGTCGATGAACTCCTGAACGGACCCGACGACGAGCTTCAGCCCCAGCCGCTCCACCGTCCGGTCGCGGAAATCGATGACCTCGGGGAAGTTGTGGCCCGTGTCCACGTGGAGGACGGGGAACGGGACCTTGCCAGGCCAGAACGCCTTGGTGGCCAGGTGCAGCATCACCACGGAGTCCTTGCCGCCGGAGAACAGCAGCGCGGGCTTCTCGAACTCGGCCACGACTTCGCGGATGATGTGGATTGCTTCGGACTCGAGGGCGTCCAGGCTGGAGAGGCGCGTGGAGACGGCAGCTTCAGTCACCTGGGTGGTCTCCTCAGTTAGGAAAGTGCTCATACGTGTAGTCCGCATTCTGTCTTGTCGGAGCCTGCCCAGCGGCCGGCGCGGGGGTCATCGCCGGGCGCCACCTTGCGGGTGCAGGGCTGGCAGCCAATGGAGGGATATCCATGGGAAAGCAGCGGGTTGACGGGCAGGAGGTTGTCGTCGGAGTACTGGACCAGCTGGTCGAACGTCCACGCGGCCACCGGGTTGACCTTGACCAGGCAGTTCTTTTCATCCCAGGTGACCAGCGGCGTGTTGGTCCGGGTGGGGGCCTCGTCGCGGCGGACGCCGGTGAACCAGAGTTCGTAGCCGGCGAGGGTGCGCTGGAGCGGGGCCACCTTGCGGAGGGCGCAGCACTGGGCGGCGTCGCGGGCGAAGAGGTCCTTGCCCAGGAGGCGGTCCTGCTGTTCCACGGTGTTCTCCGGGAGGACGTCCACTACGTTGACGCGCAGGTTGGCGGCCACTTCATCGCGCGTGGCGTACGTTTCCGGGAAGTGGTAGCCGGTTTCCAGGAACAGGACGTCGACGCCGGGCATCTGGTCCGCGACCAGCGCCGGGAGGACGGCGTCGGCCATGGAGCAGGCGACGGCGACCGCGGGCAGGTCGAAGTTGCGCTCCACCCAGGCGATCACGTCGCGGGCGGGGGCGTCCCAGCCGAGTTCGGCGGCGCCGGACTCGGCGAGGGCCTTGAGTTCGTCGTGGGTGCGGAGTGCGGTAGTCACTGGAGTGCCTCCTCGTCTGCTGCATGGGCCCATTCGGCGAACGTCTGGCCTTCGGCGCGCTGGGCAACGAAGGTGCGCACTACGCGCTCCACGTAGTCCGGCAGGTCCTCGACGTACACCTTGAGGCCGCGGACGGTGCGTCCCAGCCCTGCTTCTTCGCGGTCGGACGAAGCCAGCCCGCCGCCCAGGTGGACCTGGAAACCCGGGGAGGGATCGCCGTCGGGCGTTGGCAGCATCATGCCCTTCAGGCCGATGTCAGCGGTCTGGATGCGGGCGCAGGAGTTGGGGCAGCCGTTGATGTGGAGGGACAGTGCGTGCGGCAGTTCGCCGGAGGCGGCGAGGTCTGCCAGGCGGCCTTCCAGGTCGGCCACGGCGGTGGCGGCGGTGACCTTCGTTTCCACGATGGCCAGCTTGCAGTATTCGATGCCGGTGCAGGCGATGGTGCCGCGGCGGAACACGGACGGGCGGGCGGACAGGCCCAGGGCGTCCAGCTCAGCCACCAGCGGCTCAACCTGGTCCTTCGCAACATCCAGGACCACGAGCTTCTGGTGCGGGGTGGTGCGCAGCCGGTAGGAGCCGGCGGCCTCGAGGGTGTCCGCGAGCTTCACAAGCTGCGCTCCGGAGAGCCGGCCGGCCAGCGGTGTGGCGCCGATGAAGAACTTGCCGTCCTTCTGCTCGTGCACGCCGATGTGGTCGCCAGGCGTGGTGGGCTTGGGCGCGGCCGGACCGTCGGCCAGCTTGTAGCCCAGGTATTCGTCCTCGAGGATCTGGCGGAACTTCGCCGGGCCCCAGTCGGCCAGCAGGAACTTCAGGCGGGCCTTGGTGCGCATGCGGCGGTAGCCGTAGTCGCGGAAAATGCTGGTGACGCCGAGCCACACGTCGGCAGCCTCTTCCGGGCGAACGAAGGCACCGAGGCGCTTGGCCAGCATCGGATTGGTGGAGAGCGCACCGCCCACCCAGAGGTCATAACCGACGCCCAGCTCGGGGTGGACCATGCCCACCAGGCCGAAGTCGTTGATCTCGTGGACCACGTCCTGGCTGGGGTGGCCGGTGATGGCGGTCTTGTACTTGCGCGGCAGGTTGGACAGCAGCGGGTTGCCGATGAACCGCTCCCCCAGCTCGGCGATCAGAGGCGTGGGGTCGATGATCTCGTCCTTGGCGATGCCGGCCACCGGGGAACCCAGGATGACACGGGGAACGTCGCCGCAGGCCTCGGTGGTGGACAGGCCAACACCTTCGAGCCGGTTCCAGATCTCGGGGATGTCCTCCACCCGGATCCAATGCAGCTGGATGTTCTGGCGGTCGGTGAGGTCGGCCGAATCCCGCGCGAAGTCAACGGAAATCTGGCCGATGACGCGCAGCTGCTCGGTGGTGAGCGCGCCGCCGTCGATCCTGACGCGGAGCATAAAGTACTTGTCTTCGAGCTCGTGCGGCTCGAGCGTTGCCGTCTTGCCGCCGTCGATCCCGGGCTTGCGCTGGGTGTACAGCCCCCACCAGCGGAAGCGGCCATGGAGGTCCTGGCTCGGGATGGCGTCGAAGCCGTCCCTGGCGTAGATGGTCTCGATACGCTCACGGACGTTGAGGCCGTCGTCTTCCTGCTTCCAGGTTTCGTTGGCGTTCAGCGGGGTTTTGCCGTCCACTTTCCACTGTCCGTGCGGCTTTGCAGCGGGGCGGCTGGAGGTGCGTGCGGGGCGCTTGGCGGCAGCGGGGTCCACGGACGCTCCGGCTAGAGCTGTATCAGTCATGCATCGACTGTAGGTGTCCCCGAATTGCGTCACAAAGGGTCGGGAAACCCTGAGTCACCTAGGGAAACATTTCGTCACGAATCGCCGTAGGGCCTTGAAGAAGCAGGCCTCCTGTGATTCGCCGCGCGGCTTTTCCCAGGGGCGCGGGGCGCCCTTACAGACCTCGTGCGACGGCGGCGTCGAACCTTTCCAGCGCAATCTCGGCGAGTACTCCCGACGGCAGCAGTGGTTCCGTCACGAGGTCCGCGCCTGCCTTGGCCAGCTGGTCATGGAAGAAACCCGGCGCGAGCAGGTAGGAGGCAATCACCACGCGGCCACGGAGGTCAACAGCCCCCGCGGACTCCCCCGCCCCGGCACCCCCTGCTGCTTCCTCGCGCAGCATGGCGACGGCGTCGGGCACTGACGGCTTGGCCGAGGCACCGTAGGCGGGCTGAATCCGGTTGCGCCGCAGCTTTCGGAGCTGGGCCGCGAGCTCTTCCACACTGACCGCCGCGTTGGGGTTGGAGGACCCTGCGGCGGCGAGGACAATCGAATCCCGGTCCGTGACGCCGGCCTCGCGGAGTCGCCGGTCCAGGAGCGCGGCGAGCCTTGGATCGGGGCCCAGCGGCGCTGCGGCGAGAGTTCCCGGCCGGCTCTTGACCGCCCGCGCGATGTCCACCTTGACGTGGTAGCCCACACTCAGCAGCAGGGGTACGACGACGGCGTGGGCACCTTCGGGCAGGCCGGCCACCACGTCCACGAGGTCCGGCTGCTGGACGTCCACGTACGCTTCGAGCACCTCGAGGCCGGGGCGCAGTGCGGCGATTGCGGCGCGCAGGGCGTTGACCTCCGCGGCTCCGTGCGGGCTCGACGTCCCGTGGGCACAGGCCACCATGATGGGTTTGTTCATAGCGGCTAGCGTAACGTTGGAGGCGCCCTGTCCGCCCACTTTGAATCAGCCGGGACGCCCATGACATTCGCCTTTGACACCGCTCCCGTCTGGCTGGACCTTGTTGGCGTGTTCTTCTTTGCAGTGTCCGGCTCGCTCCTGGCTGCCCGGAAGAACATCGACATCGTGGGGTCGCTGCTCCTGGCTTCGCTCGTGGGCCTGGGCGGCGGAATCATCCGGGACCTCATCCTGGCCGGCGGCCCGCCCGCAGCGTTCATTAACCCGGCCTATTTGTTTCCGCCCGTGCTGGCCACGATCCTCGTGTACTCCGTCTACACCAGCGTCGAGCGTTTCACGTCCCTGCTGATCCTGTTCGACGCCGGCGGGCTCGCCCTGTTCTGCATGACCGGCACCGTCAAGGCCCTCGATGCTGGCATGAATCCGGTGGCCGGGGCGCTGTTGGGCGTGATGACCGCGGTGGGCGGCGGCCTGCTGCGCGATGTCACAGCCAACGAAGTTCCAGAGCTCTTCAACCCCAAGGACATTTACGCCCTGCCGGCGTTTCTGGGGGCGGCGCTAACCGCCGTGCTGTGGGTGGCGGGCGCCTTCAACGTCCTCACTGCTGTGGCCGTTGCCTCGGTCGTCTTCAGCTTTCGGGTCCTGGCGTGGCGGCGTTCCTGGCAGGCCCCGCTGGCCGTCCACGGCTGGCACCGGCGGGAGGACGGCGGGGCTGGTTCCGGGGACGGCGGCGGCGGCAATCCGGGCCCCGTCGGTTAGCTAGGATTGGGACCATGACTGACATGTTCCTCGAGAAGTTCCGTGCGCTTGTTCCGAAGTATCTTGAGGACGAATGGCAGGAAGAGGACGGCCTGGCCGCGGACGAGCTGGACGCGGCCCTCGCCGAACACCAGTTCCAGGTTCCGCTGGTCCTGCGCGAGTTCTACCAGGCCGTTGGCGGCTGCGAGGACCTCATGGAGGCGTACCACTACTTCTGGGACCCCGAAGAGCTGGAAGTTGATGACGAAGGCTTCTTGATGTTCCTCGAGGACGAGGAGGAACAGTTCACCTGGGGCTTCCGCGTGGGCGATCTCAGCGTCCCGGACCCCATTGTGTACCGCCGAAACAACGCCCGCGCGCAGTGGAAGAGCGAGGAAGGCACCTTCTCCGAGTTCGTCTTCGACATGTTCGAGTGGGCCTTCAACGACGAAGAGGACTAATTCGTCCGGCCGCCGCGGCCTAAATGCGTAAGTTACGGCCACCCACTGCCTGGGAAGCCTTGGTTTTCCGGGCTTCGGAGTTCGTGGCAACCGCATAACTTACGCATTTGTGTCAGCGTGCCGCTGAGGCGGCGACAAAGACACCTGAATGTCAGTGGAATTTACCCTCTCGCCGTAGCTTGAGGACAGCAAGGACCTCAGCCACCATCGCCTCCGGCCCATAGACCACCTCGGCGTAGTAGTACCGCAGCACGAGATACCCACCCAAGATGCTCCGGTTGTTGCGCCGCTGGTCATTCTTGACTGACTTGGGTGCAAAGTGGGTTGAGCCGTCGGTTTCCACCACCAGGCATTCCTCGATGAGGAAGTCCACCTCGCCGACGCCCGGAATGAAGACGTGCCGCCGCACCCGCAGCCCGGCCCGCTGAAAATGGGTGTTTGCCAGGACTTCCAGGAGCGAGTCTGCTCGCGGAATGACCAAGTCCAGCACAGACCTGGCTTTTCCGTTGCGCCTCCCTTGAGCCTTGGCATAGAGGAAGTCCAGCTCGATGTCGCGTCTGCCGACCGCCGACTGCACCATGACCAAGGATTCCAACTCGGGCAGGCAACGAAGGCTGTGAAGCAACACGTCCGCCAGCCCGGCTACTGGAAGCCAGCCATGTTTGGGGTGCTTGGTGCGCCCGTGCTCCACAATTTTGGGAGCGGGCTCTGGATGGTTGCGGCACAGGTGGAGTCCTCTTGCTTCGTGAAGGGTCCACAACTGGTAGAACGGCGCGGCGGACACACAGGTCAGCAGCCCGCCGTTCGCCAGCGCCTCACCGAGCTGGTTCGAACCGGGAAGGCTGTAAACCCCTCGACTGAGTTTTAGTGCCAGGCCCATGGAGACAGTGTTGGCAATCGCCGGTCGGCCGAGCCCGGCTTGTCTCAACTGCGAGGCACGAGCCACCCCACCGTGCCGCTGAAGAAAGTCGATGATGTCCACCTCATCAGCCTGGGACGCAGGGGCCACGGCGAAGAGCCCACACCTCGGCTATGTGGACAACCTAGCTGGTTTGGCTGCAACCAAAATGCGTGACTTTTGCCGGTCCGACAGGGCAAGATCCCCGTGTTTCCGGGCTACCAGAGCCGTCAGAGGGCCAACAGTTACGCATCTTGGCCACACGAGAGCGAGCTGAGCAGGCCGCCGAGCCAAAGAGGGGAAGCTCCGTGCATCCCGCGCGGCAATCTGATCCCCCGAAGGAGCAGGAAAGTTTGTGACACGCCCAGTAACATCAGGCTTGCGCGTTGTGACAGACCTGTCATAGACTATTCACGGATCCGCTAACCGCCTCCGGCGGGTCTGATGCGAACGGAGATATAGCCCCGGTTCGACGCAGCGTGTGACTCGTAACGTTGCTGAGAACCGGGGCTATTGCATTTAACTCGGCAGCGCCCGGGCCACGGTGGGCAGCAAAAAAGCGGAGCCCGCCAGGTCGAACCCGGCGGGCCCCGCTTCTAAACGAGACAGAATCAGCTGGCGCGGTCCACCACGGCCAGCGCGAAGTTGGACAGCGAGTCCTTCACAACGCCCTCGGGCAACGGCGCCAGCGCGGCGATGGCTTCGTCGGCCCAGCGCCGGGCAATCACCCAGGATTCGGCAGTGACGGAGTGCTCGCGCAGGCCCGCAACTGCGGCAGCCAAAGCAGAATCGGACGTCAGGTCCCCGTCAATCAGCTTCAAAAGGTCGACGGCGGACTGGTCACCGGCCGCGGCATCCCGGCGCAGGAAGAGCACCGGCAGCGTGGGGACGCCTTCGCGGAGATCGGTACCCGGGGACTTGCCGGACTTGACCTTGACACCGGTGACATCAATGACGTCGTCGGCGAGCTGGAAGGCCACGCCCACCTTTTCACCGTATTCCACCAGGACGTCCTCGTACGAGGGATCGGCACCGGAGAAAATGGCACCGAACTGGCCGGATGCCGCCACCAGCGAGCCGGTCTTGTCCGCGATCACCGAGAGGTAGTGCTCCACCGGGTCCTCGTCCGGGCGGGGGCCGACGGTTTCGTGCAGCTGGCCAAGGCACAGGCGTTCGAAGGTCCGGGCCTGGATGCCCAGCGCACGCCCCCCGAGCTCGGACACCAGGATGGAGGCGCGGGCAAAGATGAGGTCGCCCGTGAGGACAGCGACGGAGTTGCCCCAGACTTCGTGGGCTGTGGGGGCGCCGCGGCGGAACGGAGCGGAGTCCATAACGTCGTCGTGGTAGAGCGTGGCCAGGTGGGTCAGTTCCACCACCACAGCAGCCTGCACCACGGCGGGCAATGAAGCGTCACCGAGGTGGGCGCACAGCAGGGTCAGCAGCGGGCGTACGCGCTTGCCCCCGGCCTCCACGAGGTGGCGCGACGTTGCGTCAGCCAGCGGATCGGAGTTGGCGATGGCTTCGCGGAGTTTCTTCTCCACCCGGGCCAGGTTGGTGGTGATTGCGGGGCCCAGCTCGGCATCCTCCGCGATCGCCGCAAAGCCGGCCGGCAGCTGAAGCGCTGTGGCGATGGCGGTGGTATTGAGGCTGGGTTCGGAGTCAGGCAGGCCGTGTCCGGCATGCGTCCAGCTGTGGTCTGCAGAGTTGGTCACTGGTTAACCCTAACTTTTTGTTGCGGATACCGCTGGTTCGTAGCCGAAGGGGTGTTGGACGTGGCCGGAACCAGCGATTCCAGGACGCGGATCACCCGGTCCTCAAAGCCCTTGGCCGCCGGATCGGTCAGGTTGGCGAGCAGCCGCACCACAAAGCGCATCAGCACCGGAATCGGCATGCCTGTCCGCAGCGCGAGCTTCATGACGGCGGGCTTGCCGATCAGCGCGGCAAACGCCCGGCCCAGTGTAAAGTGCGATCCCCACTGGCCGCGCACATAGTCCGCGTACCCGGCGAGGTGTGCGTCGGCGTCGTACGTTGGCCCCGCGCAAACAGAACGCGCAGAGGCGTCAATGATGAACTCGGCCGCGAACCGTGCAGATTCCATCGCATAGGAAATGCCCTCGCCGTTGAACGGCGACACCATGCCCCCGGCGTCGCCGAGGAGCAGGAGGCCGGGAGAGTAGTGCGGCGTGCGGTTGAAGCCCATGGGCAGCGCGGCACCCCGGATCTCGCCCACCTGGTTCTCCGGTGTGAAGCCCCACTCGGCGGGCATGGCGGCGGTCCATTCGCGCAGGACCTGCTTGTAGTCGAGCTTGCCGAATTCCTTGGACGAGTTCAGGATGCCGAGGCCCACGTTGGAGGTGCCGTCGCCGACGCCGAACACCCAGCCGTAGCCGGGGAGCAGTTTTCCGTCGCGGCCGGGGAGTTCCAGCCAGCCCTCCATCCAGTCGTCATCGTGCCGCGGCGAGGTGAAGTAGGTGCGCACGGCGACGCCTAGGGGGCGGTCGTCGCGCTTCTGGATACCCAGCGACACGGCGGTGCGGGTGGAGTTACCGTCTGCGGCGAGTACGACGTCGGCACTGAAGTCGCGCGTCTCCCCCGTCTTGCGTCCGGACTCGTCCAGGAGGGCTGCGCGGACACCGGTCACGCGGCCGTCTTCAGAGCGCAGGGCTTCAGTAACGCTGTGCCGTTCAAGGATTTCGGCGCCGGCGGCCTGCGCGTGACGGGCCAGTTCCTCGTCGAAACCAAGCCGCGTGCGGATCAGGCCATACTCCGGGAAGTCGGACACCTCGGGCCAGGGCAGTTCGATGGTCCGCCCGCCGGCAATGAGCCGCAGGCCCTTATTGCGTCGCCAGCCGTCAGTTTCGGGGTGTGGCAGGCCGAGCTTCTGGATTTCGCGGACCGCACGCGGGGTGAGGCCGTCCCCGCAGACCTTCTCGCGCGGGAAGCTGGTCTTCTCGAGGACGGTCACGCTGATGCCTGCCTTGGCAAGGTAGTAGGCAGCGGTCGATCCAGCCGGCCCGGCGCCGACAATAATTACGTTCACAGGTATCAGCGGGTGATGTTGCGGCGGAGCTTGGCCACAGGGCCCCTGTGCGCGGCAATCGCGGCAGCGCCGCCGTCAGGAGTTGATTCGAGCGGCTTGGTGGCCCGGTGGACGGCCACGATCCCGCCGGTCAGGTTGCGGTAGTTGACCTTTTCCCAACCCGATTCCTGCAGCCATGCGGCCAGGTGGTCCTGGTCGGGCCAGGCGCGGATGGATTCGGCGAGGTAAACGTACGCGTCCGGGTTGGAGGCGACCTTCACGGCGATGGCCGGGAGGGCACGCATGAGGTATTCGGTATACATCGTTCGCCAGAGCGGCACCACGGGCGCGGAGAACTCGGCGATGACCAGCTTGCCGCCGGGCTTGGTGACGCGGAGCATTTCGGCCAGCGCCTTCTTGGGCTCGTTGACGTTGCGCAGCCCGAACGAGATGGTGCTCGCGTGGAAACTGTTGTCCGCAAAGGGCAGGTTGGTGGCGTCCCCGGCAACAAAGTTGATGTCCGGGCGGCGGCGCTTGCCCACCTTCAGCATCCCCAGGGAGAAATCACAGGCAACCACGTCTATGCCTGCATCGGCATATGGCTCGCTGGACGTCCCCGTTCCGGCTGCCAGGTCCAGCACACGCTGGCCTGGACGCACGTCCACGGCATCCACCACAATTTTGCGCCAGCGGCGTGTCTGTCCCATCGACAGAACATCGTTGACGACGTCGTATTTTGGCGCGACGTCGTCAAACATCGTGGCTACTTCGTCCGGACGCTTATCCAAGGATGCTCGGTTCACTCCGTCATTGTCTCAAATGTTCCGCAGGCCCCCTAACCGTGGGCAAATCTTGGGCTGTGGGCTGAAAGTACTGCGGAGTAGCGTGCAGAGTACTGTTGTCTCATCATGACGAGCACGTTCCGCACCCTCACGGTCCCCCTGGATGGCAACGCGTCCGCTGGCGGACTTCCGCAGTTCCTGGTCCGGGACGACGTCCTTTGCTGGACCCGCCGCGAAGCCGGCCTGGTGGGCTTTGGTGAGATCATGCGTTTCACCGCAACCGGGCCGGAGCGCTTCCTCGAGGCCGACATCTGGTGGCGCCACCTCGTCCTCGAAGCGGACATCACCGACGCCGTGGCCCTGCCCGGCACCGGGCCTGTGGCCTTCGGCTCCTTCGCCTTCTCCAAGAAGTCCGCCCACGAATCGCGCCTGATAGTTCCGGAGATTGTGGTGGGCGTCCGTGACGGCCAGTACTGGCTTACCCAATTAACGTTCGACGACGGCGAACTCACCAACGAGGGCGCCCTCGCGGCCTTGGACCGCTGGCTGAGCGGCGGCAGCACCGGCGCCGCGCCCGCTGTGGGGGACGGCACCCCGGGAGAGGCCGCCGCAGGGGCCGGTGTCGCCGTCGTACGTCCCTTGCCCGCGGATTCCCCCGCGACACTGCACACGGGGTCGCTGAGTGAGGAAGACTGGATGGCCGCGGTGACCGCAGGGGTGGCGGAAATCCGCACCGGGGCGCTGGAGAAGCTGGTACTGGCGCGGGACATCGTGGCCACCGTGCCGTCGGGCGTGAATGCTGCGAAGGTGCTGCGCGAACTTGCCGTCCGCTACCGCGAATGCTGGACGTACGGGGTTGACGGGCTGGTGGGCGCGACGCCCGAGATGCTGATCCAGGTGGAGGGCCGCACCGCCCAGGCGCGTGTTTTGGCCGGCACGCTGGACCGCCGCGACGCCCACGGCGAGGACGGCATCCCGATGGACTACGCCGAGCGTGTGCTTGCCGGCTCGGAAAAGCAGCGGCACGAGCACGAGATCGCGATCCAGTCCCTGACGTCGCAGCTGGCGCCGTTTTCCGAAGCCATGAACGCCCACGACGAACCCTTTATCCTGGAGCTCCCCAACGTGTGGCACTTGGCGTCGGACGTAAAGGCGGAGCTCACAGAGGTGGAGGGCCACGTGCCCACCTGCCTTGCACTGATCAACGCACTGCACCCGACGGCCGCCGTCTGCGGCACCCCCACGCAGGTGGCGGGCGCGCTAATCCGCAAGCTCGAACACCTGGACCGCGGGCCGTACGCCGGGCCGGTGGGCTGGCTGGACGCCGCGGGCAACGGCGAATGGGGCATCGCGTTGCGCGGTGCCGTCATCGAGGATCCGCACACCGTGCGGTTATATGCCGGCTGTGGAATCGTTGACGGGTCCCAGCCGGAGGCCGAGCTGGCCGAGACGTGGGCGAAGTTCCGGCCGATGCTCGAGTCGCTGGGCATAGCCAACTAGGAAACACCCGGGAAATCCCTTGCGCTTCACCCCGGAGAAGTTATCCAATAGTGAAACAAAGTTATCTGTGACGCACATCTCCCGCTGCGCGATACACTATGAGCCGATTTAGGTATGCATTCCGTCCGCAACAAAAGGTAAAAGACACATGCACATTTCCCGTTCGCTCCTGGGCAGCTCCACGCTCAAGGCTGCCACCGTTCTCGCCATCGGCGCCCTCGCGCTCACCGGCTGCACCAACGCGTCGCAGAACGCCGCTCCCGGCGGCGGGTCCACCGAGTCGGGCAGTGCACAAGCCAGCTTTGACCCGAGCACCATCAAGAAGGATGACTCGCTGGCTGCCCAGCTGCCTGAAGCCATCAAAGCCAAGGGCACCCTGACCATCGGGTCGGACACCAGCTACGCACCGGCCGAGTTCCTCGGCTCGGACGGCCAGACCCCCGTGGGGTACGACGTCGACATCGCCAAGGCGATCGGCGCCACGTTGGGGCTCAAGGTCCAGGTCCAGACCGCTGAATTCACCGGCATCCTGCCCGCGCTCGGCCCGAAGTACGATCTGGGCATCTCCTCCTTCACGATCAACCCGGAGCGCCTCGCAGCAGTAAACTTCGTCAGCTACTTCAACGCCGGCACCGCCTGGGCCGTCCAGAAGGGCAACCCGAAGAAGTTCTCCCTCGATGACGTCTGCGGCAAGAACATCGGCGTCCAGACCGGCACGGTCCAGGAAGATCCGGACCTGTCCGGGCGCACCAAGAAGTGCACGGACGCCGGCAAGCCGGCCATCAATATCGTCACGCTGAAGAACCAGACCGACGTCACCACCCGCCTGGTCAACGGCAGCATCGATGCCATGGCCGCCGACTCCCCCATCATCGGCTATGCCCTGGCCCAGACGAACGGCCAGCTGGAAAAGCTCGGCGACGTCTACGACGCCGCCCCGCAGGGCATCGCCGTGGCGAAGTCGGACACTGCCTTGGCAGGCGTGATCCAGAAGACGGTTTCCAAGCTGATCGCGGATGGCTCCTACAAGAAGATCCTCGAGGGCTGGGGCAACGCTGACGGCGCCATCACCAAGTCAGAAGTCAACCCGGCCACGTCTTGAGCGGACCGGTAACCGACCAAAAAACAGGCGCAAGCATGGAACATCCTCCTGAAGAATCACCGGTACTGAACAAAGCAGTACCGGTGCGGCACCCCGGCCGGTGGATCAGCGCCGTCGTGATCATCGGCGTCCTGGTCCTGGTCCTGCAGAGCCTTTTCACCAACCCCAACTTCCATTGGGACACGGTGGGCACCTACATCCTGGACGTCAACGTGGTCCAGGGCGTCGGCTGGACCCTGCTGCTGACGGCTGCCTCCATGATCCTGGCAATTGTCCTGGCCATCCTGCTCGCCTTTATGCGCCAGTCGGACAACCCGGTGTTCCGCTGGTCCAGCTGGGTGTGGGTCTGGTTCTTCCGCGGCACGCCTGTCTACACCCAGCTGATCTTCTGGGGCCTGGTTTCCGTCCTGTACCCGACCATCAGCGCCGGCGTCCCGTTCGGGCCCGAGCTGTTCAGCGTGAGCACCAGCACGGTCATCACCGCACTTGCCGCGGCCATCCTGGGCCTTGGCCTCAACGAATCCGCGTACCTGGCCGAGATCTTCCGGGCTGGCCTGAAGTCTGTTGACAAGGGCCAGATGGAAGCCGCCGAGGCCCTGGGCATGGGCAAGGCCAAGATCATGTGGCGGATCATCCTGCCGCAGGCCATGCGGGTCATCGTTCCGCCCACGGGCAACGAGACCATCGGCATGCTCAAGACCACGTCCCTGGTCCTGGCCGTGCCGTTCACGCTGGACCTCACGTTCGCCACCAATACGCTGGCCAACCGGACTTACCTGCCGGTTCCCCTGCTCATCGTGGCAGGCATCTGGTACCTGGTCATCACCAGCATCCTGATGGTGGGCCAGCACTTCATTGAGGCCTACTACGGCAAGGGTGTGGACAATATTTCCCCCGCGCCCGTGAACCTGGAGGCAGCCAAGGCTGCGGCCGCCGGCATGGGTGCACCCAAGATGTCCGGCGGAGGAGGATCCATATGACAACAACTGCAACAGCCACACCGCTGGTAAAGATCGAAGGCCTGCACAAGTACTTCGGCCATCACCATGTGCTGCGCGGCATAGACCTGACCGTCAACCACGGCGAGGTGTCCGTGGTGATCGGCCCGTCGGGTTCCGGCAAGTCCACCATGCTCCGCTGCGTGAACCTGCTCGATAGCATCAGTGCCGGGCGCATTTCTGTGGGCGGCAGCCTGATTGGCTACCGCGAAGTCCACGGCCGGCTCCATGATCTGAGGACCAAGGAAATCGCGGCACAACGCCGCGACATCGGCATGGTCTTCCAGCGGTTCAACCTTTTCCCGCATAAGACGGCCATGTACAACATCATGGAAGCGCCCATGCACGTCAAGGGCCAGTCCAGGGAAACCGCACGGAAGCGGGCTTTGGAACTGCTCGACCGGGTGGGCATGGCGGACCGTGCGGACCACTACCCGGCGCAGCTTTCCGGTGGCCAGCAGCAGCGCGTGGCGATCGCCCGCGCACTGGCCATGGACCCGAAGCTGATGCTCTTCGATGAGCCCACGTCGGCGTTGGATCCCGAACTCGTGGGGGACGTCCTGAATGTCATGAAGGACCTCGCCAAGACCGGCATGACCATGATCGTGGTGACCCATGAGATCGGTTTCGCCCGCGAGGTGGGCGACCGCCTGACGTTTATGGACGGAGGCGTGGTGGTTGAGTCGGGCGATCCCCGCGAGCTCCTGGCCAACCCGCAGCACCCCCGGACCCAGGAGTTCCTGAGCCGGGTCCTCTAGCCAACCAGCGCCCCAACCAACGCGGGGTCACTTAGCGCCCGATGTGCAGCGTTTATCGGGCCGAAAGTGACCCCGCGTTGGTTTAAGTGCAGTGGAATCAGCCGCCGAGGACGCCTGCCACCGCGGCTGCTACGGCGGTCCTGATGCGGGCGTGCAGGTCCCGCAGGCCAACCCGGTCCGTCCGGACCTCAACAATGCTGCGGCCCTTGATCGGCGCGGCAAGCGCTTCGGCGAGGCCCGCCGTCGTACTTACTGAGCAATGCCCGACGCCGTACGCTGCGGCGAGTGCCGCAAGGTCCACTGTGTGGGGGGTGCTGAAGAGGCGTTCGACGGCGTCCGGGTAGCCGCCCGCTTCGCGCACCGCGCCGTGCTCGAGCAGGTCGAAGATCGCCCCGCCGGCATCGTTCAGCACTACGATCCGCAGGTCCGGCACCGCCTCGGCAGGGCCCAGGAGCAGGCCGCCGGCGTCGTGCAGGAACGTGACGTCGCCCAGGAAAAGCGTGGTTTCCTGCCGGCCGCCGAGCGCGATTCCGGTGGCGGTGGAGATGGTGCCGTCGATCCCGGCCAGCCCACGGTTCGCGTAGACCGTGGCCGCCGGCTCGGCGGCGGGCAGGCCTGCCAGATCCACGTCGCGGATGCCGTTCGAGGAACCCAGCACCAACTGCCCGCGGGACTGGGCCCAGACCAAGGCGCCCGCGGCCGGACCGAGCGCGGCGTGTTCCGCGGCCAGAGCCCCGCCGAGGGCGTGCTGCGCGGCGGACCCGGCCAGCAGCCAGATATCCAGCCAGTCGGACGGGCCCCGGCCGGCAAACTCTGCAAGGTCAGCCAGGCTTTCCAGCGGCAGTTCCGTGCGCCGGCCGGCCTCGTACCAGGCCACGGGAACCGGCTGGTAGAGGGCGGAAGGAACGTCGGCACGGGCCAACAGTGCAGAAACCGGCCGGGATATCGTGGGCCGGCCGAAGAGCACCACGCGCTCGATGGGTTGCGCCGCGTCGGGTCCGAAGTGCTGCAGCAGCAGCCGGTACGGGCCCACCGCGTTCGGGCCGAAGCGGGCATTGGAGGACGGCTCGGCCAGCAGGGGAAGGCCGTGGGCGTGGGCGAACGCTTCCGCGACGGGCCCGGCGTCGTGCCCGGCCAGCACCACGGTGCGCCGCTCCTCCAAGTCCGGGGCGGCCGGCGGCAGGTTCATGGTGAGCGGCTCGGTGGCGATGCGGAATTTCCGCCGGCCAGCCGCCGTCGGAAGCTGCTCCCCCGGTGCCGGTACCAGCGGGTCGCGGAAGGACAGGTTCAGCTGGACGGGACCGGGAGCAAGATCGGAGAACGCACCCGTCGCGGCGGACAGCGCCGTTTCCACCGCGCGGAGCGGGCTGCTGCCGGCGGGAACATCGGCGGCGAACCGGACGTGCTCGCCGAACAGATCCAGCTGGAAGGTGGTCTGGTTGGCGCCGGTGCCCAGCAGCTCCTCGGGACGGTCCGCGGACAGCACCACCAACGGGACCGCCGCGTGATTGGCCTCCATGACGGCCGGCATGAGGTTTCCGACGGCGGTCCCGGACGTGGTGAGGACTGCCGCCGGGGAGCCGGTGGACAAGGCAACGCCCAGGGCCGTGAAGCCGGCGGACCGCTCGTCGATCCGGACCAGCAGCTCCACCCGTCCCGCCGCCGACGCCTCAGCCAGCGCATACGCCATGGGAGCCGAGCGCGATCCCGGCGAGACCACCACGTACTCCACTCCGCCGTCGATCAGGGCGTCGACGGCGATCCGCGCCGCCTCGAGCGACGTCATAGCAGGCAGGGCCGGGGCGTCTGCGGCCGGGTCCGGCGAGGAAGTGGCCGGTTCAGGCGAGGAAGTGGCAGGGTCCGGGTCATTCAGCGAAGTCACCGAACCAGTCTGCCACCCCCAAGCCATACGCACGCGCCAGCGTTGCTCTATCACTTACGGTCCTTATTGAGGCGGCGGATTCTAGTGGTGGTTGCAACACGTCTGTCCTATGCGGCTGATTCTTCCAGAATTTGTTGGAGGGCTTGTGCGGGGGTTTTCCAGCCGAGGGTTTTGCGTAGGCGCCCGTTGAGTCCGGCCTGAGCGTACTCGATGTCCTCGCGGGTGACGGTGGTGAGATCCATGCCTTTCGGGAAGTACTGGCGCAGCAGTCCGTTGGTGTTCTCGTTCGTGCCGCGCTGCCAGGGTGAGTGCGGGTCGCAGAAGTAGACCTCTGCTCCGGTGGCAATTTTGACCCGGTCGTGGATGCCGACCATCTCTGCGCCCTGGTCCCAGGTGAGGGTCCGCCGCAGCTGGGCAGGGAGAGTGGGCAGTGTTTCCTGGATGGCGGTAAGTACCTGCTCGCCGGTGTGCCCGTTCGGCAGGTGCAGGAGCATCACGAACCGGCTGCTGCGTTCCACGAGTGTCCCGATCGCCCCGGTGCCGGGAGTGCCGATGATCAGATCGCCTTCCCAATGGCCGGGAACGGCCCGGTCATCGGCCTCCGCGGGGCGTTCGCTGATCAGCAGCTCCTTCGGGACCCGGGGCTTGCGCATCCCGGCGCGCCGGTTCGGTTGCCGCACCGCAGGGGGTGTCAAGTTTTCTGTGTAAGGGACCGGTCGGTTATCCGGTCTGCCGGGTGGTCAGATCGGAAGTCGGTTAGGGAATTGAACGGCGAAGGCGTTCAGGGCCTGGTGCCATCCTTGGGTGCCGGTTCCGAGCTCGCCGCCGCGGGTGGTCTCGATGTTTCTGATCCCTAGGTAGATCAGCTTGATCGCGGCTTCGTCGGAGGGGAATGAGCCTCTGGTTTTGGTGATCTTCCGTAGCTGGTAGTTGATCGATTCGATCTGGTTCGTCGTGTAAATGACTTTGCGGATCTCGGGGGTGAAGGCCAGGAACGGGGTGAAGTCCTCCCACGCGTTCCGCCACGCCAGCACCGCCCCGGGAGCCGTGCTCTGCCAGGTCTGGGCGAAGGCCTCCATCGCCAGCTCGGCCGCCTGCACAGTCGGTGCGGTATAGATCGGGCGCATGTCCCGGGCCATGGCTTTGCGGGCGCCGTAGGAGGCGTATTTCATGGCCGAGCGCAACAGGTGCACGACACAGGTCTGCACAACGGTCTGTGGGTAGATGCTGTTCACCGCTGCCGGCAGCCCGGTGAGCCCGTCACAGCACAGGATCAGGATGTCCGCTGCCCCGCGGTTACGGATTTCGGTGAGCACGTTGGCCCAGAACTTCGCCCCTTCCGAGGTGCCCAGCCACAGGCCCAGGACCTGCTTGCGGCCCTCCACGTCCACGCCCACAGCCACGTGGCAGGCCTTGTTCACCACGACGCCGCCGTCCCGGATTTTCAGCCAAATCGCGTCGATGTAGACGATCGGATAGACCGATTCGAGCGGCCGGTTCTGCCATTGCGCGACCTCATCGGCGATCACGTCCGTGACCCTGGAAATCGTCGCGGCGGAGACCTTGGTGCCATAGATTTCATCGAGGTGGGAGCCGATGTCCCGGGTGCTCATTCCACGGGCATAAAGGGACAGGATCATGTCCTCAACCTTGCCCAGCCGGCGGGCCCGCTTGGGCACGATGACCGGCTCGAAGGAGCTGTTCCGGTCCCGCGGGACCGTGACCTCCACCGGTCCTTGGAGCGTCTGAACGCTCTTGGTGGTCTTGCCGTTGCGGGAGTTCCCCGTGCCCTGCCCAGCGGGGTCTCCGGACGCGTAGCCGAGGTGGTCGCTCATCTCGGTTTCCAGGGCCCGCTCCAGCACGGCTCGGGTCATCCGGGAGAGGAGTTCCTCAACGCCGTTGCGGCCCTCTCCCAGGTCCTCCGCAGCCGTGACGAGCGCGTCGATCTGGTCAGCGCTCAACACGCCTTCAAGAGGGTTGGTGGTCATACTAATTTCGGCCAAGAGGGCCCGTCCTTTCAGGGGTGAAACCGCAGGTCACACCCTAGTTAGAGACCAGACCCTTACACACTCAATGAAACACCCTCGCACCGCACGGCCGGTGCGCAGGGCCGCTGCGAGCTCGGCTTTTAGGCCGCCGCGGCCCTGGATATAGATGCACTGATAGATCGTCTCGGGGCTGATGCGCATGGTCTCATCATCGGGGAAATCAATCCGCAACCGGGCACTGATCTGTGCCGGGGACAACCGTTCCCGGCAGGTCAGCATCCCGCCAACATAGAGCGCCAGGGCCTCATTGTCGGCCAGTTTCCGCGCCTTGGGCCGGCGGGCCAGCTTCTGGGCGCGGTTCTGGGCCGTGGACGCCAGATAAGGGCGCTTGCCCTCGTTCCGGATGTTCCGGCCCAGCTCCCGGCTGACCGTGGACGCACTCCGGCCCAAACGCCGGCCGATCTCACGCACCCCGCACCCTGCCGCCAGCCACACGGCAATCAACTCGCGCTCATCAAAGGACAAGAACCGCCCGCACGGGGGCTGCATCGAAGGATCCACCCCACCATGCTGACGGACGATCCCACGGGCCGCTGACAGGGAGATCCCGGCAGCTTCCGCCGCCAACTCATCCGACAGCCCAGAAGACCTCGCAGCCCAAAACACCCGCGTAACCTCACCCAGCAACTCAGGCCGACCAAAACCCATAACAACACCCATTCACTCAGGTGTTGCAACGACCCCCTGAACCCGCCGGTCGTTTGGGGACCAAAAGTGATAGAGCAACGCAGGAAGGGGCCGCAGACTAGCCGGCGAACACCTGGATCACGGCCGGACGGGGCGCGCGCGCCTGGCCGCGGGCCGGCGTCGCGCCAGCGGCAACGTAGTCCGGGAAGAACGAGCGCTGGGCCGCGAAGGAGCCGTCCTCACCCGGGTGCTGCACGGAGACGAACACGGTGCGGTCCTCGTCGTGGATGATCGGGCCGCAGGTTTCTGCTTCGCGCGGTACCGCGAGGAACTGCTCCACCTTGCCGCGCTCGGCGCCTTCGAGGGTCACCTTGAAGAGGCCATCAGCCCTGCCGATGCCGGAGGGGGCGCCGTCGGTGGAGATCCACAGGTTGCCCACGGAGTCGAACGCAAGGTTGTCCGGGCAGGAGATGGGCGAGACCTGGTCCACCGGGAAGCCGGAGAAATAGGTGACGTCGCCCTGGGCCGGATCGCCACAGACCATCAGCAGGTTCCACGTGAACTTGGTGGAGGTCTGGTCCCCCGTTTCGGTGATTTCCACGATGTGGCCGTCACGGTTCTCGTTGCGCGGGTTGATCTCGGTGGCGCCTTCCTTGCCCACCTTGCCGCGGTCCGAGTTGTTGGTGCAGGCCACGTAGACCTTGCCCGTGAGGAGGCTAGGCTCCACATCCTCGCAGCGGTCCATCTTGGTGGGGCCCACCTTGTCGGCGGCGAGGCGGGTGTAAACCAGGACCTGCTCCAGTGACATGCCGGGGACAGCGGACGCCCCGTCCACAACCAGCGGCAACCACTCGCCGGTGCCGTCGAAGTTGCCGTCGGCAGGAACAGTGCCCTTGCCGTCAATCTCCGCGGCCGGGGAGTTCCCGGTGAACTTAGCGACATACAGGTTGCCCTCAGAGAGCAGCGTCATGTTGTGCTTACGGTCGCCCTCCTTGTATTTCCCGGCAGAGACGAACTTGTACAGGTAGTCGAAGCGCTCGTCGTCGCCGGAGTAGGCCACCACATGGCCGGAACCGGCGATGATCACGTTGGCGCCCTCGTGCTTGAAGCGGCCCAGCGCGGAGTGCTTCTTGGGCGTGGAGGTGGGATCGAACGGGTCAACTTCCACGATGTAGCCGAAGCGGTTGGTCTCGTTCTCGTAGCCGGCGTTGCGGGTGTCGAAACGGGGATCGTCCAACTCCCACTGGCGGGCGGTCGCCTTCGAGCTCAGGCCGTAGCGCTTGTCTTCGGCGGAAACGCCCGGGGACACGAAGTAGCCGTTGAAGTTTTCCTCGCCCGAGAGGATGGTGCCCCAGGGTGTGGTGCCGCCGGCGCAGTTGCCCAGGGTGCCCTTGATGAAGCGGCCCTTGGGGTCGTCCTTGGTCTGAACCAGCGCCGAGCCGGCAACCGGCCCGGTCAGTTCGTAGACAGTGTTGTTCAGGTAGCGGCGGTTCAGCGGCGCGCCCTGGACGTAGGACCACGGCTTGGCGGTGTTCTTGCGCTCCAACTCGACCACGCTGAGGCCATGGGCGGCCTGCCCGACAGCGCGGACGTCGGCAGCGGGCATCGTAGCCGGGAACATGATGTTTTCGTTGGTGTATTCGTGGTTCGCGAACAGCAACGCGCGGCGTCCCTTGGTGTCAGGGATCTCGACGATGGACGAGTAGTCGTTGTTGTAGCCGAACTGCTGCTCCTGCGCCTTGGCAGTCTGGTTGTTCAGATCAAAGTCCGGCGCGCCCTTGAAGATCGGGTCACCCCAGCGGATCACGGGCTGCCAGGTGAAGCCTTTGGGGACGGTGACGGCGTCGACGGCGGCATCGATGGATGCGATTGGCGCGAACTTCAGCTTCGACTTGCTGAAGCCCTCCTTCGCGGCGGGTGCCAGCCCGGGGCCACCGGCAACTGCGGGTTCGGCTGAGGCAACGGCGCTGCCGAGTACGACGGCGAGAGCGCCGGCGGCGCCGAAGCCCAGGGCGGCGCGGCGGGACATGGTGGCGGACGCAATGTCGCGGAAGTAACTGTTCGAGCTGGTGTTGCAGACATCGCCGGCGCAGGCGTTATCGCACTTCAGGGCGCAGGTGACGGCACTGCGCTTACCCTTCGTGTGGCCAAGCATGGGCAGCAGGTTGAACTTGCGGTTTGTCGTTTCAGACAAGGTTTGCCTCCAATAGGACGGTCGGGTCCCGCCCACCCTGTCAGCCGGTTCCGACCCGGAGTCGTCAGCCGGGTGAAGTTGAGGTTAACCGCCGGTGACCTGCAGAAACTGCGAGAGCGTCGCCAAAAAACCCGCATTACGTGAGAGAGCGTTGCCAAGGGGGTTGGAAGTCCGGGCAGGCTGACGTGGAGGCTAGGGACTGGCGGGGGTTGCGGCGAGGATGGCGTGGACGCGGCGGAGGCGGTCCAGCCACCAGTCCCGGCGTTCGGCGGACGCCGCGAACTGCTCCAGCAGCCCGGCGTCGGCGGCGACGTCGCGGAGGCGGATGGCGCCGTCGTCGGCCACCAGCGGGTCCAGGGTGATGTCGGAGGTGAACAGAGATACTGTCCCCAGCCCGCACGCATAGGGCAGTTCGGGAAGCGCTGCCGCGAGGGCCAGCCCGGCGCGGATTCCCACGGAAGTGTCCAGGGCGGAGCTGACGACGGCGGGCAGCCCGGCCTGCGCCACAATGTCCAGGGCGCGCCGCACTCCCCCGAGCGGCGCSACCTTCACAACCAGCAGATCGGCAGCGCCGGCCCGCGCCACACGCAGCGGGTCGGATTCCTTGCGCACGCTTTCGTCGGCAGCAATCAGCACGGGCGTTCCGGCGTCCCGCAACTGGCGCCGCACCTCCGCCAGCCCCTCAATGGAGGGCACCGGCTGCTCGGCATACTCCAGGCCGACGCCGGCGAGCCGGGTCAGTGCCTCAACCGCCGCTGGCACATCCCAGCCGCCGTTGGCGTCGACGCGGATGGCGGCGTCGGGCAGGGCGGCGCGCACGGCACGAACCCGGGCGGCGTCGTCATCGAGCGTCTGCCCGCGTTCGGCCACCTTGATCTTGACGGCACCAACCCGGCCGAACCRGTCCAAAATCCCGGGCACCTGCTCCGCGGGGACGGCGGGGACGGTGGCGTTAACAGGAATGACCGACCGGACCGGCGCGGGGAAACCCTGCCAACCTGCTTCAAGGGCGGCGGCCAGCCAGCGTGCGGCCTCGGCGTCGTCATACTCGGGGAACGGGCAGAACTCCGCCCAGCCAACGGGGCCCCGCAGCAGGAGGGTTTCACGTTCCATGATGCCGCGGAACTTTACCCGCATCGGCAGGCTCACCACATGTGCGGAGGCCAGCATTCCCTCGAGGGACGGCAGGGTGGTCGGCAAGGAGGACGACGGGGTGGACGGGACCGAGGAAGGCATGCGTTCACTGTACAAGCGCCCTCTGACAACGTCGGGCGCCGAAAACCCTCAATTGGAGGAAAACCGCAGTAAAGGTCTCACCACGCATGTCCGAGGAAACTCCCGGGGAAAAAGGTCCGGCCCGGCGACCCCACCCCATGAGCTGAGGCGCTATTTCCTGCCCGGCTTGGAATCAAGGTACCTCTGCAGAAGATCCGAAGTCTGCCGGCCGCACTTCATGATCGTTTTGAGGTGGGCCACTGCCAGCCGGGGCAGCACGTTGTCAGGTGCCGCTTCGCGGGTCTCGGTTCGAACGGACCGCTCCAGCCCCAAGGCAATTTCCGCGAGGCGTTCGGCTCCCACCATCTGGCTTGAAGTCTTCAGGCTGAGGACCGCGTCCAGGCTGCCGGCCAAGTCTCCGGTGGTCAGGGCCACGCGCAGTTTTTCGGTGCGCTCCGGCAGTTGTGCGATGAAATTCCGCACGAAGACTCTCCACACGCCTTCGTCGTCATCAAGTTCGTCGCGCAGCCTGTCCAACGCGGCCGGATCCAAGAGGGGCAGGGCGTTGACGTCGTCCTGCGTCATGTCGTGAAGTGTGTGGCCGGCGCTCCGCCTGGCAGATCCGCAAGGAGGGATTCCGCGAGCGCGCGGACCTTGATATTCCGGTTGCTGGATGCCTTGGCGATGATGCCGAAGGCTTCCTCGTACGAGCAGCGGTTCTGGCCCATGATCACTCCGCACGCGACATCGATGGACGTCCGCGCCTCCATGGCAGTGCGCAAATGAGCAGCCGCCGCCAGTGCCGCCCGGACCCCGGAGGCCATGACGTAACTGCTGGCTGCAACCCTGCTGAACATAACGACGTCGGCCAGTACAGCGGGTGCGAAAACACTGGATTTGTCCGTGGCAAGCGTTAGCGCTGCGGTGCCTCCCGATTCCAGCTGAAGGGGTACTGACGCCACCGACCGGTAGCCGGCGTCCCGAAGCGGCCTCCAGTACGCCGGCCAGCGCGGATCACTGGAAAGGTCATTGAGGATGACTGCCAACCGTCCGGCCATTGCCTGCGAGACCGGCCCGTCACCGCTGCCCAGGTCTCCCCGGGCAAGAGCGGTAACCGGCTCGCTGGTACCTGCAGTCAGAGGCGTATGGCCCGGACGGACCACGGAGACGGCGCAGTCCAAGGCGCATCCGGCCCGTTCCGAGAGGGCGGCAGCGGCTGCCCGGGCCAGGAGGCCGAGGGAGTCCCTTTCACTGTCGGCCCGAAAGTCCAATAAGACCCCCGCAGCAGTATGCGGCGAAGCAGGAGCGTGCGAATCCGAGGTGTGCGGCGCCGGCGACTTCCCGCGGTGCGGCGCCGTGACAATGGCTGCGTCGCCGGTCCACAAGTGGTTCCGCGGCCGGCGGAAGCGTAGCTCGTTACTCATGCCGTGACCCCCGTAGCCGCTATGTCCGTAACGTCCCGGAGGACCCTCAACAAACGCTAGGCGGCAGGGGGTAATGAAACACGAGTAGTAAGTACTCTACTTTTCCACGTGGCAACACTAGGTACCGGCTGACCACCCCACTAGATCCACTTGTTGTGCTTGAAGGTCACGTAGAGGACAACGCCCATGAAAACCATCAGGCCCAAGGCATACGGGTAGCCGTACAGCCAGTCGAGCTCCGGCATTCCCCGGAAGTTCATACCGTAGATCGAAGCCACCAGCGTGGGCGCGAACAGAATGGCCGCCCATGACGAAATCCGCTTGACCTCCTCGTTCTGCCGATAGCTGGATTCGGTGAGGTTCTTCATCTCGTCGTTCTGCCGCTGGGCCACGAGGGCTGCATTCACGGCGAGCGCATTCTGCAACAGGGCGCGGAAGGCGGCCACGCGTTCGTTGAGCCGGATGATGTGGTCCAGCACGTCCCGGTAGTGGTCCTGGAGTTCAGGTTCCTGGTCCCGTCCCGGGGTGCCCGCCATGAGGGCCTGCAGGATTCCAGCGAGCGGGCTGGTGGCACGCTGGAACGTGATGACCTGCCGGGAGAGTTCGTAGATCCGGCGTGAGACGTCAGGATCGGCGCCGAAAAGGTCGTCCTCGATCTCGTCGATGTCGTTCTCCAGCCCGGCTGCGACTGGTTCGTACTCGTCAACCACCTGGTCCAGGATGCCGTAGAGGACGGCGTCCGGACCGAGGGCGAGGAATTCGGGCATGCCTTCCATCCGGCGTCGCACCCTGGCCAGGTCCGGGGACTCCGCGTGGCGGACGGTGACCACGTAGTCGGCCCCGACAAAAACATGGATCTCGCCGAAGTCCACCTTTTCGACGTCGTCCAGGTAGCGTGCGGGCCGGAGCACCAGGAAGAGGCCTTCGCCGTAGTGCTCCAGTTTGGCGCGCTGGTGGCCGGCGAGCGCGTCTTCAACGGCCAGGTGGCTGAGGTCGAATTCCTCCGCCACTGAGCGGAGTTCGGCGGCGTCGGGCCGGTAGAGTCCGATCCAGGCCATCCCTTCGCGCTGCCTGAGCAGGAAATACGTCTCGTCGAGGTCTTCGGGGTCCGCGGTTCGCACGCCGTTCACGTACACCGCGTTGTCGATGATGGTCACGGCCGCGCCTCCTGTGTTTCAACGTTGCTCTCAACATGTCTTTCAACGCCGCTGCCGGCGTCCGCTTCAATATAGCCGGGCCCAGCATCCCTGACCCGCTCCCAGTCGTCCAGTATGTCCGGCATCTTCGCGGCAAGGAACCGATAGAAGCGCCCCATCTCGGCCACCCGGGACCGGGCAGCCGAACCTTCCGGGAGTGCCCCGGCCGTGGCATCGGTCAGGGCCGCGAGGCTCTGGTAGATGGGGCTCCTTCGCATGGAGGCGATGTACCACTCATCGTCATGCAGTGTGTAGAGGTTGCGGCGGCTGCCCGGCTGCGAAACCCGCTGGATGAAACCCACGGTCTGCAGATACCGGACGGCGCCGGATACCGCCGCCGCGCTGACCCCCAGCCGCTCCGCGAGTTCAGCCGCGGTGAGCCTGCCGTCCTCGGAGGAGACCAAAGCCATCAGCGCCCGGGCGGGCATCTTGGGGAACCCGGCCGCGGCAAAGGCCGCCGCCGTCTTTTCGGCGGCCACGTCCACCCCGGCCGCGTTCACCCCGGCCGCGTCGACGCCGGCCCCCAGGCCGCCGCGCGTCACTCCGTCCCCGCTTCCCGCCGCCGCATCACAGCCATGGCCACGGCGCCGGTGGCCACGGCAATGGCCAGCATCCACCACGCTCCGGTCCAGTCCGTCGTCGTACTTCCCGGCACGGGGGTGTGCGCGAACGGTGAGAGGTTGCGGACGTCCTGGCTCAGTCCCACCATGCCGCCGAAGATGCCGACGATCACGCCGGCGGCGAGCAGCGCCCAGCCCAGTCCGATGGTGCCCCTCGGCCAAACAGTGAACACGAGTGCGGGCACCGCGAGGTAGATCAGGGCCGCCGGGAGCTGCGCGGCGGCCGTCTGCCAGAGATCGGACGCGTCCATGGTGGAATCACCCGCGGCCGCGAGGGAAGCCCAGGCGCCCAGCCCCGTAAGGGCCATGACCAGCACCACGGAGCCGGCGCCGAGGACCAGGTAGCCGGAGAGCCAGCGGACCCGGCTCACCGGCGCGGCGAGCAGCAATTCGGCGGTCCCCGCAGCCTCCTCTTGACGCAGCCGCAACACGGCCTGGAGCCCGCAGGCAGCGGCCAGCACACCGGCGATCGAGAACAGGGCGGAAACCAGCAGCTGGGTCAGCGATGGGCCCTGGGCCTGCAGCATGGCCCGGAGTGCCGCGGTGACATTGCTGTCGGCGATGTCCGCGGCGGCGATGGCGCTCCCCAGGGAGCCTGCGATGAGTCCGGTGGCCAGGCCACCCAGGCCCCAGCCGATGATCGAACCTGCCTGGAGGCGCAGGGCCAGGGCCCCCGGGCTGTTGAGGCCACGGCGGGCGGCGGCCCGGCCGGGAAGCGCCGCCCAGACGCTGGCGCCGCTGTCCCGCCGTTCCAGCAGGAGCCACGCCGCGCCCAGGCTGACGACGGCGAGGCCCAGCGGCAGGAGCAGGGGCCACCACCGGTCGCCCGTGTAGGCGAATGTCTGCTGGCCCCAGCCAATGGGTGAGAACCAGCTCGCCGCGCCGGCCGTCATCACCGTTCCGTCGGCATTCGGCGTGCCCGTGGCATCCCCGATGCCGCGCACGACGTACGCGCCCACGACCAGCGCCGACGAGAAACCGTTCGCTCCGCGGGAGGTCCCCAAGAGCTGTGCCAGGAGCATCCCGACTCCCACAAACGCGCTTCCGACGGCGCCCGTGGCAGCTCCCGCAACCAGGGAACCGGCGGGGTCCAGGCCTTTCGCGGCGAACCCCGCGAACACTGCGAGCGCCACAAGGACGTTCGCCGCCACTCCGTGCAGGACCGTGGCCACGGCGGGGGTGAGCCGGCCGGCCGGGGTGGCCGCGACCAGTTCCGCACTGCCGCTCTCCTCCTCGGCCCGGGAATGGCGCACGGCCAGGAACGTGCTCATCAGCCCCGCCAGCAGGGCGAGGAAGGAGTAGATCTGGAAGAAGGTGAAGGCCCCCTCCCCGGCACCGCGGGGCAGGCCGCGGAGCATCAGGATGGCCGGAGTGGCGGTAGCCACCTGGAGGATCTCCGCCCGGCTGGACTGCTCTCCGTAGGTCTGCAGGATGGCGGTGGCGGCGAACAGGGCGAGCGCGCCGATGCCCGCCACCCAGACGGCCAGTTGCCAGCGGTCACGCCGCAGCCGCTCGCCCCACAGGATCCAGAGAGGGGCCATGTCAGCCACGGCCCCTCGCACCGAGCAGGTGACGGCGGTGTGGTGCGTCCGACGGCGGCTCCCCCTGGGAGGCGGTGGTGTCGCCGTAGTGCCGCAGGAACAGCTCTTCCAGCGACGGCGGGTTGATGGTCAGGCCCTGCACGTTCAGGGTTCCGAGCAGTGGAAGCACCTCCGCGATCCGGTCCGAATCCGTACCGAACCTGACCCTGCCGCCGTCGACCGTCAGGTCATGGACGGCGCCCAGGTTCGTCAGGGCCCGGGTGTCCAGTCCGTCGGCGGCGAAGGAGACCTCCGTGCGGGTCAGGTGGCGCAGGGAGTCCAGCGTGCCGCCGTCGACAATTTTGCCGGCGCGGATAATGCTCACGCGGTGGCAGAGCGCTTCCACCTCGGAGAGGATATGGCTGGACAGCAGGACGGTGGCACCGCGTTCGACGACGGCGAGCGTCTCCCGGCGGAAGACCGCCTCCATGAGCGGGTCCAGCCCGCTGGTGGGTTCGTCGAAGAGGTAGAGCTCGGCGTCCGTGGCGAGGGCGGCGATCAGCGCCACCTTCTGCCGGTTGCCCTTGGAGTAGGTGCGGCCCTTCTTGGTCGGATCGAAGTCGAAGGCATCGCACAGGTTGGCCTTGCGCTGCCGGTACGCCGCGCCGTCGTGCGCCCCTGCGCTCCCCGGGCCGCGCAGGCGCGAGAGCAGGTCGATGGTCTCTCCGCCGGACAGGTTGGGCCAGAGCCGCACGTCGCCGGGGACGTAGGCGAGGCGCCGGTGCAGGGGCACGGCCTGCTGCCAGGGGTCGAGCCCCAGGACGCTGGCGGTCCCGGAGGTTGCCCTGGCTAGGCCGAGGAGAATACGGAGGGTGGTGGATTTTCCGGCGCCGTTCGGCCCGAGGAATCCGTGGATTTCGCCGCGCTGGACGTCAAGGTTGAGCCCATCGAGGGCCCTGACGGTTCCGAAGTGCTTGTGCAGGTCAACGGTGTGGATGATGGTCTCCATAGTCCGAACACTACTCAGTTTCACAATTTTGTGAATACTAAAAAATTGGCCTGCCCTTCAACGCATATCCATATGGGTATACAATCCAATCGTGGCAAGGGCAGCAACAACGGCAGATGCGTTCAACGCGGTGGCAGAACCCCGCCGTCGGGAAATCCTGGACGCGCTGGCCCAGGGCGAGCGCCCGGTCGGTGAGCTGGTCGACCTCCTGGGTCTGGCGCAGCCGCACGTGTCACGGCACCTGAGGGTGCTGCGCGAGGTGGGCGCCGTCGTCGTGCGTCATGAAGGCCGGCAGCGCGTTTACCGGCTGAATCCGCAGGCGCTGAAGCCCATCCACGACTGGGTTGCCGGCTACGAGCATCTCTGGGAGGAACGCTTCGATCTCCTGGCCGACGTACTGGATGACCTTAAAAAGGAAGAGCACTAAAAAGGAGTTCACCATGGCACAGGCAAGCAGCGGCACCCTGGAGGTCACGTTCCCCAGCGACACGGAAATCCTCGTCACCCGCACCCTCAACGCGCCCCCGCACCTCGTGTACCGGGCCTGGACCACGCCGGAGCTCGTCCGGCAGTGGTGGCCGGGCCGGCGGGGCCAGATGACGGTGGCGGACATGGACTTCCGGGTGGGCGGCGCGTGGCGGTACGTCATGGTGGCGAACGGCCAATTCGAGGTCGCTTTCCATGGCATCTACCGCGACATCGTCCCCAATGAGCGGATCGTCCACACGGAGATCATGGAGCAGCCGGGCACCGCGCCGGACAGCGAGGAGGGTGCCGTGCTCAGCACCGTCACCTTCGAGCCGGCCGACGGCGGCGGCGCCACCATCGTGCGGATCCGCACCGATGCGGGCAGCAGGGAAGTCCGGGACATGATCGCCCAGTCCGGCATGGAAGGCGGCGTGCGCGAGCAGTTCGAGATCATCGAGGAACTGGCTGGGTCCCTCACCTGAGGCACCCTCCGGGCCCAACTAGGTGGCAGCACATGTCGTTATGAGTGCTCAAAACGACATGTGCTGCTACCTAGTTGGGTGAGAGCTGCCCGGTTGGGTGAGGGTGGCTCACAGGATTTTGTGACACCCTTAACCGATGACCTTGTCGAAGCCAGCGCCCATCAGGACTCCCGTACGCCCTGCCCCGGGCTCCGGCTTTATGTTCTTCGTGGCCACGCTCGGCTGCGTTGTGGGTCTCATCGGCACGTACTACTACTTCGTCCAGACCACCACGGGCCAGTTCATCGACGAGTCAGCGCTGGTTGAGGCCGTGGACATCTACGGGCCAGCAGGCAAGGCGGCCACCCAGTTCCTGGACTGGCTGCCCACCATCTCCCTGGTGATGGCCGCCGTCGTGATTCTGTTCGTCACGGTGATCCGGCGGCGCTGGTCGGCGGCCGGGATCGCCCTCACCGCGTGCATCGGCGCGAATATTGCCACACAGGTCCTCAAGGACGTCCTGCCGGCGCGGCCTGACCGGGGCGTGGTCACGCTGGAGCTCAATTCGCTGCCGTCCGGGCATACCACGCTGGCGGCGTCGGCCGCCGCTGCTGTGTTCCTGATGTCGTCCCCGCGCTGGCGCCCGATGGCCGGATTCGTCGGCGGCAGCTTCGCGATCGCCTCGGGCGCGTCCACGCTGATCAACCAGTGGCACCGCCCGGCGGACGTCGTCGCGGCCTTCCTTCTGGTGGGCGCCTTTATGATCCCCGCGGGCTGGCTGATCATCAGGTCCGGCGGGTCGTGGAATGTGTGGGACGGCTTCGGCAGGCATGTCGGTTCGGCGCGGATCTGGCTCAAGCTGCCGGTAGTGATCGGGCTGGCATCCGCCGCGGTGGCCGTGTATTCGCTGGCCAGGATCGCGCCGGGTCCGGCGCAGGAGGGCAGCACTACCAACTACTTCTGGGCCGGCATTGCGCTCATTGTGATCGCCGGATACCTGGCCACGGTGGCCACCACCTCGCTGTTCGCGTATGCCGCACGACGGCGGGACGCACCAGGGCGCTGACCGTCACCTCTTATTGGACTGCTGCAAGCCCGCCACCCGTATGGCCGCAGCCAAGGCGTGCCTCCACCAGGGCGGATTACCTGGAAGTTACGACGCCTGCACTCGCTCAATCAGTTGCATCCCAGCAAGCCGCAAGCTAGACCGGGCAGACCAGCTTCTGGTTGGTGGAGGTCCAGTTCAGAGTGATGTTCATTGATGCTGTCCCTTGATCCTGGTAGGTGGCCGTGACGCGCAGAGTCAGCGGACCGGTAGCTGGATTATCCTTGATGACCTGTGAGTTGGCATCGAGTGCGATGGTCCCGGGAGTCAGCGAAACAGGGATAACCGTCCATGGATAACTTGCGCCATAGCTCCCGTTGGCTTGCAGAGCAGCGTAGGTGATGGTGGCCGTCGCAGGGACCGTCACCCTGAGTGTGGCGCTCTTCTGGGGGCTGTCATTTGTGCAGGTGAGTGTTGTGATTGGCGATCCGGACCACGTGCCGTTTGCCGTCACCGTCATGGTGGCTGTCGAGGATTGCTGCCAGAGCGCCGAGGCCGAAGCCCCGCCGACGCCCAGGAGAACCGTCAGCACAAAGGCTCCGACTGCCAAGGCAGCTCCAGGAAGCTGCGCGAACTTCTTCACGCGGCTGCTTCAGCGGAGGCCCGCGACGACCGGCCGCGGCTACGGACGCCCTTGATGACCAGCAGTCCGCCGTAGCCAATCAGCCCGGCTGCGGCGAGAGTTACCCACATGTTGCGGTCGGCGTTGCCCAAGGCGTTGGCGGCATAACCCACGTACGGAACGGCGTAGAACAGTTTGCCCTTGACCTGCAGTTCGCGGACCGGCTCAGCGTCGTTGGTGCCGTTGTTGTCGCCCCTGGTCACCAGGGTCTTCTCGCCGGACTGGGTTGCGCTGAAGCCGACGATCCGGTGGGTCTCCACCTCGGGCCGGCCGGAGTGCAGCTGGAAGGTGACCACGTCGCCGTACTTGAGTTCATCGAACGCGACCGGCTTCATCACCATAAAGGTTCCGGGCGGGAATTTTGGCGCCATGGAGTTGGTGAGAACCGTGTATGTTCCGGAACCGGTGGCATGGGGAACCACGATCAACACCAGGGCGGCGAAGACTGCGATCATCAGCACAACCATGTTCAGGATTCGTCCGGCCGCGGCCCATGCACCGCGTCGGCCGGGCTTTGCGTCAGCAGTTTTGGCAACCACCGAGGTGTTGCGCCGAAGGCCCGAGCCTCCGGGGCTTATGAAGGACAGGTCAGCAGCCACTGGGCACCCCGCAGAGCTGGCGAGCGGTGATGGGCAGAGAAATGTTCACGGCTTGGCCTTTCACGGCGGCTGGTGCATTGGCTTGGAGGCTGACTTGGAAGCAAAGGAGCGTGGAGGCGGCCTTGGGTACCGCCGTCGCTGTGGTGAGCCCGGTGCTCATCAGGGACGTGTATCCCGTTGCCGCGCTGCAGGAAGTTCCCGTCGGGGCGAACACCGCGCTGACAATGACGTACTGCGCCAGGGTGCCAGTCCCCACATTCGATACGGTGGGCTGTCCTGCCGTGAGGTGGGTGCTGAAAGTGCCGCCGGCGTTGCTGTTGTTGGCGGCCACAATGCCCGCATACACGGGACTGCCCGGCGAAAGCGTTCCGGTTGGGGCCAGGCCGATGGTGGCCTGGCCCCCACTGGGAAGGGTCATGTTGACGGGAGTCCCGGATGGGTTCTCCTTGAGGCTGACGTCGAAGGATGCCGAGGAAACGGTGCCGGGTGTGGCCGTTGTGCCGGCCTTCCACAGGGCGTAGGTGCCCTGGACTGCCAGCAGTCCAAGGACCACCGCCGCTGCGATGAGCAAACTTGCTCGCAGCGTCCGCGGGATCCGCATCGTTCCTCCTGGTCCGTGTCCGATTCTGCCCTGTGAGGGCGGCCGGTCAGCCGGCCGCCCTCTTCAGACTAGGACAGACCGGACTGGGTGACCTGGGTCAGCTGGAACGCCACGGTGTTGAAGTTGTAGGACTTGTTCACATCGTCGCGGGCGGTGGTGCCGGACAGGAACTCGAAGGAAACCGTCGCGGTAACCGTCTGGGTACCGGCGGCAGATACGAGCGGGTTGGCAAGCGCGGTTGATCCAACGGTCAGTGCCACCGGGGAAACTGCCACATTGGCGGCGGTGAAGCCGTTGGTCGGGGTGACGCCGGTGGTGGCCACGTTGGCGGCCATCTTGTTGCCGTGGAGCGTGACGGTCAGGTCCTGCTTGAAGGTGARCTTGTCACCCGGCACCACCTTGTAGGCGGTGATGTCCGGGATGGTGGTTCCGTTGCGGTCGCTCCAGGTGCCGGCAGCGGTCTGGACGTTCAGGTCGCCGGAAACGATGCTGCCCGGAGCCGTGGTGGCTTCTGCGTTCCAGTTGGCGAGCGTTCCGCCGCCGCCCAGCAACAGTGCTGCGCCTAGGGCGATGGCTGCGGATCCCTTGATGAGTGTGGTGTTCTTCATGATGTGTCCCCTCAGACTTTGTGTGCTTGGTTGTCTTGCTGAAAACAACAATGCACTGCCTAAATCAGGATTTAGGAACGGAATTCGTCAAGGTTTGGGCGAATTTTGTCAAGGTTTCCTCAAGGAAATCATGGCGAAGAAAAAGGGGCCCTGACCTGCGGGTTCTCTCCAATCGATGGACTTCTACCCGCGAGTAGCTAATCAATCGAAGTGACAAAATCGGCCCTAGTAATTCCGCCGGTGCTTCAGCCGCGGCAGCACCACCGCGAACACACCGGCCGCGGCAAAGCCCAGAAATCCGGTGGCCGAGACCCCGGCCCCCAGCGTCGCCAGGGCCGTGACCCCGGAGAGCAGCACAGGCCCGCCGGTTGATCCGGCGTCGGCGATAAACCGCCACAGGCCCAGGAACTGGCCGCGGCCGCGGTCGGGCGAGAAATCAGCGCCGAGGGTCATGATGAGTCCGGAACTGATGCCGTTGCCGAAGCCGATCAGCAGCGAAGCCAGCAGCAGCCCCGTAAAAGAGGCAGTCAAAGGAATCAGCAGCATCGCGATGCCCATGATGATGGTGGACGGGATGGCCACAAACAGCCTGCCGCGCCGGTCCATCACCTTGCCGGCAGGGTAAAACACCAGCATGTCGATGGCCCCGGACAACCCGTAGATCACCGACGCCTGGGCAGGATCCATCCCCAGATGCTCCGCCCACAGCGGGATCACCCCCTGGCGGGAAGCGCGCAGCGCACTAAGCAGCAGGATCCCCACCCCCAGCGTCAGGAACACCCCGGCATGCGAGACCGCAACATTCCGCAGCGTCGGCTCCGGAGTCTTGTGGCCGCCGTCGGGCGCTGGCGGGACAACCAAATCCGGGATGGTGACGGCCAGGACGGCGGCCGCCGCCATCCCCACCACACCCACCCAGTAGGCTCCGGCGATCCCTGCGAACTGCATGACGCCGGCACCAATGAACGGCCCCATGAAGACGCCGATCCGGCTGACCCCGCCCAGCGTGGAGAGTGCCCGCGCCCGGAACTGGATGGGCACGGCCTCGGTCAGGTATTTCTGCCGCGCCAGGCTGAAGACACTTGCCGCCATCCCGACGACGATCATCGCCACCGCAAGCAGCCAGAGTCCGTTGGGGATCAGGGAGGACATGGCGGCGGCCGCGAGCGCGAGGGCTCCAATTGCGGCGGCGCCCACGATCGACCAGCGTTCGCCGTACTTGAGCGTAATCAGGGAGGCGGGCAGGTTGAAGAACCAGGAACCAAGCCCGATCAGCGTGACAATCAGCGCGGAAACCGCCACCGAGGCGCCGAGGTCCCGCGCGGAGAGGACCACCACCGGCAGCACTGCGCCCTCGCCGATGCAGAACAGCAGCGCAGGCCCGAACGCGGGTATGGCGATGCTTCGGAAGTTGAACGGCGGCGGGGTTTCTGGCGAAGTCATCAGATTTATCTTAGGCGAGAGGATTCCGCGCATTTCAGGGGGTCACAAGCGGCCTTGTGAGGACTAACCTTTGCCTTGTGGGGTGTTTCCACGCGCCCCTCCCAGCCAAGGAGGTCTCATGGGTGAGGTGTGGATCCGCACCATCAGCAACAGCTTGGTCCGGGCAGACAAGATCACGGAAATCGCGTCCACCCGGGGATCACTTCACGACGACCAGGGTTACGCGCTGAAAGTCATCGTTGACGGCAAGGCCCACGTTATTATTGACGACGGCGGGCTGCCGGGCTCGTCCACCGAACGGCAGGATTATGCGCGGCATCTGGAAGACGCACTGCTGTTCGCCCTCGACGAGGCCCGGGAGGCTCACGCCTCGGTAGTGGTCTGCTTCGAACCCGAAACGGAGCGCTGGGCCCTCGCCCCGGCGGCGGAGCTGGCCGGCAGGATTTCCGCCGGCAGCTAACTTCTTAGGTGGGTCAACTTCTAAGCGGACAGAGCCGGTTCAGGCGGCCACGCGAACTGGCGCCTGGTGTGCCGTATGCACCGCATGCCGCGGCGGGAGGATGCTAAGCGTGCACGGGCTCTGCTGCGGGTCGATTCTGGCCGGGAGGTGACGCGCTTCGGAGCAGGTCTCCAACTGGCGCAGGGCGTCGGGGTCGACGCGGGCATGTCGCATATCCAGTTCGAGGACAAGGTTGTGCCTCAGGGCGTTGGCTCGCCTCATCACAACATAGAGGGCCTGGATGCTGTGAACAGTGACGTGGCCTTTGGCCAGAACCTGGGCTTTGGCGTGGTCGAGATCTACGCGGACAAGAATGCTGAGCTTGTCGGTCAAGGTCAGGTGCCTTCCTTGCATGGCTGCTACGCTGCAGCCGGGGAGGCCGCGACGCGGCGGCCAGTGGCCGCGCTTCAGCAGCCATATTCAGGCTAGGCAACGCCACGTGATCGGCGCAATATCTACACGGATTGTGTCGGAAGCATCCTTCCCTGGGCGCCCTGAGAGCCCGCGCCCCGGAGAGCCCGCGGCCTGAAACGCCGGTGCCCTAGGATTCGGAGCATGAACATTGCAGTTGCAGGCGGAACCGGAACAATTGGACGCCATGTGGTCACCATCGCCCGCGCCCGCGGCCACCGCGTAGTCAGCCTCTCCCGCGCGGAGGGCGTGGACCTGGTGAACGGCGACGGCCTGGCCGATGCACTCAAAGGCATGGATGCGGTGATCGACGTGGCCAACATTCAGACGCTGAACGGAAAAAAGGCCGTGGACTTCTTCACGGCCGTTACCGGCAACCTCCTGCGGGCGGGAAGGGCGGCCGGGGTTCGGCACCACGTAGCACTTTCCATCGTGGGCGCGGACAAGGCTGCCGCCGGCTATTACGCCGGGAAGCTGGCCCAGGAGCGCCTGGTCCGCAGCGGCGATGTGCCGTGGACCATTCTTCGCGCCACCCAGTTTCATGAGTTCGCGGAACAGATGCTGCAGCGCAGTTCCCTGGGCCCGCTGGTGCTGGTCCCCCGGATGGCAACCCAACCCGTGGCCGCACGCGAAGTGGCGGAAGCGTTGGTTGACGCCGCGGAGGCGGGACCGCAGGGACGGGCTCCTGACCTTGGCGGCCCGGAACGCAAACAGATGGCGGACCTGGTCCGCGCTTACGCGCGAATGCACGGCCAGAAGAAACGCGTCATCGAGTTCACCGCACCCGGGCCGCTGTGGCGCGCGATGCGGAACGGCAGCCTCATCCCGGAGGCGGGCGCCGCCGTCGGGCGCCAAAAGTTCAGTGAGTGGCTGGAGTCCGGGACGCAGGGAACCTAGATTCCGCGCCCGGCGGCCCTAGTGACTTCGCCTGACGCGCATAACCCCTGCCACGAGCCCCATGGCGCCCACCAGGGATCCGAGGATGATACTGAGACCTGAGACGTATTCAAGAATGGTCATCGTTGACGCACCTTTCATCTGGCTGTCCGCTGACGCTAACGGCCAAAGCTCAGGATCGGCGCAAGACCGTCCGTGAGTCAGGTCACAATTCGGCGTCATAAATACGAACATGTTGCGTGGGTCACATTCACTCCCTACTCTGAGTAAGGCTTAAGAAGCGGGCCATAGCAAGAAATAGCAAGAAGCTGCAGCGTCGCAGCCACTGCCGGGGAAGGCTTTACAACTTGAACTCGAAGCTAAACATCGTTGTCCGTATAGATCTCGACCACGCCACAGCTCTGGTGATTGCAAAGGGGCATATCACCGTCCACAGCGTGAACGCACTTTATGTAGTAGTTAAACGGGCCAATTCCTTAAGGGAGGGCCTGGACCTGAAGCTGGACCTCACCCATGCGTGGGTGGATGACGAAGCCCTGGATATGCTCCAGAACGCTTCGGTCACCCATCACCTGCCGGCCAGGATCGATCCGCAGCAGGCGCCTTGCACCATCAGCGTCCTGGCGGCGCGCCGGGAGCAGGCACCCGCACGGCGCGAACTGATCGCCGCCTAAAGCATCCAGGCAAGGCACCCGCAGCGCCCAACAATCGGGCCAGAATGCCAGCCGAAGACTTACCACTTTCCACGAACTGAGAGTGCAGCTGTATCCGAATAGACGGGTAGCTGCACTCTTCAGTTTGCTGGAAACTCCATGCAACTCGCGGCCGGCTCCTAGGGATTCCCTAGGAGCCGGAGTCGGCCTCGCCGATCCTTGGGAAAACCCGGTCCCCCTGTCAGTCGCCGGCCCCTTCCGGCGGGAAAGCAACCAGCGTTTCCCCAAGGTGGCCTTTCTACCTTGTGACTGTGCGTGAACTCTTGCGCACGCACCAAGGATCAGTGAGGTTGTCATGAACACTGCACTTTACGAACCTGGAGAGCCGCGATTCCGTATCCAAAGATATGGAAGGGCCGGGATTATTGGATCGGTCTCCGCCGTACTCTGTGCCACTTCCCTTCTGGCCATCCCCACCGCGACTGCGGCTGTCCCGGCGTTCCCGAACAACCTGGTGGTGTTCCCCGACCGGGACTTCGTCACGATTGAGGGCTACCAGGAAAAAATAGGCCAGACCGCCACAGTGGAAGTAAGCCGCCCCGGAGCCGGGGTGGTCGGTTCCGCGCAGGGCGTCGTCTCGGCCGGGGACGTCGCCTTTGAAATCAACCACCCCGGCGGCGTCTGCTGGGGCGCCGGGACAGGCCTGAACATCACCCCCGACATTCGGCCCGGTGATTCCGTGTCCATCAAATTCGGCGGCACCGAGGCGGGGTCCGTAAACGTCCAGGACGCCTACGTTACTGAGCACGCCACCCTGGCCGGCAACACCCTCACCGTCAAAGGGCACATTGGGAGCGGCGTCAAAACGAACCAGATGGAACAACGCATCATCGAGCCCGCCCTTAAGGACACAAATGTTGGGCGCCGCGACGTCCGGGCGGTCCCCGGAGCGCTGGCACAGGAAAACGGGTACCAGTCCCGCCTCGAAGTCGGGGCTGACGGCCCGGACACCTTCACCGCCACGTACATCTTCACCGATCCAGCCGCAGCCAAGCTGGCGGCCAACGCTGGCGGTGAGCGGGCCATGACGTGGCAAGAGCAGGATTCGGCCGGCAACCGGCAGGGCCTGACCATCGCCGAGTTCGGCGAGCTGGGTGGCCCCGGAATGGGCGGCTGCCCGAACGGGCCCCTGAATTCGGGCCCCGCCGGGCCAACGAATGTGAAAGCGGCCAAAGTCAACGGCGAAATCAAAGTGAACTGGACCCCCGCCCAGGCAGTCCCCGGAACGCCGGCCATCACCGGCTACCGCGTCACCGCCGTCGCAAAGACGGTGACCGGGAACGAGCAGGCCGAATCCGGCGTCCGCATCAGCAGCCAGAAGGCCGCCAGCACCACCATCAGGGGCCTCGCAGCCAACGAAGACTATGACGTCTACGTGGCGTCCGTCAGCAGTGTGGGTGAGACATTCCCGGCCACCCACGCCTTCGCGGAAAAGGACATTACACCCCCGTCCGTGACCGCATCGCCCAACGGCGGAACCTTCTCCACCGCGCAGGAGCTGACGCTGACAGCCAACGAACAGGGCAGCGACATCTACTACACCCTCGATGGAACCGACCCCGTTTCCGCCGGCGTTAGCGTCCCGGGCTCAACCCTTTACACCGGGCCGGTCAAGGTTACCGAAAGCAGCAAGTACACGTTCTCTGCCATCGACGCCTCCGGCAATGCCTCCGACAAGCAGACCATCGAATTCAACATCACCAACAACCCCGTACCGGCTGCCCCGGCCATGACCGGCGCGCCCAAGGCAGGGCAGGGAACCGCTGAAGTGTCCTGGGCAGCGCCGGACCCCGGCGCGCCGGGACTCACCATCAGCGGCTACACTGTCCAGGCCTACACGGCTGGTGGCGCGTTCGGCGCTCCCAAGTCGGTCGCCGGCGGCGTCACCTCGCTGATCTATGACGGGCTGAACACTGACACGACCTACCAGTTCACGGTCAGGGCCGCCAACACCAACGGTGCCGGACCCGAATCGGAGAAGAGCGCCCCCGTCACCATCCAGGGTCCCGTTGTGGCCAGCGCCGGACCGGATCAGACCGTCGCCCGGCGTACCACGGCAACCACAATCACCCTGGACGGCACCGGCTCCACCCCCGGCGCCACCTACAAGTGGGAGCAGGTTCTGACCGGGACTTCCGATCCGGACAAAGTCACCCTGAATGCCGGCAACACGCTGAAGCCAACCTTCAGCCTGCCGGTCTACAAGTCCCCCATGACCAACAATCCGCTGACCTTCAAGTTGACGGTCACTGTCGGCGCGGACCCCGCTACGGCGAGCGTCCGGACGGATGAGGTCCTGGTGACGCCCGTTCCGGACAGGGTGACCGTTGACCAGGCCCAATGGAAGAGCGGTGATCTGAGGATCAGCGGCACCAGCTCCGTCATAGGGGGCATCATCACGGTACGCGTTGGCGGTCCTACCGGCCGCGTGCTGGGCCAGGCAACAGTCACGGCGGCAGCCGCCCCGGCAACCGACGGCGTCTACAGCCTACGGCTGCGCGACGCAGCCGCAGGCACCACCAACCCCGGCTCTGTCTGGATCGAATCCACCCTGGGAGGCACTGCCGGACCGGTGTCTGTCATCAATAAATAGACGAATGTCCACCGTGGCCCGGCGGCCTCCGGAAATGTTCCGGAGGGCGCCGGGCCTCGGCGCGTCCCGTTACTTCGACGTCGGACCCCACAAGGGTGATGATTCGCGGCCCCGCTGTTGAGGACCTGGAGAAACCTGACCTAGGTAGGGCTCGGTACCGCTAGGTCCGGATTCGACGCCGCGGCAGCAGGGCGCCGGCCGGCAAGACGGAGGGCGGGCGCCGCTGCGCCGAACGTCGCGGTCACAGAGGTTCCGGCCCCCGGGGCAGAGCGGACCTCAAACGCGCCGCCCGCCTGCCGGATCGTGTCTCCGAGGATTCTGAGGCCAAGGTGGCCTTCGGCGCGCGGCTCGCCCGGATTGAAGCCGACGCCGTCATCAGTCACTGCGATCCGGGTGCGCTGGCCGGCCTGCCGCACCCGAATGGCAACCGATCGCGCCGAGGAATGCTTGCTGACATTGACTAAGGCTTCGCGTGCCACACGGTAGAGCAGGACTGCCCGGTCCCGGTCCAGCACAAACGATTCCGGAATCTCCACAGTCAGGGCTATTCCGCGTTCCATCAGGGGTGCTTCCAGCCGCATGAGGGAAGCGTACAGCCCGAGCTCCTCAAGGTCCGGCGGATAGAGTTCACTGGTCATGGCCCGCAGGGTGCGGATGTTGTTTTGGAGCATGGTGCGGGCTGTCGTAAAAACGGGCTGCAGTTCCAGCGGGCCGCGGCGCTCTTCTGATTCCAAGGCATATGCCAGCCCGGACAAGTCCTGGATCACCTCGTCGTGGAGTTCGCCGGCCATCTGGCGGCGCTCGTGGTCTGAGGCCTCGATCGCACACCGCAGCAATGCGGTGCGTGCCGCCTGATGGACCTGGATCCGCCGTGCCAGGCGGACAGCCGGGACCAGTTGCGTGAGCTGCAGGACCGCCAACGACAGCAACATTGGCGGGATCACAGCCCTGAGGACTGTTTGTTGTTCCCGGCGGACCTCATCGCCGGAAGAGTACGTTTCGAAGATTATCGGAGCTCCACTCTGCGAAGTGGAGCGGACATAGACCTCCACGAGTTCACCGGCGTTCGCCTCAAACTGATTTTCTTTCCCGGTCTGGGATTCAAGGGTGGCCGTGGCCGGCCCGCCGTCAAGAAGCAGGCGTGCCCACTCCTCCTGCTCGAACACCTGCCCGATGAGGGACTCGGCATCCGAGTAGACCACGCGGCCGTGCGCGTCCCATACTTTGATCCTTGTCACGCCGCTCTCAGCAAGCCACGGCTCCAGCCTCTGGTCCAGCAGTTCCAGCGCGGCGGGTTCGTGGGCAACGAGCTGGTCTGTGATCAACGGCCTGACCACGTTGTCGGCCAAACGCTGGGTGATGTCCCGGGCATTTGCCAGGGCGTGCCGTTCCGCTTCGGCCCAGATCCAGAAGACAACAGGGGTGGCCACCAGGACGAGGGCAGCCAAACCGGCAAACAGGAAACGTCCAACAGCTGCCCTGACTTCCCTCCGCTCAGCGGCTTCATGGCCCCTGTTTGCGGCAGTGGCGGGCTCCCCGGCGTGAAGTCTGCGCACGGTGAAAATGCCGGCTCACTTTCCCGATGGTGCTGGCGCGGGCGTGACAGTGCCCCACCTCGCCACCAGGGCCGGGTTCACGATCATGCTGCCGGCGTGGGCATGCCTGAGGGTATCCAACATGACGCCCAGTGCGCCGTCTTTGGGGAGAAATCCGCAAATACCCAGGCGGGCGGCCTCACGCAGCGCCTCCTGCGACGGGTTGCCTGTCAGCATAACGATCCGGGTCCCCGGTGCTTCCGTGAGGATCCCCTCGGCAGCTTTGAGTCCAGAGCCGTCAGCAAGGTACAGATCCATGATGACGACGTCGGGCCGCAGGTCCCGGGACATCGTCACCGCGGATGCCACGGAATTCGCCGCTCCCACACTTTTGAGGTCCGGTTCGCGGTCCAGCGCCCCAGCCAACAGGTCGGAAAACGTGGTGTGGTCGTCAACGATCAGGATTCGGAGGCGCTCCGTTCCCTGCGCGCTCATCGCAGTAACCGGGCCACTCTCTCTTGCCACGTGGGCGGGTCGAACGGGCTCGGCCGGGCCGGAAGTTGCAGCTGTGCTCCTCAGGAGCCTGCTTTGCGCATCTCTCAGCGCCGGACCCGGGGCGCAGCCCAATTCCTGGTCCATGACCCTGCGGCAGCGCTCGAAAGCCCGCAATGCTTCCGTGTTCTCCCCGTTCTGCTCAAGCCCCAGGATCAGGGCCGTCCAGGCTCGTTCATTGAGCGGATCTTCCTTCGCGGCCACACCACCCAAGGAAATTGCCATGCCCGCTTCCCCCAGGGCGAGCGCGGTTTCTGCGGCCCTGACGCGGGCAATCCCGACGCGCGCTGAATGCGCGGCCCGCTCCTCCTCTGCCCAGGGCGGAAGTAGTTCGTCCCCGAGTAGCGGGGCAGAAGCCAGGTCAAGGGCTTCCGTCAGCATTGCCATTGCCTCGCGGGACTCCGACTGGCTGGCTGTCCGGGTCAGCGTTTCGAACCGGTCCAGGTCCAGCTCCACCAGCGACCGGTCTATGGCATAGCCGCCGGTGACCGTTCGCAGGGGACCCGTTCGCCCGGTACCGGGCTGCAGGTGGCGTCGGAGGACGCTGACATAACTTTCAAGGGTAGGCAGTGCAACAGCCGGATGATTGCCGCCCCACAGCAAATCCATGATTCGGGTCTTGGACACTGCCGAACCAAAATTCAGCAGGAGAATTTCGAGCACCTGGCGGGGTTTGGGGCCGCCAAGGTCGTTGGCGCCCAGCTCTGTGTCGCCGCGGCGAATCGTCAATGGGCCGAAAACTGAAATCTGAAGGGTTGGTGCCTGCGGCGGCGCTTCAGGCACAAGACCCGCATCGCCTCTGTCGCTTGCCAGTTCCAAGGTCATCCCTGGCACCCCCCACATAGTTTCTGCTTCGTGGCTTTCATTGAAATTGCCAGGCAAACACGCGAACAACAGTGTGCAGTACTCGCTTCTGGAACCTGCACCACTGGGGTTCTGCACGCCTACGCAGAGCCTGCGCGGGGGAATCCCCAACCACACGCCGGAAACGGCAGCTGGACGGGAACCGTTTTCGCTGGTCAACGCCACCATTGAGTACCGGTGGGAAAGGTTGGGGAAACCCTAGGTAGCGCGGCGCAAGAGGGAATCCCCTATCGAAGATTTCCCCAAGCTGGCCTACCTAACTTTGTAGGGAACAAGCACTGCAACGGTTTGTGTCCAGCCCTGGTGCAGGCAAGCAATGTGACAGGAACAAGATGACATCGCGGACGGGAACCAGCCACAAGGTTTCCGCCCGTCTGCACGCCACATCGTTGAGCCAGGGCTGGCGGGGCGTCCGGGCGGGGTTGCGCACTGTCCGCTTTCGGGTGCTGGCAACGGTCCTGGCTTTCCTGGCGGCCGGCCTGCTGATTACCGGTATCACCACGTTCACCCTGGACCTGCGGAACCTCAATAGCCGTGTCAGTGAGGAACTCCTGCTTCAGTCCGGCCGGCTCAGGAACATCGCTGAGCTAGGTCCGCCCGGCGGGCGTCAATTTACCGACCTTGATGCGCTATTTAGAGTGTTCCTTCAGAGCGATGCCCCCGGCCGGTACGAATCGGTGATGGCCACTGTCAGCGGCGGAAACACCTTCCTGCCTGCCGGCGAACAGCCAAGCAATCTCGCTTCACCCGAAATACTCCAAGCAGCCCGGTCCGAGCGTGTTGAAAACAGCACGGTCTTCCATGACATGACGTTGGACGGGCGGACGGTGCGCCTGGCCATCACATCGGTGACCCTGGATAACGGAGATGCCACCGGATTGTTGGTGGCAGCTAGTGAAATCGGGCTCCAGCGGGAGCAGATGGTGGCGTCCTTCGGCACCTTCGCGGCGGCGTCGCTTGGCACACTGCTGGTGGCAGGGGCGGTGGGTTTCGCGGTGACGGGCCGGCTGTTTGTTCCTGTCCGCCGCCTGCGCCAGGCCACGGAATCCATCAGCTTTGAGGACCTGAGCAGCCGCGTCCTGGTCCCGTCCGGCGATGACGACGTTTCGCAGCTGGCAACCGACTTCAACCGCATGCTGGACAGGCTGGAAGCCGGCATCGCAGACCAGCGTCAGTTTGTGGATGACGCCAGCCATGAACTAAGGACACCATTGACCATCATCGGCGGCCACCTCCAGCTGCTGCAGGCAGGAGACCCACAGGATGTCAGCGAGACCCAAGTGCTGCTCCTGGAGGAACTGGACCGGATGCAGTCCCTGGTAGACGAGCTCCTGTTGCTGGCCCGAAGCGGCCGCCCGGACTTCGTGCGTTTGGACTGGATCGACGCCGATTCCTTCCTTGAAGCAGCCATGGACAGGGTCAGGGTCCTGGCGGATCGCCGATGGCAGATCGAAAGCATGCCCGGCGGCCGGTTCCGTGCGGACCGCAACCGTCTCACCCAGGCCGTTGAACAGCTGGCGGTTAATGCAGTGCAGTCCACGCGGCGGCATGACGTAATTTCCCTTGGCGGAGCCTGGACGGGGACGCCGGGCGGCACGGCACCGCCCGGTTGCCAGGATTCGCCTGGAGGCGGCGTCGAGATCTGGGTGGCAGACACGGGTTGCGGTATCAGCGACGCGGACCAGGAACGCATCTTCGACCGGTTCGCCAGGGCCGGGGTATCACGCGGCAAGGAAGGGTCCGGACTGGGCCTGTCCATAGTCAAGGCCATAGCCGAAGCACACGGCGGTTCACTGCGGGTGACGTCGCGGGTCGATGAAGGCAGCCGGTTTGTGCTCTCGCTGCCAGGAGGAACCTCATGACACGGATACTGATTGCCGACGACGAACCACGGATCGCCAGCTTCATCGCCAAAGGACTCACCGCGGCCGGGTTCACCACTTCCTCGGTGGAGGACGGCATCCGGGCGCTGGACTACGGCAGCTCCGGAGAGTTTGACCTGCTCATTCTGGACATCGGCATGCCCAGGATGGACGGGTTCGCTGTACTCTCGGCCCTGCGCGCCATGAAGTGCACGGTTCCGGTGATTGTCCTGACAGCCAAGGACTCCCTTCAGGACACTTTGGCAGCGCTCGACGGCGGCGCGGATGACTACATGACCAAACCCTTCCGCTTCGAGGAGCTGCTTTCGCGGATCCGCCTGCGGCTGCGCGACAAGCCGGAGGCGCAGGAGGCACCAGACCCAACATGCGGCGACATCAGCCTGGACGTTGACCTTCGCAGTGCCAGGGTCCGGGACCGGACGGTGCCGCTGTCCGCCCGGGAGTTCGCCATGGCCCGGGCGTTTGTGGAGAACGAGGGCAAGCTGCTCAGCCGGGAACAGCTGTTGAGCCGGGTGTGGGGATACGACTTTGACGGGTCCTCCAACGTGGTGGATGTCTACGTGGGGTATCTGCGCAACAAGCTTGGCCCGGAAAAATTCCTGGCTGTCCGGGGCGCCGGCTACCGCTTTGTCGCCACGCCTGCTCCCCTGTCCCAGTCCAACTCCGGAGCATGAGAGGTCTCTCATAAAAGTCTCATTCCCCTCTCACCGTGGCCCGGCAGAGTGGAAACACAACCAAGAAAGGCGATCCGATGAAAAAGAACTGGTATCTCCCCGTCGCAGTTTTAGCCGGCGCAGCAAGCTTCACGGTCTGGACAGCTGCTACTGCGGGTCCTCCCACGGCGGTGACCCCCGGCGTGAAGGTGGTGGCCGACGTCGCGCCCCGCAGCGACGTTGCACCTGGCACTGCCAGTGACTCCCCCAAACCCGAGGACTCCCCCAAACCCGATGACTCGCCGTCGCTGCTTCCCGAGGCAACCTCCACGGCGGACATCACCGCAATACCTGACCATGCGGCCCCGCAAACGCAACTTGTTCCGGCGCAGCTGCAGACCTTCGCCCCGGTACAGGCACCTGACGACAATGGCGGGCTCAGGGAGGCCGGTGTCTCCGACGACGGGCCCACCCACAACCTGATCGACGACAAGGGCGGACTCAGGGACAAAGGCGTTTCCGACGACGGCCCCCGGCACGGTTCCGGCGACGACAAAGGCGGCAAGCGGTAGCTCCCCGCTAACACTCAGTACAGAGAGGGCAGGCATGTTTACTTGCTCAGTGCTTCGATGCAGCAATCCCGGCTCCGCCTTCACGGCGGGTAGCCAACGAGCAACAACTGGGTATCACGAGGCCTTCGTCTGTGCTGAACACAGGGCGTTGATCGATGCCGGTGCCCCGTGGGACATGGAAGGCCGCCATGTTCTGATGGGCCAGGACCTGCCCCCAATCCTGGAGAATTGGTCCGCCCGCCTATGCGCCGGGTCCAAGGGCTTCACGCTGACGCTTGAGATCGCGGGCCAGCTGAAGCCCCTTGAAGTCTTCCTGATGCCCACCGAGGCCAGGACGTTGTCCACGTTCATCGAGACGGCCAACAGTGTCCGCCGCTGACAGACTTTCCAGCGAAGGCCGCAAACCTACTTCTGGCCTGTCAAGAGGGTTCCTTGGATCGCGGTCAAAGGCACAGCCCCGAAATCCCGTGAGTCTATGGACACACCGCGATTGTCACCCAGCACAAAGACGCTTCCGGCGGGCACCGTGACGGGGCCGAAGTACGTTCCGTCGATGCGGCTGTGGTCAACGAAGGGTTCCGGGACAGCGATGTCATCAACGTACAGCTCAGCGTCGCGGATGGCGACGGTCTGCCCTTCCCCCGCTATGACCCGCTTGATGGCCGTGTGGCCGTCCGCGGGGTTGGTGAAACCGACCACCACGCCATTCCGGATCCAGCCTGCCGTGGCAGCCGGCTTGAACAAGAGCACCATGGAGCCCGACGCAATGGTCGGCTCCATGCTGTCCGACGAGACGGTGAAGGGTTCCACCAGCCACGCGCGGGCAGCAATGACCACCAGGGCAGGGATCAGTGCAACCACAAGGAGCGAGCGGTGCCGCGGGAGCCGCCGCCCGCCGTCGCGCGTTTCTCGTGCCGCTTTAATCCTTTTCGTCATCCCATACAGCCTTGGCCGCGGTCATGGGATCGTCGGGGTCCACGTCGGTCTCGCTAAGGCCCACACGGAACTGGGTCATCATGTCGTGGTCCTCGTGCGGCAGGTTGTGGCAGTGCATCATGTAGACGCCCTTGTTCGGGGTGAACTTCATCAAAAGCCGGACAGTCTCGCCCTCCCCTACGTACACCACGTCCTTGGGGCCGCGCTCGTGGGCGAAGGGCGCGTTTCCGTTGCGGCTGAGGACCTGGAAATCCACCAGATGGATGTGCAGCGGGTGGAACCAGCCGCCGGAGTTGTTCTGGATTTCCCAGATTTCCACGGAGTTGAGGGCTGGATCGGCAACCACCTTCTTGTAGCCGCTGGCGATGACGTCCTGCCAGCTGTCCTCGTTGATGGTCCACATGTTGGTGGCGTCGTTCCGCTTGACCCGGAAATTACGTGTTTTCAGGGATTGCCCGGCGGTCAGCGACATGGTCTCGCTGGCGGCCAGCGTGGTGGGGATCCGGTTCCAGGTGGGGTCCGAGGTGTCCACCGGCTCGTCGGTGACGTCGAAGGCCATGATCTTGTTGGTGTAGTCATAGTCGACGTTGTTCTTGTTGGACAGGTTCTGCAGTTCGATCCGCTGCCCCGTCTTGTACTTCCGGAAGTCGATCAGGACCTCATACCGTTCGGCCCCGCCGTGGCGGTAGTTCGGCACGCTCTGCGCCACCGGGACCAGGCCGCCATCAGTGGCCACCACCACCAGCGGATCGCCGGTGCTGAGGGTCGGGCGCAGGGAGCGGGAGATGGAACAGTTCAGGATCCGGAAGCGGTACACGCGCTTCTGCACCTTCATGACCGGCCATGGCTTTCCGTTGACCAGGATGACGTCGCCCCAGAGTCCCGAGTGGCTGTTGTCGTCGTAGCCCAGGGACCCGTTCGCGGCGAACATCGCATCACTGACCGTCAGTGCGACGTCGTAGCGGCCTTGCGGGAGCAGTTGCCGTTCGAGGGGATCGTGCATGTGGTACTGCGCCGCAAGGCCGGAGTAGGCGTTGAGGGCCGTGAAGTGGACGCCGTGGTCGTGATACCAGAGCGTGCGGGCCGGCTGGAAGTTGGGGTAGTGGTAGTCCTTGTAGAACCCGGGGTGGGTGATGTCGCTGGCGTAGCCGTCGTATTGGGGCAGCGAGGCGGACCCATGCAGGTGGGTGGACGTGGAAAGGGCGTGTCCGTCCAGGGCATGCTGCGCCGGGAGCTGGTTGCGGATCCTGATGACAGCTTTTGTGCCTTGGTCGAGGCTGACGGTGGGTCCCGGAAACAACCCGTTGTAGCCGAGAACGGGGGTGGTCAGCCGCGGCAGGATATTGGCCGTGGCGGCCTTCTCCGTCAGCCGGTAGTAGTTGACCGGCAACCCGTCCGCCGGATCAACGTCCGTGGCGTAAGGCTCGAGGATGGGAGCCTGGACAAAGGGGACCTGGAATGGCCGCGGCATCTCCTTGTCGCTGAGCCGGCTGGCCGATTTGGCCTCCACGGATCCTGTGGGCAACATCGCAGCACCTGCTCCGAGGACTCCGAGTCCCCCGATCAACAGAACCTGACGGCGTGAAATGGTCATGGCCGGTCTCCTTTGTTCAATACAAAGACTGTGGGGGACCTGGCTTGGAGATTTCCTGCGTCGGGTTCCGCTGCCCTTGGAGAAACCCTGCAACCGGCCGCATTTCCCCGGGACGAAAAACCACGTTATTTTCCGCCCCGGTGGTGTCCGGCGCCGAGGGACGCTCCGGGTCCCCCAGGCAGCTCCAGCGTCAGATCGATGGCACGGTCCGGCAGTTCGAACACGAGCGTGGCGTTGATGCTCTCCCCTTGGCGCGCCTCCGCGGGGGCAGGAGAAAACCAGATGGCTTTCCACTCCCCGGCGCCCAGGGCCGAGACGGCGTACCGGGACGGGTCGAAGGTCAGGCCGCCCTGTTCCATTGCGGTCAGCTCCAGGAGTATCCGGACGCGATGGAGTTCCGCCCCGGGTGGATCGGCGAGCGCCGCCGAGGGTGTGGGGGGCTGCCAACCATCTGCTTCCAGCGGAATAACCCCATTAATGCGGGCGAGTCCGCCTTCAAGGCTGGCCGAGGCGCCCAAAAGGGCAGGGGGCGTCCGGGGGGCGGCCGTCAGGACGCCGGCCACCAGGGTCCCAACGAGTGCGAGCAAAATCGCCGGAACCAGGATCTTCGTTCGCCTGAGCAGTGCTGTCGATGCCATACCGGCCAGTGTTCCGGCGGGTCCTAGGGATTCCCTAGGGGCCGGCACCTGCCCGCAAATGTAGGTAGCAGTTGATGTCGCTTTGAGGCCTCAAAACGACATCTACTGCTACTTAGTTGGGTGGAAAGGGGGCTAGCGGTACCCGTCCACGATGGCCGCCGCAATCTCCTTGTACGCCCGCCGCGTATCGGGCTTCAGCACGTCCAGGGTGACCAGGTCGCCGTCGGCCACGCCGCGGTCGTGCGGGACGGCGATGAGCTGGCGGCAGATCCCGGCGAGGTGTTCCTCGATGGCGTCCTTGTCCACGCGGGAGGAGACCTCGTCCTTGTCCGTGATGACCACAATCGCGTTCCGGGCCAGGTCCTCGTACCCGTGGCTGGCCAGCCAGTGCAGGGTGCTGCGTGCCCGCTTGGCCCCGCTTACCGCGTACCCGGCGGCGATGACCAGGTTGTCGGCCGACTGCAGGATCCCGCTCATCGCGTTGTGCGTGACGCCGGTGCCGCAGTCGGTCAGGGCCACGGAGTAGTAATTGGAGATCAGCTTGCGGATCCGCAGGTATTCGGCGGCCGTCAGCGAGTCGGAGACTTCCGGGTCCTGCTCCCCCGCGATCAGGTGCAGCCGTCCGGCATGGTGCATGTACCGGGCCAGGGCCGTGAGGGAGTCCACGGATTCGATGTTCTTGAGCAGGTCCGTGATGGTGCGCGGGCTGGCCTGCTGGTAGATCCCCTCGCCCAGGGCACGCTCCACGAGGTCACCGGAGTCCGGGTTGGCGTCGATGGCACACGGCGCGTCGCCGCGGAATTCGGCCAGGGTCAGGCCCACACCCACCGTGGTGGAGGTCTTGCCGATGCCGCCCTTGAGGCTCAGCACCGCCGTGTTGTAGCTGCCCTGCAGCTGCCGGGAAATACGGCGGGCCAGCTCGTCCTCGTCGCGCTGCTTGGCGCTGGGCCCGAGGTTCCAGGCGCCGCCGGTCAGCGCGTAGATCGCGCCGCGGAGGCCGCCCACGGGCCGGGGCTTCTGCTCTTTCACGAACAGGCCCGGGGAGCTGATGAAGTCAGGCATGGGGCTCTCGGCGATCACATCCGCCGCCGTGGGCCGGACGCGCCGGAACGCGGGTGTTTCGTCCGGGACGTAAGGTTCAGGAACCGCCGACGACGACGGCACGGCAGTGTCGCCGTCGTACGCCACCGCGGTGGTGCGGTAGTTGTGCTCGTCCGGCTGCCCGGGCTGCGGTTCTTGGACCTGCTGTTGCCGAGCCTGCGGCTGCGCGGTGACCGGCGGCTTGGCCGGCCGGCGGGTCGGAGCCGGAACATGCGCCGCAGGTTTGCCGTGGTCGGCGGCGGCCGCGGCCTCCGCCCAGGAGCTGCGGCGCGGCACCGGAGTGCCGGAGTCGGGCGTGGTGGAAGGCTCGGGAGTTACGGCTGGCATGGTTCCTGTCTGGGCATCCGAAAGGGCTCCGTCGGCGCGGCGGAGGTCGCGGCGTCGTCGGGGCGGTTGCGGCTGCCCTGCATCCTCTGCAATGGCACGTGCGTTCTGATCCGCCGGATCGGGCATGTCTGTCCCCCAGGACTTCGGCTCAAGGTTCTGCGGCACTTTATACGGACTGTTTCAGTCAACCAGTCTAGGCGCTGACGCAGACGACGAGCTCAGTGGCGGGTCAGGGCGGCCACCACAACGCACGCGGTGAGCACCAACAACACGGTCAGGACGGCGTAGGCCTGCCATTTCGGGCGACCCTTATGCGGGTTGATATCAACATAGGGCATTGCTAGCTGCGGTCACTCCTCGTGGCGGTCACCTTTATTGCGCGCCGCTTGAGGCGGAGCACCTGGTACATCGCACAGAAAGGAATCAGCAGTGTAGCCAAAAGCGCGCAGAGCGCCAGGGCATAGTCCATGAGAGCCAATGCGGCCTCCGTCGGTTAGCAGTGATCCCCCATGCGATCACGAGTCACGGTAGCCGTACGTCACAGCGGTTGACAAATCGCGTCAACCCATAGCGTGTCCGCCGGCGCCAGCGGAGCAACCGCGTTGCCCCTGCTGCGCAGCTGCCCTCTCGTAACAAGGTCCTCAGGGAATTGCCAGCAAACACCCGTAGCGTTAACTGGTCTCTGCCACCAAAAGAAAGTCACAACTTTGTTCGGTCGCGACAATGCTCCCAGCCAAGAACCTGGCACTCCTGTTCCCTACCCGGGCCAAGGCAAGCTGTATTCGTCGAGCTCACGCCGACGTTTCAGCTTCCGCACGTCACCCCGGTGGTTCAGGATTGTCACCGCCGTTGTAGCCGTCCTCTTCGTAGGCGTTGTTGCTTTTGGCGGTTACTGGGCCTGGCGGCTGCAGTCCAACATCAGCAGCTCAGACCTCAGCGCGGGCGGACATCGGTCCGAGGGCGCCGTCAATGACAGCAAGGATCGCCTGCAGATCCTAGTCCTGGGCAGCGACACCCGGAGCGGCAACAACAGCCAGTACGGGACCGCTGACCAGTCGTCCGGTTACGGACAATCGGACGTCATGATGCTGCTGGACATCGCCGCGGACAACAACCACGTCAACGTCATCAGCTTTCCCCGTGACCTGATGGTGGACATCCCTGCCTGCACCGACACCAAAACGAACCGGCACTACGACGAACAACCCAGCGGCATGATCAATGGCGCCATGGCCCAGGCGGGCATCGGCTGCGCCGTGGACACCGTGAACAAGCTCACCGGCCTGGAAGTGGACCACTTCATGATGGCCGACTTCAACGCAGTCAAGGAACTCTCCAACGCGGTGGGCGGCGTGGACGTCTGTGTCAGTGCCGCCGTCAACGACCCCGAGTCCGGACTGCACCTGCCTAAGGGCACCTCCCAGGTGCAGGGCGATCAGGCCCTGGCGTTCCTGCGCACCCGCCACGGGTTTGAGAATGGCGGCGACTTAGGCAGGATCAAGGCCCAGCAAGCATTCCTGGGCTCCCTGACGCGCAAACTCAAGTCCGAGGGAACGCTTGGCAATCCGCAGAAGATGCTCAGCATCGCCGATACCGTGACCAAGAACCTAACGGTCGATTCCGGACTGGCCTCAGTCCCGTCGCTGCTCACTATTGCCAACAGGCTCAAAAACATAGATCCCGCCAACGTCAACTTCATCACGGTACCGAACATCCCTGCGCCGTCGGATCCCAACCGGCTGACCCTGGACGAGCCCGCAGCGTCAAACTTCTTTGCCGCCCTCCGCAATAGCCCCGACCTGAAACAGGCCCCGCCCGCGGCAACCGACGCGCCGTCGTCGACCGCGCCCTCTGCGCCCGCCTACAACAAGGCGCTTCAGCCGATCACGGTTGCCAACGGCACCGGCGTGACAGGGCGCAGCACCGCCATTGCTGCCATGTTCACGGACGCCGGTTTTGCCAAGGTGACCCGGGTCCAGGCAGCGGCACGTGCCCAGACCATGGTTTATTACAGCGCCGGGTTCGCGGACGTCGCCGCAGATGTGGCCACCATGTTTGGGCTCCCCGCAACCAGCGTCCAGCAAGTAGCCAACATTCAGGGCGTGCAGTTGTTCGCGGGCGAAGATTTTGCCACCGGAGACAAACCCACCCTCCCCACCTCCGATCCGGGCAGCGTGGTGGCACAAACCGCGCAGGACCAGACCTGCCAGACGGCCAACACGGGGGGCTAGCCACCATGGTTGGCCCCAGATCCGGAAGAGGCGCAGGACACGCCGCGTCGTCAGGAAATGGCGTAAAAGGTGATGGCAAGGCCTGCCGCCAGCAGTGCCTGGCCGAGACCGTGCAGGCGCGGCACTGGCTTCGCTGTGCCCTGTTTGGGCATGGCAAAGGTGGCCAGCAGCCAACCTGCAGCGGCGAATAATGTCAGCAGCGCGCACATCAGCAGAACCAACATGGCGCCCAGCTCGTGTGGCGGGTGGGCCGTCGTCGATCCTCCACCACGGGCAGCGAAGAATAGTGCCAGCCCGGCGAATAGCGTCAGCACCGCCCTGTAAACGGCCAGCCGCAGGGCAAACCACAGAAAGACGACGCCGAGCATCACTGTGAGCGGGACCGTGGCCAGGGGCGCCCAGCCCAGGCCCACCGCCAGCATCACGAACGCCAGCAGGACACCTGCCGCCGCGTCCCCCTTGGCTGCGCGGCCCTTGGCCCGCAGGACCGCAATGGCGCCCAGCACGGCCGCAGCACCGAAAAATGCCACCAGGGCGCCCACCACCAGACCGCTTCGGAACATACCCGCCTACTTCTTCTCAGCTCGCCGTTGTTTCAGGGGCCACCGGCTATCGGTGGGTTCGGGGAGCGAGCCTACAACGTCAAACCGGCAGGAGGCTGGGTGCGCGGTGAACGCCAGCCGATGCGTAACCGTGTTTGCCTGGGGTGGCTGCAGGTACGTCGCCGGAGGCGTAAAGTATGGCAGCCGGTTGCCAGGGTGGCATTAGAATCGCTTGCAACCCGCTCCGCAGCCGAAGGATTTGCATGGACTCCCCGCTCCCCCACGACAACTTTCGGTCGCGGCTGAACCTCATCGGCGGCAAGGACCGGATGGTGCTCGTGGTGGCGTTGGGCATCCTCAGTGCCGTCAGCCCCATGGCCACGGACATGTATCTGGCGTCGATGCCGCGGATGGGCGAGTTCTTTGCAACGACCGCGTCCGTCGTCCAACTGACGCTGACCAGCTACATGATCGGCATGGCGGTGGGCCAGTTCCTGCTGGGGCCCATCTCGGATGTCCTGGGCCGGCACAGGCTGATGGTGGCCGGCAATGTGGTGTTCCTGCTCAGTTCCGTGGCCATCGCCCTGGCCCCCAGCATCGAGGTGGTCCTGGTGCTGCGCGCGCTCCAGGGTGTTTCCGGGGCCGCCGGCGTGGTGATCGCCCGGGCAGCTGTGTCGGACATGGCGTCCGGGCGGCAGGCCGCGAAGCTGTTCTCGCTGCTGGCCACCATCTCCTCGCTCGCCCCGGTGCTGGCGCCCCTGCTGGGCGGCGTGATCGCCACGGTGGCTCCGTGGCAGACGGTGTTCTGGGCGCTGGCCCTCTTCGGGGCGCTGATGCTGGCGTGTTCGGTATTCGTGGTCCCCGAAACGCTCCCCCGCCACCTGCGGCACCGGGGCGGGCTCAAGGCAGTGGCCGCCGGCTCCTGGACCGTACTCCGCACGCCGACCTTCATGGCCTATGCGCTGACCTTCGGGTTCATCTTCGGCTCGCTGTTCTCCTACATCTCCGCCTCATCCTTTGTGGTGCAGAACGTGCTGGGCTACTCTGCGCTGGCTTACTCGGTGATCTTCGCCATCAACGCCGGCGGGGTGATCCTGGGCGCCCTGGTCAACACCCGGCTGGTGGACCGCGTTGAACCGGCAGTCATCCTACGGACGGCCGTGGTGGTGATGTGTGCCATCAACGTTGCCGGCATGGGGCTGGTCCTGGGCGGAATCACCGGCTGGAGCACACTGGTCCACCTGTTCCTGTCCACGGCCGGCATCGGCTTCATCTTTGGCAACGCCACCGCACTCGCCCAGGGCAGCGTCCCGGGGAGGGCAGGCGCCGGATCGGCAGTGCTGGGCCTGATCCAGTTCCTCATCGGCGGTGTGGTGTCGCCGCTGACCGGCATCGCGGGTGAGCACAGCGCGGTCCCCATGGCCATATCCATGGCGGTGTGCTCCGCCCTCGGGGTGGGAGCGGTGGTGGCCAGCATGAGGCTCGCACGAGCCTAGGATCCCCTTCGCAGCGCACAACATGAGCAAGCTCACCGCACATACTCAAGCAACTTGATCAATTTGCTTGTACAATTAATGAATGACCGACGACGTATCGATTGACCAGGCGCTCACGCATTCCCTATTCGAAGCCCTGCACCCCCTCCTCCGGCAGCTCAACGCCGAACGCACCATCTCGCCGGGCAAAATCGGTGTGCTTCGGCACCTTGCGGAGCGCGGAAAGGCCACGACGTCGGAACTCGCCGTTGTGGTCCAGGTCAGCCCCCAGGGCATTTCGCTCGCCGTGCGCGAGCTGGAAGGGCTGGGGTTCGTGGAGCGGGCCCCCGACGCCGACGACAGGCGCCGGGTGTGGATCGAGATCACCCAGGCGGGCAGGCAGAAGCTGGCACGGGAATCCTCCGCCGGACAAGGCTGGCTCGATCGGGCCGTGACGGAGCGCCTGAGTCCAGCCGAGCGGAAATCCCTGGCTGCGGCCATTCCCGCTATCAGGAAGCTTGGAACGGAGCCGTCCAATGACTAACAAAGATTCGGTCCTGGTCCCCGCGCTGGTTTACGCCGCGCTGTCCACCGCCATTGTGAGCTCGCTGGGCATGCTGCTGGTGCCCACCATCTCCCGCGAAATGGACGTGTCAGTGGGCACGGCGCAGTGGATGCTCACCATCAACCTCCTGGTCGGAGCGGTCGCAACCCCTGTGATGGGCCGTCTCAGCGACGGGCCGCACAAGAAGAAGCTGCTGCTGTGGGCCCTGCTGATCATCCTCCTCGGGTCCGTCATCGCCGCGCTGGCGCCCAACTTCACGGTCTTCCTGATCGGCCGGGCGCTCCAGGGCCTGACCTACGGCATCGTTCCGGTGACCATCGCCCTCGCCCGGCGCTACGTCGGCACCGACAAAGTGCGGTTCGCCATTTCGAGCCTGTCGGTGACCGTGGCAACCGGCCTGGGGCTCGGTTACCCGTTGACGGGCATCATCGCCGGAACGTTCGACTTCCGGTTCGCGTTCTGGTTTGCCGCGCTGTTTGTGGTCACGGCCATCATCGTCGTCTTCCGCGCAGTGCCCGGCGGACCTGACGAACGCGCCCCGCGGGTGCCGTTCGACTACACCGGCGCGGGTTTGCTGGGCCTCGGCCTGGGCGTCCTGCTCCTGGGCATCAGCGAAGGACCCAACTGGGGCTGGGCGTCACCGCTGACCATCGGTGCCTTCATTGTGGCCGCCACCCTGCTGACCGCCTGGGTCCGGGCTGAACTGCGCAGCCCGAACCCGCTGATCAACCTTCGGGTCCTCCGGAACGGGGATGTGCTGCTGGCCAACAGCACCGCGATCGGACTGGGCGCCGCCATGTACATCGGCCTGTCCATTTCCAGCCTCATCGCCCAGGCCCCCGCCACCACCGGCTACGGCGTGGCGCTGCCCGTGCTGTGGGCCGGCTTCGTGATGTTCCCGCTGTCGGTGGGAAGCTTCAGCGCCAACCGGCTGGTGCGCCGGCTGGCGCACCGGGTCAAGCTCACCACGCTGCTGCCCATCGGCGCCGGCATCATGGCCGCCGCCGGGCTGCTGCTCTGGTTTGCACACACCCAACTGTGGGAACTCCTGGCCGGGATGCTGGCGCTGGGCCTGGGCATGGGTGCGAGCTATGCCGCCATGCCGGCGTTGATCGCCCGCAGCGTAGCCAGTGAAGAACTGGGCAGTTCCGTCAGTTTCAACCAGGTCCTGCGGACTGTGGGTAGCTCCTTCGGCACGGCCGTCTCCGGTGCGGTGCTCGCGGCCAACATGGCGCCGGACCTCCACCCCACAGGGCGTGGCATCAGCGCGACGCTTGAAATCGGGGCACTCCTCTGCGCGGCCGTTTTTGCCGCCCTGCTCGTCCACGCACTGATTACCCGTATCCGCCGGGCACCGGACGGACAGATGGACGCCCGGGTAAGCGGAAAGCGGTAGGTCGCGGGCCTAGACTGTGGCTCTAAGGACATTTCCGAGGGGGTGTCATGGCGAGACTGAGTATCCTGGACCGGTTCAGGCCCGTGGGAGCCCCCGGTCCAGCAGGTCCGGCAGGAGTGCCGGCCGCCGATGACCAGGGCCCCGCCGCGGAACTGGCTCCCGTGTTCGCAGCGTTGGCGGACGACGTCGCCGGGTGCGCTGCGCTGGTGGAGGAAGCACGCCGCACGGCGGAAGAGACCCTGCTCAGTGCTCGGGGCAAGGCAGCGGCCATGCTGTCCCAGGCCAGGCTCGACGCCGGTGCCGAACGGGCAAAGGCCGCCACCCGCGTGGAACAGGAGGCTTCCAACAGCGACGCGCAAGTGCTTGAAAAGGCACGCCAGGAAGCGGCCGCACTGGAAGATGCTGGTCTGGGGCGCATCCCGGCCGTCGTCGGCGAGGTCATGGAAACCCTCCTGGCCCCGCCGCAGGGCGCACCAGGGACCGTCGCCCAGGTTACCGCCGCACCAGATGACGCCGGACACCAATGAAAGCGGACTGGGTGGCTGCCAGCGTGCGGGCGCGGTCCATGGCGCACCGCCGCGTAGGCGCCGGCGCCAGCCGCGGTATCGCTGCCGAACCCACCCTGGAGAACGCGTTGTCCTCCCTGCATGAATCGGGCTATTCGGAACGGCTTCGGGGCGCATCCGGGCTTGCGGCTGCCGAACGTGCCGTCCAGGAGACAGTCCTATGGCAGCTGCGGGTGCTGGCCGGGTGGCTGCCGGCCTCCGGCACAGCGCTCGCCCGGGCTGCCGCCGGGACTTTCGAAATCGAGAACATCATGGCCCTCGCCCACCAGCTCACGGGCGGTCCGAAGGCCCCCGAGCCTTACCACCTGGGCGCCCTGTCCACCGCGTGGACCCGGCTGGCCCCCGCCGGATCATGTGAGGAGCTGGCAGCTCTCCTCACTGCCACCGCGTGGGGAGCCGACGCCGGCGCTGCCGCCCTGGGTGCTCCCGGAACGGGTTCTCCCGGCACGGGCAGTCTCCGCGACGCGCTCAAAGTCGCCTGGGTCCGCCGGCTGGCCGCAGTGGCGCCCCCGGCCCGGCCGTGGTGCGGTGCGCTGTGCGCCCTGACGGCGGCCCGGATCCTGACGGTCGACGGCGGGACGCCCGCGCCACCCGTGATCCACCTGCTGCGCCCCGTCCTGGGGACCTCATGGGAGGCTGCTGGAACCCTCGCCGAGTTCACAGCAGCGCTGCCTCCGGCCCTTCGGCCGGCCCTGCAAGGTGTGGCGTCCCCCCGTGAGCTCTGGCGCGCCGAAGCCCGGCTGCATGCCGCCGTGGAAAAGGACGGTTTCCACCTTCTCCGCGGGTCCATGCCCGGGCCGGACGTGGTGCTCGGCGCCATCGCCGTACTGTCCACCGATGCGTGGCGTGTCCGGGCGGCTCTCACCGCTGCCGCCGCCGGCGCCGGATCCAGCGAGGTCCTCGATGCCGCGGCGTGAACCGCAGGCCCCGGTCCGGATGGAGCGGGTGGCCCTGGTGGTGCCCGAACAGGACCGGCTCCGGATGCTCGCGGAGGTGGCCCGCCGCGCCACCGTGGAACTGGATCTGCCCTACGTGCCGGGCAGCGGGCCCGAGGAACTGGACAAGGCGGCGGCGGCTGCCACCGTTTCCGGTCCGTCCGCGGCCCTGGCCGGATGGATGCCACGGGACGCGATCCCCGGCCTCTCCGCAGCCATCGCCCCGCTGGGAGGGGCCGTGGTCCCGCTGCCCCGGCCCCGGTGGATCCAGCCGCCCACCATGCTCGATGGCAGTGCCCGCGTCTCCCGCACCCTGGTGGACACCTATGGGACCGTTCCCTACGCTGACCTGGACCCCTCACGCCAGGCCGGATTCGCCTATGTCCTGATGTTCGGCATGATGTTCGGCGATGTCGGCCACGGTGCAGTCCTGTTGGCCGCCGGACTCCTGCTCCGCAGCGGGCGGATCAGGAAACTGGCCAAGCTGCAACGGACCTGGCCCTTCGTGTGCGGGGCAGGGCTCGCCGCCATGGTCTTCGGCCTGCTGTACGGGGAGGCCTTCGGGCCAACCGGGCTGGTGCCCGTGCTCTGGCTCAACCCCCTGTCGAACCCAGTCCCGCTCCTGGTGGCCGGACTGGGCGTAGGAGCCTTCCTGCTGGCCGGCGCGTACGCCATGGGCACCGTCAACCGTGTCCGGGAGGGCGGCTGGGGATACGCGCTCTATGCCCGTTCCGGCGTCGCCGGTTCCCTGCTGTTCCTCGCCGTGGGCCTTTTGGTCTGGGGCCTGGGCACCGGCACGGGGGTGTTGATCCTGGCGGCAGCCGTCATCGCGCTGGGTGCGCTGGCCTTCATCTACATCGGCCTCTTCATTGAGGCCGGCGGCGGGGCAACGGCCATTTTCCAGGCGGTCATCGAACTCGTGGACACCGTGATCCGGCTGGGCTCCAACCTGGTTTCCTTCGCCCGCCTGGCTGCGTTCGGTCTGACGCACGCTGCCCTGCTGATGGTGGTCTGGAACGGCACCACGGCCCTGTGGGCTCCGGACTGGCGCGCAGCCGCAGCCATCCTGCTGTTCCTCGTGGGAAACATCATCACCTTCGCCCTTGAAGCGCTGGTGGCGGGCATCCAGGCCCTGCGCCTTGAATACTACGAACTGTTCTCCCGCATCTTCCAGTCCGAAGGCCGGCCGTTCAAGCCGTGGTCCCCAGACCTCTCCCCCACCATCCCGGCTGAAAGGCAACACCCGTGAACCTTTGGTTCGGCGCCATCCCCGTCTTCCTCATCGCAGCAACTGGAGCCATCCTGGCGGTCAGGCGCTGGCGGAAGTCCGCGTTCAAGATCCTGGCGGCACTCAATATCGCCGTGATGGCTGGTTCCCTGGCGGTACTGGCCGGTGCACTGACAGCAGGTCCTGCTGCTGCCGCGGCCGCCCCGGCACTCGCCGCGGCAGCCGCAGACACCCCGGCAGGAGCCGGCGGTTCAGCCCTGATCGCTGCCGCCATCGCCGTGGCGGGGTCCTCCATCGGGGCAGCCTTTGCCGTGGCCTACACGGGCTCCGCGGCACTTGCGGCGATGAGTGAACGCCCCGAAATCTTCGGGCGGGCCATGGTGGTGGTGGGCCTGGCGGAAGGCATCGCCATCTACGGCCTGATCATCGCCATCATCCTCATCGGCAAGGCATGAAGGGAGACCGGACCATGACCCAAACCATTGCCGCGATAGGCGAACCGGCCCTGCTGGACGGGTTCCGGCTGGCCGGCGTCAGCGTCTTCGCCGGCACCACCCCCGAGGAAGTCCGCACCGCGTGGACAGAGTTGCCCCGGGACACGGCAGTGGTCATCCTGACGCCCCTTTCCGCGCAGGCGCTTGGGCCGGTCCTGGCCGATCCGCGGGCGCCCCTGACCGTGGTGCTCCCGCAATGACGGCTCTCGCGAGGCCCGCGCTGCCGCCAGGCTCAGACGCCGCCCTGGCGCCGGTGCGGGAGGCCCTCCGGGCGGCCGCGGAGAAGCAGGCCGCCGACTTCCGCGACAACTCAGGCAGGCAGGCCGCGGCCCTCCTGGATGCCGCACGGGCCGAAGCCGCAGCCATCCTCGCCGCCGCCTCCCAGGAAGGCGAGGCCGCGGCCCGCTCCGAAACCACCCTGCGCTCGGCACGGGCGCGCCGCCAGGCTCACGAACTGGTCCTGGCGCAACGCAATGCCCTGCGGACCGAACTCCACCGCCAGGTCCGGCAGGCCGCCGTAGGGCTTCAGACGGACCCGCGCTACCCGGACCTCATGGCCCGCCTGAAAGAACAGTGCCGCGAATTGCTCGGCCCCGACGCCAGCGTGACCGAGAGCCCCGACGGCGGAGTGGTGGCCGAGGCCGGTTCACGCCGCCTGGGCCTCTCCCTTCCCGTGCTTGCCGGGCTGACCCTTGACTCCCTGCCCGCGGCGAGCCAGCTGTGGAGCCGCTAGCGGGCCGCCGGGAGGGCACCGTGGTCCGGATCAGCGGTCCCCTCCTGGAAATCGAGGGCGTGGAGGCGCTGTCCATGCTGGAGCTGATCGCCGTGGGACCGAGCCGGATCAGCGCCGAAACGGTGGCCATCGCCGGGACCCGGGCGACCCTTCAGGCGTATGAGTACACCGGCGGGCTGAAAGCCGGCGATATCGCTGCCCCCACCGGCGGTGAGCTGTCCGGGCTGATGGGCCCGGGCCTGCTGGGCCAGGTCTTCGACGGCCTCATGCGCCCGCTGTCGTCGGCGTCGATGTGGCTGACGCCCGTGCGGTCAGGATCAGCGGAGGACCCCACGGTCCTGGCCCGGGACTGGACCTTCAAGCCGGTGGCGGCGGCCGGGACCCTGGTCTCGGCCGGCGACGTCCTGGGCACCGTGCCCGAGTCCGGGTCCGTGGAGCACCGCGTCCTGGTTCCCGCAGGCGTGTCCGGTGAGCTCAGCTGGATAGCCCCGGCAAGCACGCTCCATGTCCTGGACACGGTGGCGGTGGTGGACGGCCGCGAGGTGGCCCTGTCCGAACAGTGCCCCGTGCGCCGCCCCCGTCCTTTCCGGTCCCGGCACACCGGCACCGTGCCGCTGCACACCGGCCAGCGGGTCCTGGACCTGATGTTTCCGGTGGCGCGGGGAGCTGCCGCGGCAGTCCCTGGCGGTTTCGGGACCGGCAAGACCGTGATGCTGCAGCAGATCGCGAAATGGAGCGACGCCGACGTCATTGTCTATGTGGGCTGCGGGGAACGCGGCAACGAAATGGCGGACGTCCTGGACGGGCTCTCCCAGCTTGAGGACGGCCGCACCGGGGGGAAGCTGATTGACCGGACCGTCATCATCGCCAACACCTCTAACATGCCCATGATGGCGCGTGAGGCGAGCATCTTCACCGGCATCACCGTGGCGGAGTATTACCGGGACATGGGGTACGACGTGGTGGTGATCGCGGACTCTACCTCCCGCTGGGCTGAGGCACTGCGTGAGTTCGCCAACCGCAACGGCGACCTTCCCGCGGAAGAGGGCTACCCAGCCAACCTCGCCTCCGAACTGGCCTCCTTCTACGAGCGGGCCGGCCGGGTGACCACGCTCGGCGGGAAGACCGCGTCCGTGACCGTGATCGGGGCCGTTTCCCCGCCGGGCGGCGACATGACCGAGCCGGTCACCACGGACACCCAGCGCTTTGTCCGGTCCCTGTGGACGCTGGACCGGGACCTGGCCTACTCCCGGCATTATCCGGCTGTCAGCTGGACCGGCTCGTTCGCCCGCGACGCCGAGGCCATCGGCAGCTGGCATGCGAGCAACGGACAGCCGGGCTGGGCCACGCGCCGGGCCCGTGCCGCCGCGCTGCTGGCCGAGGCGGACCGCCTCGCCGAGCTCGCGGAAATCATCGGCACCTCATCGTTGCCCGGCCACGAACGGATGGTGCTGCTGGGCGGCCGCCTGCTGCGGGACGGCGTCCTGATGCAGAACGCGCTGAGTCCCAACGACGCGTTCTGTTCCGCGGAAAAAGGCGCCGCGTTGCTGGACCTGGTGCTCGACGTCGTCGATGCCTGCCAGGAACTCGTGGAACGCGGCGTGGCCGCCACCACCGTGGAACGGGCCGATCTGGGCCCGGTCCTCCGGGCCCGCGAGGAAACCGGGCCCGGGGATGCTGCCGCTGTGACCGCCCGCAGCGCCCAAGTACTCAAAGCATTGGAGGCCTTGCAGTGAGCAGCACGGAAGGCCTGGCCGGGCAGATTTCGCACGGGGACGTCCGGGAGCTCCGCGGGCCGCTGCTGGTGGCCGGCGGGATCGACGGCGTGGGCTGGGACGAGTTCGCCACCATCGACCTGGACGGCGGCGAGCGCCGCCACGGCCTGGTGCTGGAAGTGGACCAGGACCTCGCCACCCTCCAGGTGCTGGAAAGCACCGACGGCATGTCGCTGGGCGGGATCCGGATCCGGTTTGAGGGCCGGCCCCTGCATATCCGGGTGGGAAACGACTGGCTGGGCCGGGTCTGCAACGGGCGCGGGGAACCGGTCGACGGCGGCCCTCCCGTCACAGGCACCGCCACCCTTCCCGTGAGCGGCTGGCCGCTGAACCCGGTGTTCCGGGAATCGCCGCAGGAACCGGTCCTGACCGGGATTTCAGTCATCGACGGCCTGACCACCCTGGTGCGGGGCCAGAAGCTTCCCATCTTCTCGGTGCCGGGCCTTCCGCACCTGACACTGGCCACCCAGATCGCGGCGCAGGCCACCTCGGGCGGACAGTCCTTCCGCGTGGTGTTTGCCGCCATGGGCCTGACCCACGCGGACATCGCCTACGTCCGGGACCGGCTGGAGGAACGCTCTGCGGGCGGCGAATTGGTGCTCCTCCTCAACGCCGCCGACGATCCGGTCATTGAACGGATCCTCACCCCGCGGATCGCACTGACCGTCGCCGAACACCTGGCGTACACCGAGGGCCATGACGTCCTGGTGATCATGTCGGACATGACGAGCTATGCCGAGGCGGTGCGGGAGGTCTCCGCGGCGCGGCGTGAGATCCCGGCCCGGCGCGGCTACCCCGGGTACCTGTACAGCGACCTGGCCACCCTGTACGAGCGCTGCGGCCGGGTCAAAGGCCACCAGGGTTCCGTGACGATTGTCCCGGTGCTGACCATGCCGGCCGGAGACATCACGCACCCGGTCCCGGACCTGACCGGGTACATCACCGAGGGTCAGATCGTCCTGTCGCCGGAGATCGCCGCGCGGGGCATCTACCCGCCGGTGGACGTGCTGTCCTCGTTGTCGCGGCTGATGCGCAGCGGCGCGGGCAAAGGCCGGACCCGCGAGGACCATCTGGACGTCGCGGCCCAGGTTCTTGCCGCCATGGCACGCGCCCGGCAGGCCACCGAACTGGCTGAGCTCGTGGGCACCGCGGCGCTGAGCGAAACCGACCGCAGCTACATCCAATACCGGACCCTGGCCGAAACCGGGCTCTTCAACCAGGGCCGCGACGAGCTCCGGACCCTGGACGATACCCTCGGCCGGGCCTGGGCCGCGCTGGCGGCCTTGCCGGAACAGGAGCTCACCATGGTGTCCACGGCATTCCTGGAACGCTACCTTCCCCACCCGGACGAACCTGGCCCGGATGATGCGCGCGGCGGCGGCAACTATGGGGACCACCGGCCATGAGAAGCACGGGACGGGCAGGCAAGGTCCGGCTGGAGCGCCGGCTGACCACGGCCCAACACGGCGCCCGCCTTTTGGACCGCAAGCAGCACATCCTGGCTGACGAGCTGGAACGGCTGCAGTTCCGGTCGGAGCGGGCCCGCGCGGCGTGGGAGGAGCTGGCGAAGGAAGCGGCGCTCTGGCTGCGCCGTTCCGCCGCGCTGGACGGAACGGGGCAGATTGAGGCGGCCGCGCCGCCGGTGCCCGCCGCGGTGCAGCTGCGCTGGGCCAGCACCATGGGCGTGGTGTATCCCGACGATCCCGCATGCAGTTTCCCGGCTGTTCCCCTGACGGGCGGAAGCTCGGCCTTGTCCTACGCGGCCACGGTACACCGCCGGGCGCTGGAGGCCGGGGTGCGGTACGCGGCGGTCCAGCGGGCCGAAATGCTGGTGACGGCGGAGCTTGCTGCGGCCCGGACCCGGCAACGGGCGGTGGAGAACCGGTGGATACCGCGGCTGGAAAACGAACTGGTGGACATCCGGCGGCAACTGGACGCGCAGGAACTGGAAGAGAGCCTGCGGCTCCGGTGGGCCGCGGACAGGAAGGCCACGCCGTGAGCGATGTGATCCTGGTGGCGGTGAACGATTCCCCTGCGGCGTTCCGGGCTGCGGAAGTCGCCGTCGATTATGCCCGACGGCTGGGCGCGCACCTGAGGGTGGTTACCGTCAGGGACCCCCTGGCGTTGGCCGGGCATCCGGCGAGCATCAACCCGGACGCGTTGGCGAAACAAGCCGATCTTGCCGCCGAGGCGGCCCTCCGCCATGTGGCTTCGTTGGGCACGGCGGCTGGCCTGGAGGTGTCCATCAGCCGGCGCACCGGACGGGTGGCAGCCGAAATCCTGGCCGACGCCCGCGAAGTCCATGCCGGCCTGATCGTCGTGGCGCTGGTGGACCGGCCCGGCAGCGCAACCCCGTACATCGGCAGCCACACCCTGCGGGTGCTGGAGTTCTCGGGCGTCCCCGTGCTGGTGGTCCCGCTGTAGCCCTTCGACAACCACGGCTTGCGGGTGTCATTTCGCGGCGGCCGGGAGCAAAATGGCATGCAGGGGGAACCTATCCAAAGCACTCACTCCGGGACCGAGGACCATAGCCATGAATGTTGGGAAGGTAAGGACTACGCTGATTCTGGCCGCGCTTGTGACCGGGCTGGCCGGGTGCGCCCCGGGCGGCGGTTCGCCGGCGCCGCAGGCAACGGCTTCGCCGGCCCAGGGGATGACAAGTTCCGCAGCGCCGGCCATCACCATCAAGAGCTTCGCGTACGGGGATCCGATCACGGTGTCCCCCGGCGCTACGGTAAAGGTGACAAACCAGGACAGCGCGGACCATACCGTGACCGCGGACCAGGGCCAGGCGTTTGATGCGAAGGTCAAAGCCAACGGGGGCACGGCCACCTTTACGGCCCCGTCGCAGCCGGGGACCTATGCCTTCCATTGCACGTATCATCCGAACATGCACGGGACACTGACGGTCAAATAAGCAGCCGCGATAAGAAACGAGCGGAGTGGAACGAAACCTCAGTGCAGCGGACGCGTTTCCTGCAGCCGCTTGATGAACCAGCGTGACTGCTCCGGGCCGTAGGGCAGCACGGGGATGGCCTTTGTGGCGTCGGAGGGGGCTTCACGGATGGAAGTCTGGGCCTGCCGGACCGCGGTGGTCATGGTGTTGGCCATGGTCTTGACGAACTGGTCGCTGCAGGGCTGGCCGTGGCCGGGGATGAGGAATTCGTAGCGGTGGCGCAGGGCTGAGATGTGGCGCAGGGAGTCGGCCCAGTCCTCCGGGTAGGAATCCTCGAAGGAGGGGTGCGCGCCCTGCTCCACGAGGTCGCCCGCGAACAGGGTGGTGGGCGTGCCCACCAGGAGGTCGCCGTCGGTATGGCCGCGGCCCAGGTGGAAGAGGGTGACCGTCAGCCCGCCGAGGTCCACCAGTACGGGCTGGTCCCGGACGATCGCGTTGGGCACCACCAGCTCCACGTTCTCGCCTTCACCGGTGGACATCTCGGGCTCCAGCGTTCCCACAAAGCGGCGCTGCAGGTCCCCGTGGCTGTCGATCTCGCGCGCACAGTTTTCGTGCGCCCAGAACTCGGTTACGCCGTCGGAGGCGAACACGGCGTTGCCGAAGAAATGGTCGTAGTGCGCGTGGGTATTGACGACGACCAGCGGCAGTTCCGTCTTCTCCCGCACCGCGTCCAGGATCTCGCGCCCCTGCCGCGGCCCGCAGCCGGTGTCCACCACCATGGCACGCTCCGAACCAACCACCAGTCCGGTGTTCAGCAGCGAACCTTCGGTGACCAGCACGTACGTGTCCGCGCCGACTTCGAGCCATTCTGACATTGTTACTCCGTACCTCCGGATGTACTTTGCGTTCTACTGGCCTCGATTCTACCCATGGCTTCCCGGGGTTTCCGGGAGGCGGGACCAGCAGGGAACGTCCGACGGCGGCGCTCCGCCGGGTGCGGGCGTCCCCTTTCGAGAGTGCTTTCCGTATCAGTTCACTGAAGAACAGGCAGCAGCCACACCCGACATCCACCATCCGCTGTTCGATCTGTCAGACCATGACCGGGAGCTGCTAGTCCAAATCCGGGAACTGGCCTCACAGCTGGATCACACGGCCTCGATCGACGAGCTCATCGAAATGCGAGGACGGATCATTCGGGGTCTGAACCAAGGCTGATATGGCCCGCTATCGAGCGGTGCGTCGCTGCCCTTACTCAGGATTTAGTCAGCGCGGCCCACGCCTCCAGGAACTTCTTCGCAAGATAAGCGTGGCCGCTGGTGTTCGGGTGCGCCGCGTCAGCACTGAACCCCGGGCTGTTGGCACCCGTGAACCAGCCGGCCCCGTAGGCGTCGATGAACGGGGCGTTGGCCGCTGCTGCCCCGGCGCGGACGGCTGTGTTCGCGTCGCGCAGTTCCTCCGCGTGGGGCTGCGGGGCGGAGGGTCCAACAACAACCACCTGGATGCCGGGCCAGAACCTGCGGGCCGCTTCGATGGTCTGCGCCGTGGCGGTCTTGAGTTCATCCGGGTTGGTGAGCTGGGAGTCGTTCTGGCCGCCCTGAAGGATGAGGAGGTTGGGGACGAAGCGCGTGTCCTGGGAGATTTTCCGTAACCGGACTTCGTACTCCTGCCCACCGTCGTCCTTCGGGCCTCCGCCCCACGCGAAACCGGTTCCGCCCAGACCGTCGATGTTGGTGGGGTACCCGAGCGCGCGGGCAACAACATACGCCCACCCCTGATCCTCCCGGTCCGCACCTACCCCGGCGGTGTACGAATCGCCAAGAATCAGGAGGACGGGCTTCGCGGGAAGCTCAATCCGCAGCCGAGCGGCAGTCGCAGCGGCGGTCGCCGTAGCCGTCGGCGTCTGCGCCGGCGTGGCAGCCGGGGACGCGGTGGCAGTTGGCGCGGCCACCTTTGCCGGCACGGGGCTGGCGGGTTCACTTGGCCCCCGCGGATTCGTCAGGGCAAGAGCTGCCACTCCGAAGGCAACCACAGCGAGCACAAATAGTGCACCGTACTTGATCCATTCCTGCCTGGTCAGCCTGGGGCGCCTGCCGTTTCTCGTCACCCGCCACATCTTACTGGCCGGGCCTGTCCCCTGGCCTGTGAACGCTGTAACCGCATCGGGCGCAACCGCGCCCCGGCCCGGCTTAGTCTGAGTGATGACCGATCAACAGAACACTTGGCACGACAGACACAAAGCTTCCCTGACCAAAGGCCAACGCGCCGCCGACATCATGCGGAACGGGATGGGGAGCTGGCCCTTCGTGGGAAGTTTTATCGGCTTCATGATCATCTGGGCCGCCATCAACAGCTGGGCGCTGGCGACCCAGGCATGGGACCCATACCCTTACATCCTCTTGAACCTGCTGCTCTCCATGCTGGCAGGACTCCAAGGTGCCATTCTCCTCATCGCCGCCAAGCGACAGGACGCCATCGCGGCGGCCATGGCCAAGCACGACTTCGACACCAACATAAGGGCCAAGGAAGAGATCGAACTTCTCATCACCATTAACCGTGAGCAACTGGAAATACTGCAGGAGCTGAAAAGAATAGCGGCTCTGGTGAGCGTCAACGAGGAGGGCCGGCCGGGCCCCGGAGCGAACGCTACTCAGAACTAAACACATCCCGGGGTGTCCGGGTCTAAGCTAAATACGCCAGTTGCGTCTGGCTGGCCCAGGCGCCCCGACTCCTCAGAGAGTGATTCGCATGAGCGGCTACGACACAGTTTTGGCAGGACTTGATTCGGAGCTCGGCTGGGTCCGGGACCTTTACACCCACCTCCATCGACATCCCGAACTGAGCCTCCAGGAGCAGCAGACCGCCGGCGTCGTCCAGGAGAAACTCACCTCCTTCGGCTACGAGGTCACACGCATCGGAGGCACCGGCGTCGTGGGCGTCCTCACGAACGGCGACGGCCGCACCGTCCTGGCCCGCGCGGACATGGACGCGCTCCCCGTCACCGAGGCCACGGGGCTCCCCTACTCCTCGGAAGTGGACGGGGTAATGCACGCCTGCGGGCACGACGTCCACGTCAGCACCCTGCTCGGCGCCGCCAAGCTGATGGCGGACGGCCGCGAGGCGTGGTCCGGGACCTATGTCGCGTTGTTCCAGCCGGCGGAGGAGATCGGTGCCGGGTCGCAGGCAATGGTCGACGACGGCCTGGTCACCAAGGTGCCGCGCCCCGACGTCGCGCTCTCCCAGCACGTGATGCCCATCGCGGCGGGGACGCTGGCCACCACAGCCGGTCCTGTCCTGTCCGCGGGGGATTCGCTGAAGATCACGGTCTACGGCAAGGGGGCGCACGGGTCCATGCCGCACATGGCGGTGGACCCGGTGGTGCTGGCGTCCTCGATTGTGCTCCGGCTGCAGACCGTCGTTTCACGTGAGACCAAACCGGGCGATTTCGCGGTGGTCACCGTCGGGGCGCTGAACGCGGGTAGGAAGTCGAACATCATCCCGGACCGCGCTACCCTGCTGCTAAACATCCGCACTTACGACAACCAGGTCCGCTCCGCTGTGCTCGCCGCGATCGAGCGGATCGTCCGGGGCGAGTGCGTCACCGCCGGGTCGCCCCGGGAGCCGGAATTCGAGTACTACGACCAGTTCCCGCTCACCAGCAACGACGCCGGCGTGACGGACAAAGTCACGGCCGCCTTCAAGGAGCACTTCGACTCGGGCGCCGTGCTCCCTGCCACGCCGCAGACCGCGTCGGAGGACTTCAGCCGCATCCCCGACGCCTTCGGCGTCCCCTACACGTTCTGGCTCCTGGGCGGCCATGACCCGGAACAGTACCGGGCCGCCGTCGAGCGCGGGACGGTTTCCCAGGACATCCCGGGGAACCACTCCCCCTTCTTCGCGCCGGTGCTGGATCCGACGCTGTCCCTGGGCGTGCAGGCCCAGGTTGTTGCCGCAATGTCCTATTTAGCCAAGGATGCGTAAGCCATGAGCACTGTCCAGTCGTCAGCGAAAACCTCAACCCAGTGGAAGCCGAACGATGCGTGGCTGATCGGCATCGTCCTGGCGGTCATCAACTTCTGGCTGTTCGCGCAGACCCTGTTGAACGTCATCCCCGGCATTCAGGGGTCGCTGGGGATCGAACGGACGCTGGGGAACCTGGCCGTGTCCATCACGTCCCTGTTCTCCGGCATTTTCATTGTGGTGGCCGGCGGCCTCGCGGACCGGCTGGGCCGCGTGAAGATCATGTACCTCGGCATCTACCTGAGCATCCTCGGCTCGCTGCTGATCGCCCTGACCCCGGAAAACGCCGGCGGCCTCACCGCCGCTGCGCTGCTCGGCGGCCGCGTGGTCCAGGGGCTGTCCGCCGCGTGCATCATGCCCTCCACCATGGCGCTGGTGAAGTTCTACTACGAGGGGAAGGAACGCCAGCGGGCGCTGTCCTTCTGGTCCATCGGGTCGTGGGGCGGGTCGGGTTTCTGTGCCCTGTTCGGCGGCCTGATGGCGACGTCGTTCCTGGGCTGGCGCTCCATCTTCTGGATCTCGATCGTGCTGTCCGTGGTGGCACTCTTCCTGCTGCGCGGCACCCCGGAGTCCAAGTCCGCCGCGAAGGCCGGCGGCCGGTTCGACTGGGGCGGCATGATCACCTTGGTCGTCGCGCTGGTGGCACTGAACGTCTACATCTCCCAGGGCCCGCGGATCGGCTGGCTGAGCCTGACGGGCATCGGGCTGATTGTGGTGGCCGTGGTGGGTGCGCTGGTGTTCTTCGGGATTGAAACGAGCCGCGCCAACCCGGTGCTGAACCTGAAACTGTTCGGGAACGCCACCTTCGCCGGCGCTACGCTCTCCAACTTCCTGCTCAACGGCGCGGCCGGCACGCTGATCGTGTCCCTGGGCCTGGTCCAGGTGGCCGCGGGCATGTCCTCGCTGCAGTCGGGCCTGCTGACCCTCGGCTACCTGGTGGCAATCCTGGCCACCATCCGCGTGGGTGAGAAACTGCTCCAGCGTTTCGGCCCGAAGCGGCCCATGATCTGGGGCAGCGCGATCGCCGGCGTCGGGATCCTCATGACGTCCATGACGTTCACGCTGATCGGGCAGTACATTGTGCTGGCCGTCATCGGCTTCACCTTGTTCGGCGTCGGACTGGGCTTCTACGCGACGCCGTCCACGGACGCCGCGCTGTCCAACGTGCCCGACGATGAGGCCGGGGCCGCCGCGGGCATCTACAAGATGGCCTCGTCGCTGGGCAACGCGATCGGCGTGGCGATCTCGGCAGCACTTTACGTCGCGGCCCAGGCCATGGACCCCGCCACCATCCAGTCCTGGGGCCTGTTCATCGGAAATCAGCAGAACGTGGCCCTGCGGTTCGGCGGCGCCGTGGGCATCCTGTTCAACCTGCTGATGGTGGTGGTGGCCATCGTCGCCATCATGGTCACGGTTCCCAACGAGCGGTCCGAGAAGCGCCCGGAGGTGCCGGCGACGCCGTCGATCGGCAGCTAAAGGTAAGCAACCCTCTCGCACTCACGTACGACGCCGGCACTCACCTCGAGTGCCGGCGTCGTACTTGTCAGGAGTTCAGTCAGCGCGCGGCGGTTTGTCTCCGGCCATAGGTGCGGGCCAGGGTCAGGGCGGTGATGATGATCAGTGCCAGCATGACCACGCCGAACATCACCACGGCCGGAACCAGGGCCACAGTTTGCAGGATCAGCCCCAGCAACACCACCGGCAGGGCCATGCCCACGTAGCCCACCAGGAAGAGCCCGGCCAGAGCCTCCCCGCGGGTCTCCGGGGCGGAGATGGAGATGACGGTGCCGATCGCGGACTTGAAAGTCACGCCTACGCCGGACCCGGCAACGATGCCGCCGGCGATCAGCAGGGGCAGCGAGGAGGCGGCGATGGATGCGGTGACCAGTACCAGTCCGGAGCCCAGCAGGATCAGGCCGACCACCAACTGCGTGGTGCGTGCCCAGCGGGAGGACAGCACCTGGAACGCCGCCGAGGACGCAAAGACCACGAAGGCGACGGCGCCGGCCACCACGTGCGAGGTGATGCCCAGCTGCTTGGCCACGAAGGATGGCGCCAGGGAGGTGAAGAAGCCGAACATGGCGAACCCGACGAATGCCATCATGGCCGCTGCCGCATACTGCCCGCGGGCGGAGCGAGGGACAACGACGCGCTGCGGCCGGTAGACCCAGGTTTCGTCGACGTTGTTGACGGTCTCGGGGACCGTCACGATCAGCAGCAAGCCGGCGAGCAGCAGGAACGCGAACACCACGTACGGGGTGTAGAGCGGCATGGGCACGTACTCGGCGAGGAAGCCCGTGACGAGCGGCCCCAGGCCCAGTCCGCCGATGTTGGCGGCGGTGGAGATGACCTCCGCGCGCCGGGACCCGGCACCGGGGCGTGCCGCACTGTGCAGTTCGGTCATGTGTGCGGTGGCAGTGGCGGTCAGCATGCCGATGCCGAGACCGGAAATGAACCGGGCCAGCACCAGGCCGGGCAGGTCGGGCCAGACCAGGAAGATGAGGGCGGCGACGACGTTGAGCAGCACGGCCGGCGCGATCACGCGGCGGCGGCCGAACCTGTCCGAAATGTGCCCGGCCAGGAACAGGCTCACCACCACGCCCACGGCGTAGGCGGCAAAGATGACCGTGATGGTAAAGGCACTGAATCCGCCCCGCTGCTGGTAGAGCACATACAGCGGGGCCGGGGCGGCGGCGAACGCCATGGTGATCATAAAGACGAACGTGACAATCCAGAAGCCGCGTCCATACCGGCGCTGGTGCGCCCGATGGGATGGGCCGGCCCGGAGGGAGGGGGAAGTTGAAGTTTGCGTCATTGCTTCAGTATTGGCTCTTGGTTACATCGCGTCCAACGTTTATTCACGCTGATACCCATCGTCATCGGCGATAATAGAGTCCATGCAGCTTTTTCAGGTTGAGTACTTCATCGCGGTGGCCGAGGCACTGAGCTTTACGCGGGGAGCCCAGCGCGTCAATATCGTCCAGTCCGCCGTGTCTGCGGGGATCCGCCAGCTCGAACACGATCTGGGTTCCGAGCTGTTCATCCGCCAGGGCCGAAGTATCCGCCTTACGCCCGCCGGGGAGGCCCTGCTCCCCCGTGCCCGCGCCATCCTGGCCGACGTGCAGGCCGCGCGGGACGCCGTCGACGCCGTTCGGGGGACGGTGCGCGGGAGCGTGGCCCTGGGCATCCTGGCCCATGCCGGTTCAGTCGACGTGCTGCAGATCCTGCGGACGGTCCGGCGCGACTATCCGGGCATCGTCGTTAAGCTGCGCCAGACCGTCCAGGGAACCCGCACCAGCCTGGCCGATGTCCGGTCCGGAGCGCTGGATCTGGCCTTGGTTTCCGTGCCCGAAGAGGCTGCGTCCGGCCTCGAGCTGTACCCCCTGCACGCCGAGGGAATCGTCTTTGTCTGCCCGGAATCCCACCCCCTGGCCGGCCGGAAACGCGTGAGCCTGGCCGAGATCGCGAATGAGCCCTTCATTGACTTTCCCGAGGGCTGGGGCAACCGCACCACAGTGGACGCCGCCTTCGCCGCGTCGGGGCTGCAGCGCACGGTCCACACCGAGGTGGTGTCCTTCACCATGGCCATAGACCTGATCCGGGAGGGCCTGGGCGTGAGTTTCCTGCCCGAGACGGCACTGCAGCACGGCCAAGGAAAGGACATCCGGGCTATTCACACGCCACTGTCATGGCGCATCCAACTGGCCCGCTCCGCCACGAGGCAGCCCACCGCCGCCGAACAGGTCATCGTCGGCGCGTTCAGGAATCCCTAGCTGGGCGGCTCCCCGTAATCCGCGTAATCCTCATGAGGACCCGCACCTGTTGTGGGAAGAGCGGGCAGGCGAAGTTCCCACGGGTTAGCGGCCCACGGTCCGGCAGAATGCGCCGGCGCTGGCGCAGCCGAGCACGCGTCACAACTGCCTACAAACTGGTGGGGGCAGTCCATGGGATCTGCGGCGTCTCCGGTTGAAAGTCTGACTCGCATGTGACCCTCCCGCTCTTGGCCACGTCGCAACAGGCCGGCGCTTTGATTGATTCAGGGAAAAGCGTCAATGGCGCCGGCGGCGACCGTAGCGGGCACCAACCCTAAATCCCGCCGGCAGCTTAAGTAAATCGAATTGGCCGGCGCGATGCACGAGTAACCAGTACTCAAGTTCTACAGCCCCCACTACGCACCGTTGTCCGGGCCGCAGCACCATGGCTGCCGGACACCGGCAGATGCGGGCGGGTAAACTGGCTGGAGGTGAGCCGGGAAGTCTGGTCGGCATGTACTTTGTCGACCCATTGTTTAGGACACCTTCATGGCTAAGAATCCGTCCACCCCTCCGCGTTCCTCCGTCTTGGGCCGGGGTAGCTACCGCGAAGTGCTGCGCATCGGCGAGATCCTGCGGAAGGAAACCGTTGGCGGCATCCTGCTGGTCGCCGCAGCGGTCATTGCCCTGATCTGGGCCAATTCGCCGGCTTCCGAGAGTTACTTCGCGTTGCGCGACTTCCGCGTCGGGTACGAGCCGTGGCATCTGGACCTCAGCCTGGGGGCCTGGGCCGCCGACGGGTTGCTGGCGGTCTTCTTTTTCCTCGTGGGGCTGGAGCTCAAACGTGAGTTCGTGGCCGGCGACCTTCGCCAGTTCAGCAAGTCCGTGGTGCCCATCGCCGCCGCCGTCGGAGGTGTGGCGGTCCCTGCCGTTGTCTATGCCTTGGTCAATCTCAGCAGTCCCGGGACTTTGCGGGGCTGGGCCATCCCGACGGCGACGGACATCGCCTTCGCCGTGGCTGTGCTGGCGATCATCGGTTCCCACCTGCCCAGTGCTTTGCGGATCTTCCTGCTGACGCTGGCCGCAGTGGACGATCTGCTGGCCATCAGCATCATTGCGGTGTTCTATTCCAGCAACATCCAGGCCGGCCCGCTGCTGCTGGCCCTCATTCCACTGGCGGTCTATGCCTTCCTGGCCCGGAAATACCGCCGGTTCTTCGGCGCCAGACCCGCCGCGGCATGGGTAATCCTTCTCCCCCTGGGCGTGCTCACCTGGGCGTTGGTGCACGCCTCCGGTATCCACGCGACCGTCGCCGGCGTCCTGCTGGGGTTCGCCATCCCGGTGATCCGGTCCGCTGCCAGCGGCGGCCCCGCTGCGGGTCCCGGCCTCGCCGAGATCTTCGAACACCGGTTTCGGCCTATTTCCGCCGGCATCGCGGTCCCGGTCTTTGCGTTCTTCTCCGCCGGCGTGGCCGTGGGCGGCTGGGACGGCCTGATCGCGGCCGTGACCGACCCCGTGGCCATCGGCATCATCGTGGCACTGGTGCTGGGCAAACCGGCCGGGATCCTGGGCACAACCTGGCTCCTCACCAAGGCCACCCGGGCGTCGCTGGACAAGTCCTTGAAGTGGATTGACGTGTTCGGGGTGTCCCTCCTGGCCGGGATCGGCTTCACGGTTTCGCTTCTCGTCGCGGAGCTGAGCTTCGGACAGGGCAGCATCCATGATGACCACGCCAAGGTGGGGATCCTGGCCGCGTCGCTGCTGGCCGCCCTCCTGGCGTCGGCAGTGCTGGTCACCCGCAACCGCCAATACCGCGCCGTGGAGGCGGAAGAGGCCATCGACACAGACCACGACGGCGTCCCGGACGTTTACGAGGAAGGTCACCGCCCGTGACCTGACCTCAGCCGGAGCTGATTTGCATGTTCTTCCACCACTGGCCCGTTGCGGCGATGCCGAGCGCGGAGACCGGGACGCACAGGAAGAGCTGCAGAGGGCTGACCGTTTCGGCGGCCGCCGCGCCGCCCATGCCCATCCACAGCCCGGGTGCCGCGTAGGGAAACCAGGCTCCGGCGCCAAATGCCGTCACCACCTGGGTGGTGACCACCAGCAGGACCAGGGCGCCGACGCCGGGAAGATAGCCGTGTGCCACGCTGGCCACTACGGCGAGCGGGCACGCGAGCATGGCCGCCAGGGCGCCGCCGCACCATGCCTTGCCGGCGGCCACCAGAACTTCCGTGCCGGGCAGGCCGAGGCCGATGACCGCGCCGGCGAGAAAGGCAACCGCGACGCTGACCAGGCACAGCAGCAGGGACCAGAGAAGAATCACCGTGAACTTCGCGTAGGCAAGCCGCCGCCGGGTGACCGGCAGGGCAAACAGGCACGCCTCGGTTTTTTCGGTGAACTCGCGGCCGAAGCACCAGCACACTACGAAGCCGATACCCATCAGCGCCCCGACGGACAGCAGCATTCCCACCATTGCCAGATACCCGGCCCAACCCGTACCAGTCAGCATGGCGGCGGCTTTGAGGCCGATCTGGCTGGACCCGTCGGTGGTGGCCGCGACCATGAAGGCCGCTGCGAGCACCGGCAGGGCAATGCCGATCAGGGCCGAGACCGTCCAAACCACCGGTGCCCGGCGGAACTTGAGTGCCTCGAACTCCCGGGCCGTTCCGGAAGCGCCCACCGTTACTCCTGCTCGTTCAGGTCGGACTGCAGGACCAAGTCAAAGAAGCTACGTTCGAGGTCCACGGCCCCGGGCTGCAGCGTGCCGATGATCCTTCCGCGGTGAAGCACGCTGATCCTGTCAGCCATCCGTGCAACCTCGTCAAGGTGGTGGCTGGAGACCAGGATCGCCGCGCCCCTATCCGTACGTGCTTCCTGGAGCAACCGCCGAAGAACGATGACACCGCGCGGGTCCAATGCGTTGGTCGGTTCGTCCAGGACAAGCACGTCCGGTCTCTTGACCAGGGCGGCTGCCAAACCGACGCGCTGCCGGTTCCCCAGCGACAGCGTCCCGGCGCGCCGGTCCGCATATTCGTCCAGACCCAGGTCAGACAATGCCCGTCCCGCGGCGGAACTGGCGGCGTCCTTCCTCAATCCGTGCAGGCGGGCGGAACAGTACACATTCTCGTGAGCGGTCAGCTCCGGATACGCGAACGGGGTCTCCAGCATCTGCCCGACCCGTGACCACACTTGCGCTCCTGCGCCGGAGACCGGAAGTCCCGCCAGGTGAGCCGAACCCCTGTCCGGTTTGAGCATGCCAAGCAGGATCCGCATCAACGTCGTCTTCCCTGCTCCGTTCAGCCCGACTAAGGCGTGGATTTCCGACCGCCCCACGCGAAGGGTTACGTCGTCCAGCACAGGGAACCCGCCAAGGGATTTCGATACACGCTCCGCCCAAATGGCCGCTTCCGTTCTCATCAGTGGGGACCCGACGGCGGGTGCGGACCGGGATGCGGGTGCGGACCCGGGTGCGCGTGCGGGGGCACGTGTTTGTGAAGGTGCGGCGGCGCGGGTGGCGGGCCACCGTGAGGCAGCGGGTGCGGTGGTGCCTGCCCCGCGGGCCGTTCGCCGTCGTCGTCGTTCCCTCCGTCAGTAACCGCGGCTGCGGCCGCAGTTTGCGTCGGCGCAGTAAGCCCGTAGTAGCTGTAGAGTTCCTGTTCCTGCGTCTCCGTGATGGCGCCGCGGTCGCTCTCGATCCGCGGGCCGTTCTTCACCGTGTCCTTCGTGAACGCCACCCTGATCACGGATTCCTCGAGGCTGGCGCCCGTGAGCGGGGCGAAGGATTCGGACATGCCGAACAGGCCGGTCCGTACGGTGACGAAGGCCGGCTCGCCGGAATCGCCGCTGGTGAAGATCTGTTCCACGGAGCCGATCTTCTCCCCGTCCGCGTCCACCACGATGCCTCCGTTGAGGACGATGTTATCGATGTCCTGCAGGCTGAGCATGGGGCGCTCCTTCTGGTGAGTGAAGTGGTCCGGCAAATGGGGGCCTGGCTTTATTCTGTCCCCGCAACGCGTTACACGGGCGGAAGGCTCAGCTGCTTGGCGTGAAAGTCGAAATGCACGGTGGGGTAGGCGTAGACATCGTTCAGGCTCATCAGGGGTGCGAAGAACGGGTCCCATCTGTCAGGGAACGGCATGGAGCGGGACAGGCTGCCGGGAGTCTCGCGGTCCAGCTGCCGTGACAGGGATGCGATGGTCTTCCCGAGTTTCCGCGCCATCCGCCGGTGGTTGAAGACCGTCGCCGCCGCGCGGGAGCCCCAATAGTTCACGACGTCGAAGGGCCGGGTTCCCGCGTTGAGTACCGCCGCGAACGCCTTACCTGCCGGGGCAGGCAGTCGGCTGACCAGGCGGACCAGGGGAAGCAGGGCCCGGACCACCATGTACCCGAAGACCATGTGGAAGAGCAGTTCCTCGTTGGTCCACTTGGTGCCGTCGCTCCGGCGGCGAAGATCCTCCGTGCTGGCGCCGGCCAGCCAGGCATCGAGTTCCTGCCGCACGCGGCTGTATCCGGACACAATCTCATCTTTAGCTGGATTCACGGCGTTCCCTCCTGTCTGGACTAAGTTACCCCGTGGCGGCCAGTGCCAGGACCGCCGCGAACACAGTCACGGGCGCAACGATCAGGCCGAAGAGCGCGTAGCCGCGCCAGCTGATCAGGACGTTCATCCGCACCAGCCGGTCGTGCCAGAGCAGCGTCGCCAGCGACGCCCACGGCGTGATGAGCGGACCGGCGTTGACCCCGATCAGCAGGGCCGCCATGCGCTGCGGCGTCTGGGCGAGAGGTTCGGCCAGCAGGTAGGCGGGCAGGTTGTTCAGCATATTGGAACCGAACGCGCCCGTCGCGGCGAGCCGAAGCAGTTCAGGGAAGCTCTGGCCTTGCCCGGCGAGCTGGCCCACGAAGGCCGAGGCGCCCAGGTGGCGGGCGGTTTCCATCACCAGGAAGAGTCCGGAGGCGAACAGCAGCAGGGACCACGGCACCAGCTGCACCGTGAGGACCCGGGGCCGCCGGAGCGCGAACATCAGGCCCAGCACAAGCGCGGCAGCCACGGCGGGGATCCAGACCGGAACGCCGGACACCAAAGCCGGCAGCAGCAGCGCCAGGACGACGGCGGTACCGCCGAGCAGGACGCGGTCCGTGGAGGCCGCCGTCGGGCTTCCGGTTTCCGCATCCGGCCGGACCCGTCCCACGGGGATCCGCGAATAGCGTTTGCTCAGGTCGCGGCGGAAAACGAGGGCAATGAACACCAGCGGCACCAGCACCGCGGCGAGGGACGGCGCCCACATCAGGGCCGCGAAGCCGGCCGGGCTGATCCCGCCCAGGCTGTGCTGCGCCAGCAGGTTGGTCAGGTTGGAGATGGGCAGCAGCAGGCTCGCGGTGTTCGCCAGCCATACGGTCATCAGGGCAAACGGCAGCGGCGGCAGGCCGGCCTGCCGGGTCACGCTAACCACCACCGGGGTCAGCAGCACCGCCGTGGTGTCCAGCGAAAGGAAGATGGTGCTCAGCGTGGCGAACACCGCCAGGAACAGCCAGAGCAGGAAGCTGTAGCCGCGGCCCCAGTGCCGGAACCGGCGCGCAATCCACAGGAAGATGCCGGCCTCGCTGGCCAGCTCGGTCACCACGGTCATGGCGACGACGAACAACAGGATGGGCGCCACCCGGTCAACCAGCGCGGCCAGGTCAGCCGCGGGCAGCGTCCCGGTGACCGCCGCCACCGCGCCGGCCGCCAGCAGTACCGCTCCAATGATCGCCAGACGCATGAACGGATTCTAGTCCGGCTTCCTTGGCCCTAGCGGGAAGGGTCCGTGGAGGTTAGCCGCGTGGCCTTGACCCGTTCGGGCGACGGGCACAGACTGGCACTGCCGGGCGGTGGCAGTGAGTCGGCGGGTGGAAGGGCAGAAGAAATGGACGCTAGCGGCAGGTTCCTCATCGTGGCCGGTGTCGACGGTTCCGAGCAGTCTCTGGCCGCTCTTCGGTGGGCCGTGGATGAAGCCCGTCTCCGGCACGGCAAGGTCCGTGCCGTTACCGCGTGGCACTACCCTCCAGTGCCGTCAACGGTAGAGGACAGCGGCAGTAACGACTCCTTTCACTCCGCTGAGCGTCTCCAGGCCGACGCACTGAAGGCCGTCGCTGCTGACGGCGTGGACATCGAGGGAATACTCGTCCGTGACCTGGCTGCCACCGCTTTGCTGGAAGCCAGCAAAGATGCGGACCTGCTGGTTGTGGGATCCCGGGGCCATGGCGGGTTCGCAGGGCTGCGGCTCGGATCAATCTCCAGCCAGGTGATGCACCATGCACCATGTCCCGTGCTGGTTGTCCGGCCCAGGAGCGGTGCCTGATTCCCCGCCTACTTCGCGATTCGTCCCACGATCTGCCGGGCAACCAGCCGGTCGATTCCGGGCAGATGGGTGGCCCGGATGATCCACTGCCGCAGGAGGCGCTGGGTCCGGTTGGCGGGGAGGAACGATGATGCTGTGCGTCGCCCGGCGGCCTGGGCCTCCTGGACCGTGGGGCGCCAGCGTCGCTCGAACTCGGCGAGCGCTGGACCGATGTCCGCCGGTGAGGCCACGGGTCCCAGGACGTCCCCGAGCAGCGCGGCGCCGGCGATCGCGAGCGAGCCGCCTTGCCCGGCGAGGAGTGAGACGGCGCCGCAGGCGTCCCCCACCAGAACGGTCCGTCCCCGCTGCCAGTGCGGCATGACAATCTGTGCCACCAGATCGTCGTACGGATGTTCGGGGCACAGTTCCAGCAGCCGGTCCACCGCGGGGCCGAGTCCGGCGAACTCCCGGCGCAGCCGCTCCCGCGGGCTCCCGGACCGCTGGTGCCCCGGCATGCCGGTGGCATCCCGGTAGACCATGAAGGCCGCCACTTCGTCGGAGCGGAGGCTGTAGAGACCGGCCATCCGGTTGATGCTGTCGGTGAGGACGAACCGGTTCCGGAAACGGGCATTCAGGATGGGGTCGGTCACGATGAACGCGGCGGCACGCATGCCCACGGGGCGCAGGTACTCCGGCTCGGGGCCGAAGACCCGGGCCCGCACGGCGGAGTGGACGCCGTCAGCACCTACCAGGACGTCCGCGGCCACCGTCACGTCCGGTGAGCCGTCCACCGCGACCCGCACGCCGTCGTCATCACCCCAGATCCGGGACACCGGCGCCCCGTAGCGGACGCGCACCCGGCCCGGGGGCACGTCCTCCAGGGCAGCGAGGGCGGCACGTTCCATGTCCGGCCGCAGCAGGCTCAGGACCTTCCCGCCGGCAAGCCTGGCGAACCGGTCGTAGTCGAGGCTGGACGTGGGGCGCCCGGCGGCGTCAACATACTCCGCTGCCTCCACGTGGTAGGCCACCTCTGCGAGCCGCGGGTAGAGGCCGATCCGCTCCGCGGCCTCCACTCCGGGACCGAAGAAGTCCATCATGTAGCCGTCAGGGCGCGGAGCGGCGGATTTCTCGAGGAGCTCCACGTCCCAGCCGGCCAGGCCGAGTTGGCGGGCCGCCACAAGACCCGCAATGCCCGCACCCACCACCACAGCCTTCATGGTCTCAGATGTCGGCCAGGACGCTGTCCGGGTTCTCAATCGCATCCGCCACGAACCGGAGGAACCCGGCTGCCGTGCCGCCGTCGCACACGCGGTGATCGAAGGTGAGCGTCAGTTCGGTGACCTTGCGGACGGCGAGTTCACCATTCACCACCCACGGCTTGTCCATGATGCGCCCCACGCCGAGGATCGCCACCTCGGGGTGGTTGATGATGGCCGCGGATCCGTCCACGCCGAACACGCCGTAGTTGTTCAGCGTGAAGGTGCCGCTGCCCAGCTGCTCGGGCGTCCCCTTTCCCTCGCGTACGACGGCGGTGAGCCGGCGGATCTCCACGTCCAGTTCGCGGGCGCTGAGTTTCTCGGCGTTGCGGATGGAGGGCACCGTCAGTCCGCGGTCCGTCTGGGCCGCGAAGCCGAGGTTGATCCCGTCGAAGGCCACGATCTCCTGGGCGCCGTCCGCGGTGGTTTCGATGCGGGTGTTCAGCTCCGGGAATCGTTTTAACCCGGCCGTGACAAAACGGGCGATGAAGGCGAGAAGGCCAGGCGTGGCGTGCGCATCGGACTTCTTGAGCCCGGCCCGAAGCTCCACCAGGGCAGTGGCATCAACGTCAACCCAGACCGTGGCCTCCGGAATCTCCTGCCGGCTCCGGGTCATGTTCGCGGCGACGACTTTGCGGACACCCTTGACCGGCGTCCGGGCGGAAATGCCCAGGCCGGTGCGGGAATCGGCTCCGCCCTGGGCTTCAACAGGCTCAACCACCCGCTTCGGCTCAACCACAGGGCTCGGCTCAGCGATGGGGCTACTGATGGCCGCCTCAACATCCCGGCGCATGATCAGCCCGCTGTCGCCGGACCCGCTGACGTCGCCCAGGTCGACGCCGTGTTCCCGGGCCATCCGCCGGACCAGCGGCGAAATCACAGCCCCAAGCTTCCCGGGCACCCGGGTGCGGAGCAGCGAGAGGTCCAGATCCGGAGTTTCCACAGGATCGGTTTCAGCAGGCTCAACCACCGAAAGCTTCCGCGGGGCCCGGGTACGCCGCACCTGTCCGGCACCGCCGGGAGTTCCGTAGCCGATCAAGACGTTGCCGGACCCGGCCTTCTCCTCCTCGCGGTAAGCGTTCGCTGCAGCAGCTTCAACCACCGGCTCCTCAGCAATAACGTCCGGCGAAGGGGCGGGGGCGGCATCATCCGCGCCGGCCCCCGGAACCGCAGCACCAACAGGAGCCACCGAGATCAAAGGCTTCCCCACGTCCAGCGTCTGCCCGGGCTCGCCGTGCAACTGAGCCACAGTGCCGGCATAGGGCGACGGCACTTCCACCACGGCCTTGGCCGTCTCCACTTCGGCGATCGGCTGGTCCACGCGGATCTCGTCGCCCACGGAAACGAGCCAGTTGATCAGTTCGGCTTCGGTGAGGCCTTCGCCGAGGTCGGGCAGCATAAATACTTGCAGTGCAGAGCTCATTGGTCAGTCTTCCCACTGGAGGTTGTCAACGGCGTCGAGGATGCGGTCCACGCCGGGCAGGTAGTAGTGCTCGAGCTTCGGCGCCGGGTACGGGACGTCGAAACCGGTCACGCGGCGGATCGGCGCGGCGAGGTGGTGGAAGCAGCGTTCCTGGACCCGCGCCACGATCTCGGAGGACACGGACGCGAAGCCGTGCGCCTCGGCGATCACCACGGCCCGGCCGGTCTTGCGGACGGACGCGCACACGGTCTCGTCGTCGAACGGGACGATGGAGCGGACGTCAATGACTTCCAGCGAGCGGCCCTCTTCCGCCGAGGCGGCGGCCGCGGCGAGCGCGGTGGGGACCGACGGCCCGTAGGCGATGAGCGTTGCGTCAGTGCCGGAACGCGCGACGGCGGCGCGGCCTTCAGAGGACGTCCCCGCCTTGAGATTCGCATCGTGAGCAGCCCGCAGGTCCGCCAGGTCCACCATGTCCTTGGACCAGTACATCTTCTTGGGCTCCATGAACATGACCGGATCGTCCGAGTCGATGGCCTCCCGCAGCATCCGGTAGGCGTCGGCCACGGTGGCGGGCGTGAAGACCTTCAGGCCGGCGGTGTGGGCGTAGTACGACTCGGAGGAGTCGCAGTGGTGCTCCACTCCCCCGATCCCGCCGGCGTACGGAACCCGGATCACCATGGGCAGCTTCAGGGCTCCCTTGGTGCGGTTGTGCATCTTGGCCACATGGCTGACGATCTGCTGGAACGCCGGGTAGGCGAAGGCATCGAACTGCATCTCCACCACGGGGCGCATCCCGTTCATGGCCATGCCCACGGCCATGCCCACAATGCCGGACTCGGCCAGGGGCGTGTCGAAGCAGCGCTGCTCGCCGAACGTGCGGGTGAGGCCGTCGGTGATGCGGAAGACCCCGCCCAGCTGGCCCACGTCCTCGCCGAAGACCAGGACGGAGGGGTCGGCGTGCATGGCGTCGGCCAGGGCCGTGTTGAGGGCCTTGGCCATGGTGATGGGCTGCGGGCCGGAAGCCTCAGCCGCGGAAGCGGCGGATGCGGCGGCCCGGGCGGTGGCTGCACTGACGTTGGCGTTCGCTTCGGAGGACGTGGTCACTGTCGGGCTCATTTGGAGGCCTCCCCGGAGGCCGCGTCGCGGGCAAGTTCGTCGGCCAGCATGGCGGCCTGCTCCTTCAGTTGGGGGGTGGGTTCGGAGAACACGTGCCGGAACAGCTCCTGGGGGTCCACGGGAACGTCCTCACCCAGCCCTTCACGAAGCTGAGTGGCAACGTCCTCAGCATGCGCGGCGATCCTGGCGGCGCCGTCGTCGTCCAGCAGTCCACGACCGGTGAGGTACGTCTTCATCCGGCTGATCGGATCCTTGGCCAGCCATTCGGCAACTTCGCTGTCCTGCCGGTAGCGGGTGGCGTCGTCGGCGTTGGTGTGCGCCTGCATCCGGTAGGTGTTCGCCTCCACCAGGAGCGGGCCCGAGCCGCCGCGGGCGAGCGCAACGGCCCGGTCCAGCACGGCGAGGAGGGCCACCACATCGTTGCCGTCCACGCGTTCGCCGGCCATGCCGTAGCCAACAGCCTTGTGCGCCAGGGAAGGGGCCACGGACTGGTGTGCCAGCGGAACGGAGATGGCGTACTTGTTGTTCTGGACGAAGAAGATGACCGGCAGGTGAAAGACGGCGGCGAAGTTCAGGGCTTCGTGGAAGTCGCCTTCGCTGGTGGCGCCGTCGCCGCACATCGCCATGACCACGGTGTCCTCGCCGCGGAGCTTGGCGGCGTGCGCCACCCCGACGGCGTGCAGCAGCTGCGTGGTCAGCGGCGTGCACTGGATGCCCACCTTGTGCTTGGCGGGGTCGTAGCCGCTGTGCCAGTCGCCGCGGAAGATGGTCATGGTCTGCACGGGATCAACGCCGCGGGTCATGACCGCCACGGCGTCCCGGTAGGTGGGGAACAGCCAGTCGCCCTTGGCGAGGCAGAGCGCCGCGGCCACCTGGCAGGCTTCCTGCCCGTGGCTGGACGGGTACACGGCCATGCGCCCCTGCCGGACGAGTGCCGAGTTCTGGTCGTTGACGCGGCGTCCGACGACGAGCTGCTCGTACGCTGCCAGCAGTTCCTCATCGCCGGGCAACGGGTACTCGTGGCCGGGTTCGGTGCCCTGCTCGCCTTCGGCGAGGAGCCGTCCCTCCGGGTCCACCATCTGGATCTGGTGCCGGGCCGGGAGCATGTAGTCCTCAACCGTGATGCCGAACTTGCGCACGGCTTCGGTCACGGCATTTTCAGCAGGCCGGCGTTGGGGCTGGTCCGGCGCAGAGCCGGGCGCAGAGCCCGGGTCAGTTCGGGGCGCAGTGTGGTCCGCGGAGATCGTCATTGGTCAGTCCTTCTGTAGCCACTATTCCTTCCCAGTATTGACCTAACCGAACTTTCGTATCCAGACCTGAGCCGAATCATGGAGAAGTCAGGGCAGGATGGCTATTCTGGAAGACGAATCGTAAGCACGGGCAGCACTATGGCAGGGAGCTGTGGACAGATTGGCAGGCACACCAGACCAGGCCGAACCGGCGCCGCTGGACGACGTGGACCGCCACATCATCGCCGAGCTGACCCGCGACGGCCGGATGTCCGTCACCCAGGTGGCGCAGAACGTCCACATCTCCAGGGCCCACGCCTACACCCGGATCGCGCGGCTCACCGGCGAAGGGGTGCTGACCAAGTTCACCGCCCTGGTGGACCCCATCAAGGCCGGGCTCAAGTCCTCCGCCTACGTCACCCTCAAAGTCAGCCAGCACTCCTGGCGGGAGCTCCGGGAAGAGCTCAAGGCCATCCCGGAGGTCCACCACATTGCCCTGGTGGGCGGGGACTTCGACGTCATCCTGCTGGTGCGCGCCATCGACAACACCGACCTCCGCCGGGTGATCTTCGACCAGCTGCAGTCCATGCCCGGCGTCCTGGACACCCAGACGTTCCTGGTGTTCGAGGACGTGGATACGCGCTAGTGTGTCCGCGGTCCGTGGCCCCGGGCGCGGTAGGCGTAGACCAGCAGGGCGATCCCCGCCAGGATCATGACGGTGGGGACGGCGAACTCCAGGGGAACGAGCAGCGCCGTGGCCTGCAGCGCGAAGATCAGCCCCATGACGCCGAGGACGGCAGCCGGAATCAGGGGCCACTTCATCGGAACGTTGCGACCGGGGGTCCGGACCGGAACAGCCGACAGCACAACGAAGGTGGCCGCCAGCCCGAGGAACAGGACAGCGGCCACGGCCATGCCCTGCAGGGCCGGGAGTGCCACAATGACGGCCAGAGTGAACAGCACCCCGCACGGAATGACCGCCCACCAGTTGGCCGTCTGGCGCAGGTAGACCGCGGCGAATCCGGCTGCCATGAACAGGAACAGGAAGGCGCCGGCCGCACTGCCGGGCGCCACCTGCGTGGCCGTGATGACCGCGGCCAGGCCCAGGAACACGGAGCCGGGGATCGCAGCCCACCAGAAGTCCCGGCGGCGGACGAAGAGCGCCAGGAACACCGCGCCCACCGCGGCGAACATGAGGGCAGGCACGTAGACGCCGCTGTCCACCACGCCGAGCCGGTCCAGCAGGAACAGCAGGCCCATCGCCATCAGGACGATGCCCGCGATGATGCTTGTCTTGGCCGATTCCACCGTATGCCTCCTGGAATAGGGCAGGCGGCTGCGCCGCCCTGCTTCCTTCAGGCTAGCGGTTCAGCGTCGCTGTCGCGCCGTGGTGGGAGAAAGCGATCCCTCACCTCGCCCCAGGCTCTGGCCCCGGATGGTGGTTTCGGCAGATCATGGAGGTGTCTGCCACGGTGGACGCCGGTTCGATCTTGGTGCTGTTGTTG
>NZ_JBFTPV010000010.1:0-108683 GCF_056398665.1 Pseudarthrobacter sp. 01T43 | reverse complement strand
GTGCAGCACCAGTTCGCCGAGGGCCCGGAGGATGAGGAACGCGAAGAACCCGCAGACGGCGTAGGCGATGACCAGCGACGGCCCGGCGGCGTTGAGGCGGCCGCCGGCGCCGAGGAACAGGCCGGTGCCGATCGCGCCGCCGATGGCGATCATCTGGATCTGCCGGGGCTTCAGGTTCTTGTGGTAACCCTTGTCCTCCGCATGGAGGGACGTTTCGGAGGCGTGCGCGTGACCGCCGTCGGCCTGGTTCACTACAACCTCGTCATTGGGGTTGATGGGCATGGTTGATCCTTTCGATACGGAGAAGATCCTGCTGGGTGGGGAAGAAGTTGTGGGATTTGCAGCTCGTGCAGGTCAGAAAACAGACCAGCCGGTGCGGTCGGAAAGGTCGGCGAGAGCCGCGGTGCCGGCAAGGGAGTTTCCTTTGGCGTCAAGCCGCGGGCTCCAGACGCAAATGGCACATTCACCTGGAACGATGACCAGGATCCCGCCGCCCACGCCGCTTTTTCCGGGAAGGCCCACGCGGTAGGCGAACTCGCCGGCGGCGTCGTACATCCCGCAGGTCAGCATGATGGAGCCGATGCGTTTCGCGTCGCTGCGGGACACTACGGTTCCGAGCGATCCGTGGCCGTCCATGGCGAGGAATAGTCCGGCTTTGGCGAGTTCCACGCAGGACATCATGATGGAGCATTGGCGGACGTAGTTTTCCACCACTGATTCCGCGGGATGCTTCAGGTTGCCGAAGTCCTTCAGGAAGTGCGCCAGGGCCAGATTGCGGCAGCTGCTGGAAAGCTCGCCGGCTGCGACCGCCTCATCGATGAAGGGTCCCGTGCTGGCCGCCTGGACGGTGAGGAACCGCAACACCTGGGTGGCGGCGTCGAACGTTTCTTCCATCAGATGATCGGTGACCACCAGGGCGCCGGCGTTGATGAAGGGGTTCCGCGGGATGCCGTGCTCCAGTTCCAGCTGGACCAGGGAGTTGAACGAGGTGCCGGACGGTTCGCGCAGCACGCGGGACCACAGCGTTCCTGAGCTGTCGCCTTGAAGGGCCATTGCCAGCGTGAACACCTTGGAGATGCTCTGAATGGAAAACGGGACGTCGGCGTCGCCGGAGCTGAACACCTCACCGGAAGTGGTGGCGACGGCGATCCCGAACCTGTCGAAGGGTACCGTTGCCAGGAGGGGAATGTTGGCCGGGACAGAACCGTTTTCCCGCTGTGGCCTGTGGCTGCGGACGATGTCGTCCAGTACTGCGTCCAACGGCGGTGCTATGAGTGCTGTGGTCATTTCCTGCCCAGTTGTTCTTTAGGTGTGCTTGCCCATTCCTGGATGTGGAGCAGGGCCACCAGCGAGTCTCGCGGGTTGCCGAAGTTCAGGCCGGTCACCCGTGCCGCCTTGCTGATCCGGTAGTAAACAGTGTTCTTGTGCAGCCCCATCCTGCTGGCGCACTCGGCGGCATCGAGCGACGCTTCGAAGTACACGTGCAGGGTTTCCGCGAGTTCTGCGTCCTGCCGGAGCAGGGCGGAAAGACTGCGGTGGCGGAATGTGGAGGACGTGAAATTCTGGACCGCCTCGCGGAAGAGGATCTCCCCCTCGAAGTCGTCCACCGTGGCAACGCCCCTGACCGGAGACGTTCCCACACACCTCAACAGGGCTTCGGTGATGCGGGTGGTCGTGTGTAGGGACAGAAGATCCGGGGCTACTGGACCGACGGCTGCGAAAGGGCTGATGCCGAGGTGCTTGCCGGCATCGCGGACGATGGACTCGGCCAGGCTCCGCAGCCCGGGTTCCGCGGAGGTTGATTGCAGGCCAGGGACAATTACGGCGGTGTCGCCCTTGAACTGGCCCACGACGGCGGACGCTTTGTAGGCGGCGGCGTGGATGGACGCCAGGTTGGCGAGTTCGCCGTGCTTCAGTGCTGCGTCGTCGGCTTGGGCTTCGGAATCGGGCATTCCGATCAGGATCAGTGCGGCCGGGCGCTCAGCGGAGATCTTCTCGCTGTGAGCGCTGGCCGCGGCTTCCGCCGAACCTGACAGGATCCGCACAATGCGGTCCTCGCGCATGTGCACAGACTGCTGGTTGCGGTGACGGATCAGCTCGGCTGAGGCCCGCGCCGCAGATCCTTTCAGCACATAATCAACGTCCGGGCCGAAGCCGTCCCCGGTTTCCTGCAGCCAGATGTAGCCCATAATCCGGTCCCCGGCGAACAGTGTGATGGCCACTCGTTCCCGCAGGCCGTCCTGGGGACGGGCGGGTACCCGCACCGGCAGCCGCGTCCGGTGCAGTTCACGGTAGGCGCCCAGGTCCTTCAGCAGGAGCTCGTATTTACGCGGACCGCGCCGGGCCAGGATGGAGGCCTTGCGCAGCTCGTCGATGTCGTTCGAAACGGTGGAGTATGCGAGCACTTTGTTGGCGGCGTCTTCGATGAGCACGTGGCTGGATGAGAGCCTGGCGGTGGTCTGGGCGATGGCAAACAGGTCCTCTTCCAGCAGCGTCAGCACTTCGCTCTGGTAGCTGCGCGGCTGGATGCGGTCCTTGGCAATAGACAGCAGCCGGTCCCAGTCAGCCCCCGGTTCCACCAGGAGCAGGCCCGTGCCGGCATCGCGAAGCAGTTCTTCAGCTTCGGTGAGCTCTTCACGCCTACCCTTGACGGCCACCACCGGCGGAGGGTTCTTCAAGAGCCGCCGCAGCGCGGGCAAAGCCGAGCGGCCGCGGACGCCGATCAGCAGAACAAAGGCCCCGCCGCCGTCGGCCGTCTCATCATCCGCATCCACTATCAGAAACCGTTCGATCGCAGAGCGGGCAGGGGAAGGCCCGAGGATGAGGCTTGCGAAACCCAGAGGGAGGTCCGAGAGGATGTCGTCCACCGTAACGGCTGCCATGGGCTTCCTTCTGCGTCGGTCCGACCGGACGGCTCTGTCCGGTTAACTCATGCTATCGACGCCGGCTCCCCCAAAATATGTAAAGGAACCCAAAGGCAGTGGCAGCTTTTCGGTTGGCTGACCAAGTTGTGACTGTGCAGGGCCGTGTATAGCGAATCTGCCCCCTGGCGTCAGGCCCAGAAGTCGGAGGCCCGGGCCGTGTCCTCCTGGAACTCGTTGACCTCGGTGACCTTCCCGTCTGACAGCGTGAAGACGATGACGCCGTGTTGCTCCATGGACTGGCCGCCGCTTCCGCCGACGCGCCACACCGCATCGGGGGCGAAGAAGTCTTTGAGCGTTTCTACATCGCCCGAATCCATGGCGTGCGGGCCCGCCGTTGGGCCCCTAGAGGTAATCGCCGACGTGTTCCCGGGCGATTTCCAGGAGGGTTGAATGGAAGGCGACCTCGGCCGGGGCGTAGACCTTGTCCTGGCGCTGGGCCAGTAGAACCCGCCGCATGGGGGCGGCAGCACCGAGGCTGATGACGCGCACGTCGGGGTGCTGGAGGGCCACCGCAGTTTTGGGCACCATGGCCACGCCCATGCCGACGCTGACCATGGCCTGCGCCTCCTGGTAGTCGTTGGCCAGGAAGCCGATGGCCGGCTCGAATCCGGCGTCGTGGGCGGAGCGTTGCAGGACCTCGACCACGGGGTGGGCCTCAGCGCGGACTATCCAGGACTCCTTCCGCAGCTCCTCCATCTTCACCTCATCCCGGTCGGCGAGCGGATGGCCTCGGGCCACGAGGATTACCGTGCTCTCCTGGAAGACCTCCGTGATGCGGATGGAGTCGTCGTGGAACCTGTTCCAGGGATAGTCCCAGAGCAGGCACAGTCCGGTGACGCCGGACTGGAGGTCTGAGACGAGTTCGTCAAAGCGCGCACTGCGCACCGAGAGGCCAATGGCCGGGTACCGCTTCTTGAAGGCCCGGATGACAACGGGCAAAAATGATCCGGCGAGGGTGGGGAACGTACCCACGGTCAGGGATCCGCGCCTGAGTCCGGCGATCTGGTCCAGGTCCGATTGCGCCGCCCGCATCTGACCGATGATCCTGCGGGCGTGCCCGGCCAGTACCTGCCCGGCCTCCGTGGGCACCACCCCCCGGGAGCGGCGGTTCAGCAGGGGCTGCCCCACTTCCTGTTCGAGCTTCCGCAGCTGCTGGGAAACGGCCGACGGCGTGTACATCATCAGGTCAGCCGCAGCGGTGATGGACCCCTGCTCCACGACCTCAACCAGCAGGGCCAGGCGGCGGATGTCGAATAAATCCCGGGTCTCATCGTGAAGCAAAACTTCACCCTTCTGTTTGATTGGTTCATTCTATGCAGCTGTGCATGGATCGGCGCGTTCGTAGGGGTATTTGCTGGTGACTTTCGACCCGCCAATCGATCCCTGGTACCGAGCTGACAATGATTGAAGCTTCTCTACATACTCCCTCACAAATTGAACATTGTCTTCATATGTGATCCGGCTCATTCTTTTATCAGGCCCCTGAACAGAATGCGCGGCCCGAGAGATGTGGCAAAGACAATGAAGATAGAAGCTGAATGGATGCGCGGAGGCACCAGCAAGTGCTGGGTCTTCGAAACGGAGCACCTGGACCAGACCCGCACCAGCCTGGATGAGTTGCTTCCCCGGCTGTTCGGGAGTCCCGACCACCGGCAGATTGATGGCGTTGGCGGGGCAACGTCCACCACCAGCAAGGCCATGATCCTTCGGCGGCCGGCCGATGCGGATGTCGACGTCGAATTCACCTTCGCCCAGGTAGGCATCGAAGAGGCCGCGGTGGACTGGGGCAGCAACTGCGGGAACTGCTCCGCGGTGGTGGGGCTTTACGCAATCGAAAAGGGGTGGGTGGTCCCCCGCGGAGTCGTCACCCGGATCGTCACCCGCAACACGAACACCGGCCAGATCATCATCCAGCGCGTCGCCACTCCTGCTGGGGCCCTGCCCATCGTCCCGGACGCGCAGATGCCCGGGGTCGCGTTTCCGGGCTACCGGGTGGGACTCGGTTTTCAGGACCCGGCCGGCAAGACCACGGGAAATCTGCTGCCCACCGGCGCCGCGACCGACACGATATCCGCAGGCGGAACGCGCTGGACTGTATCAATGGTCGACGCCGGAGCCCCGGTAGTGATCGTCCGCGCCGAGGAGCTTGGCCTTGACCCCGCGCGGTACGACAGCTGGGCAGCCGGGGTGGAACTGCAGCTGGAAACGCTGGAGCACATCCGCCGCCAAGCTGCCGTCCGGATGGGGCTGGCACCCACCGTTGCCGCAGCTGCCCGCGCCATCCCCAAACTCGCGATCGTCGCCTCCCCCGCCCAGCCGGACCCGGACGGCGACGTCAACGTCATGATGCTCTCGATGGGCAAGCCCCACCCGGCACTGGCCATCACCGGGAGCATCGCCCTGACTCTCGCCGCACGGACCCCCGGCACCGTACTGAGCAGCATGACCGGCGACAGTCCGCGGACCACGCTGCGGCTGCGCACTCCCGCAGGGGTGATCGAGACCTGGAGCGAGGACCGCGACGGGACACTCCTGGTCGGCGTCGACCGGACTGCCCGCACCATCGCCACCACCGTCATCCACCTTCCCGAGGCCCTCGGCAGCGCCGTCGAAGCCTCCCTGGCATCAGCCACTCAATGAGGAGCCAAGATCATGACTAAAACTATCTACCAGCCTGCTTCCGAAACAGAGAACGATATCCGGGACGTCCCCGCCCAGCGTCCCAAGCGCCGCCGCCGTATCCTGCTGATAGCGGTAGCCGCGACCGCGATCCTGGGTCTGGTCGCCCTCGTGTTCGGGGGTGCCATCTTCAACCCGGCAGCCACCCCGGAATCGGAGCCGACCATGACCGCCACCCAGATCATCCCCCTGGTCATCCTGGTGGCGATATTCGTCGTCGCCACCAAATGGCCGCTGAACATCGGAGTGATGGGCCTGGTGGCGTCCTTCGGCGTCGGGTACTTCATGCTCGGCATGAGCGACAAACAGATCCTCGACGAGTTCCCCGCCAGCATCGTCCTGACGATCATCGGCGTCACCTACTTCTTCAGCATGGCCCAGCGGAACGGGACCATCAACATCATCGTCCAGACCTGTGTGCGCCTCGTCAGGGGCAAGACGATGCTGCTTCCCTGGGTGTTCTTCCTGATCGCCGCCGCCCTGACCTCGCTGGGCACCTTCTCCCCGGCAGCCATCGCACTGCTGGCACCCGCGGCCATCGGATTCGCCTACGAGTCCCGCATCCACCCCGTCCTGATGGGCGCCTTCATCATCAACGGCGCCCACGCCGGCGGCTTCTCCCCGCTTTCCGTAGCCGGCGTGCTGGTCCACGACATCTCGGTCAAGAACGGCTTCGCCATCGACCAGGGCTCGCTCTTCGCGGCCAGCTTCGCCCTGAACCTCATCCTCTCCGCCCTCACCGTGGCCCTGTTCGCCCTCCTGGGCAAGCTGCGCGACGCAAAAGGCGGCCAGCACGCCGAGGTGGACACCTCGCGGACGGGCCGTCCCCACGGCCAGCAGATCCTCACCCTGGCTTTGATCGGCGTGATGCTGGTCTGCACCCTGGGCTTCCACATGCCGATCGGTTTTGTGGCCCTCGCCGCCGGCCTTCTGCTGGCATTCGTGAACATCAAGGAACACCAGACCTTCATCGGCGGAATCTCCTGGTCCACCGTCCTGCTGGTGGCCGGCATGATCACCTACGTCTCGCTGCTCCAGCTCGTAGGCGTCATCGACACCCTGGCCGAGCAGGCCCTCGCACTGGGCGCACCCCTGCTCATCGCCCTGGTCCTCTGCTACGTCATCGGCGTCGGCTCGGCCTTCGCGTCCTCCACCGCACTGCTCACCGCGTTCATTCCCCTCGCCGGCCCGCTGCTCGCCACCAGCTCCCTCAGCGCCTCAGGAACCGTCGCCGCCCTCGCCATCGCCGCCACCGTAGTTGACGTCTCCCCGTTTTCCACCGACGGAGCACTGGTAGTCGCCAACGCCCGCCCCGACGACCGCCAGCGCGTCTACAAGCAGCTCATGGCCTACGCCGGCGGCGTGGTGCTGGTTGCCCCGGCCTTGGCCTGGGCCCTGCTGGTACCAACCGGCATCATGTAGCAAGTCCGCCCAGTATTCGAACCCGCGTGTTAATAGGAACCCGCCTATAGCGGCCCGCCGGCATCAGCTGGCGGGCCGATTCCCGCATTCACTAACTTCCAGGTCCATCCGCTCGCGCAGACGCCTTCGGGACCGTAGATGTGCTTACCTTTGCTCTGACCTGTGGTTTCCGGGACAGCATTTGTCGGCAGAATGCTGGGCCTCGACCCGGAACTGACGTACTCTGGCCGGAGCTCAGCGGCCGGAACACGAAGCGGTGCTGCCGGGTCCAGGAGGGCATGACATGAATGAAATCGATGCTTTGATCGATACCGAACGGACCCGCCTGCTCGACGTACTGGAAAAGCTGGACAACGAGCAGTGGAACGCCGCCAGCCTGTGCGCCGGCTGGCGCGTGCGGGACGTCGTCGTCCACCTCCTCATGCCGTACCACCTGTCGGTGCCGCGCTTCATCAGCAAAATGGCGGCCGCAGGATTCAAGTTCGACAAGATGGCTGACCGGTGGGCGACCGGAGACACCCGGCCGAATGGACAAATACTGGATGCCCTTCGCGCCACGAAGGAGGGCCGTTTCGGCATTCCTGGCGCCCCGCCCGAAGCTCCGCTGTGCCACTTGGTCATCCACGCCGAAGACATCTACCGCCCTCTCGGTATCCGCCACACCATCAACCCTCAAAGCGCCAACATCGTCCTGGAACAGCTCACTACCCCGCAGGCCCGGCGCTCCCTCAAGCCCGGCCTGCTCGACGGGCTCGCCTTCTCCGCACACGACACTGGCTGGAGCTACGGCACCGGCCCCGAAGTGATCGGCAGCGCATCCGCACTCATCTCAACAATCGCCTGCAGGGCAGCAGCAACCGACGAACTCACCGGTGACGGAGCCGCCCAAATCCGACGGCGGGCCCTCCCGGCATCGGCCCAGGGCGGCGAGCCCACAACATCCTGACCGTCCGGGAGGGGTCAGCCTTCACGACTGTGCTGGATTGCTTCTGCGATGCCCTTGATGCGCTGCAGCCTGGCGTCCCACGTGGCCCCGACCGACGACAGTTGCGCGACCGCTCGGGCGAGCTGGGCCTGGCTCACCTCGTAGATGCGCTCCCGTCCCGAACTCGTGACGTGGACCATTCCGACGCGCTGGAGTACACCAAGGTTTTTGGCGACCGCCTGCCGCGTGACCGGCAGCTGCCTACTCAGCGTGGTTGCTGTGCCGCCGCCGTCTGTCAGCAGCAGGTCGAGCATCCGTCGCCGGGTCGAATCCCCCACCGCCGACCAGAGCTCGTCGTCGACGGTGACGCTCATGGCGCCGCTACCAGCCGGGCGACATAGCCAACGAGTCGGGGCAGGAAGTAGTCCCAGCCGCGGACATGATCCCGGTAAGTCTCCTCGAGCACGGCCGCCTCCCAGCCCTTCTCCCGGAACCCTGTCTCGGTAAAACGCAGGAGTGTGCCCGCCTCCGAAGGGATCAGGTCAAACGTCACGAGAAGCGAGTTGGAGGACGCCGCAGTCTCACCATCGCCGTGCACCCACCGGAAGGAGAACCGGCGGGACGGACTGGCTTCCACCACCGTGAGCGTGACGATCTTTGCCCCTGGCGCGGAACTGTCGCCAAACGTGATGACCCCTGCCGCCCCGGGCACAGGTTCAAGGTCCGCATCATCCGGCCACCACTCCCGCAGGTGCTCAGGCGTGGTGATGACCTGGTACACCACCTCGGGCGTGGCCTCGATGTGGAGCTCCCGTTCGATGCTGCCGTATTCCATCGTGCTCTCCTGACTATTAGCAACCTTTTGTTGCACATGACTATAGGGCACCGTTCCCGCATGTGCAACGATTGGTTGCGCTTCCAACTCGCCCCCAGCGAGTCAGCCTGCTCCTATCCGCCCGGGGTTGACTTCGAGGCTGACCCGGACGATATGCTAAGCATGCTGATGAATTGATTACGTCCTTCATTAGTCCGGTTCTACTCTCGAAGGAGATGTTATGAGCACGAAGGTCGAAAAGCGCATTCTGGTAAACGTACCGGTGAGCACCGCATACAACCAGTGGACGCAATTTGAAGAATTCCCGCACTTCATGGGCGGGGTAAAGAGCGTGAAGCAGACCAGCGATGACCGGCTGGAATGGGTAGCGGAAATCGCTGGAGTCCGCAGGCAGTGGACCGCGAAGGTTCTGGAGCAGATTCCCGACAGGAAAGTTGCCTGGGCCGCCACGGAAGGTGCCACCAACGCGGGGGCAGTGGAGTTCGAGGACGTCGGCGGCGGACAGACTTCGCTGCGGCTTAGCCTCGAATACGATCCCGAGGGCATCATCGAAAAGATTGGCGACAAGCTGCACGTCGTTGACCGCCAGGCCGAAGCTGACCTGCAGCGCTTTAAGGAATTCATTGAGGATGCAGGCTACGCCAGCGGCGCATGGCGTAAGTCCGTCAATGAGGGCGCAGCCGTAGGCACCCCCGGCGTCGAGGATGCCGGAGCCTCACGCGGGGACTCGGGCAAAGCCGGCATCTCCGGCAAGATGGCTGCTGCGGCCGGAGTGGCCGCAGTTGCAGGCGCTGCCGCGGCCATGAAGGCGGGCAGCGACAAGGACGCAGCCGGGACCCGCGACGTGACCGTGACCCCTCCGGTGGAACCGCTAACAGTCGCGCCCACGCCGATACAGCATGTACCCACGGATTCGGTTTCCAGCACGACGGCGGCGGGCGGCGTCGGGACAGGCGTCGGCACGGGTTCCGCGGCTGGCTCCGCAGCCGTCAGCACAGATCGCGCGCCGGGGCATCCGTTCGACCAGACCAACGGCTTGGTCGACGTCGAGGGTGAGTCCRACGAAACCGCTGATGGCGAGCTCCGGAGCGCGGCCGAGCGGCGCGAGGAGCACGAGACCGGGACGGTTCCTCCGCTGCTGGGCGGCAACGTCCAGCGCTGACCATCCACGCGATTCCCATCCGCGGCCACGGCCCCGTTCCCGCACTGCCAGTGCGGGAACGGGGCCGCTCTCTCACACCCGTTGGCCGGCGTCGGACGGATTGATCAGCTCCACCAGCATGGCAACCAGCGCTGCGGGGATCAGGAAGTATCCGGCCAGAACGCCCCAGGTGCCGTCCGCAAACTGCAACGCCAGCCCGCCAACCACCACCGCGGGCAGCGCCGTCAGGACTGTTACCCATCGGGGCGACTGCCGCAGCCAGGCCCACACTGCGGCACCGGCAAAAGTGAGGGATCCGAGCAGCACCAGCCGGTGCCCCACGGGGTAGGTGGGCGGCTCGACGAGAAAGGTGAACACGTCCGCCAGTCCGCCGGCCATAAACACCGCCGCTGCAAGCACCAGCAGGGCCCACAGTCCATCCCGCCACCGGATCAGGTTCATGAAGCGAACGTAACCCATGCTGCCCGTTTCCCGTGCCGCCGTCGAACGCTCTTTGACGGAAGCCCCCACGCGAGATGAACTCGAGCGCGGGGGCTTCCACGGTTTCGTTGGGGGGCCCGAAACCGAGACAAATCTACCGGCTTCGAACCGGCACTCAGGCGGACACAGGCTGCTCTGCCGGAATCTTGACTGAACCTTGAGCCCGCCGGCGGGGATGGTGCCCGATGGAGCTATACCCCGCCGGGCGCCAAGGTATCAGTGGTGACTAACACCCAGCGGTCGGCCTTTTGTCTCCTTGGCGAGCACAACGCCGATGGACGAAATGACACAGAGGATCATGATGTAGATGCCAATGGATCCGGTCCATTTGGTGCTCTGAAGCAGCGCCTCCGCGATGGTGGCGGCGAACGCACCGCCCAGGATCGCACCGAATGCGTAGCCGATGGAGATGCCCGAGTAGCGGACGTTGGCCGGGAACATTTCGGCGTACATGGCGGACATCGGACCGTAGGACAGGCCCAGGCCGATGGTGAGCACGAACAGCGCCACGCCGTAGAGCACAATGTCCTTGGTGTCGATCAGGGCGAACATCGGGATCATCCAGGCGAAGACGATTGCGTAGCCGATCAGGAAGGTCTTGACCCGGCCGATCTTGTCGGAGAGCCAGCCTCCCACGAGCGTGAAAATCAGCCATCCGAAGGAAGCCAGGGTAGTGGCCAGCAGGATCTGAGCCACCGGCATCTTCAGTGACTTGGTGGCGTAGGAGATGAAGAACGCGATCAGGAGGTAGCCCGCGGCGTTGTTGCCGATGAAGATCATGGTGGAGAACAGGACAGCCTTTTTGTGCTTCCGGATGAGCTCGCCCAGCGGCGCCTTGCTCTCTTCCTTGCGGTCCTGCATCTCCTTGAAGACGGGGCTCTCGGCGACCGCCCGGCGGATCAGGTAGCCCACCACGATCAGCACGATGGAAAGCAGGAACGGCACACGCCAGCCCCACGAGGCGAAGTCTTCCTTGGACATGGACGTATTGAGGAAGTACAACAGGCCGGTGGCGAGGATCATGCCGACGGGGACGCCGATCTGCGGGTAGGCGCCGAACAGGCCGCGCTTGCTCATGGGAGCGTGCTCGACGGCCATCAGGGCTGCACCGCCCCATTCACCGCCGGCCGAGAAGCCCTGGATGACGCGGAGCAGGATCAGCAGGACGGGTGCCCAGAAGCCGATCTGGGCGTAGGTGGGCAGCAGGCCGATCAGCGCCGTAGCGGCGCCCATCATGATCAGTGTGAAGACCAGCATGGCCTTTCGGCCCAGGCGGTCACCCAGGTGGCCGGCGACGATGGCTCCCAGCGGGCGGAACAGGAAGCTGATGCCGATCAGGGCAAAGGACAGGATCTGCGCAAGGCCTGGGTTGGAGTCGTTCAGCGGGGCAAGGAACAGCGGGGACAGCAGCGTTGCTGTCAGCTGGGCGAAGATGAAGAAGTCGTACCACTCGATGGTGGTGCCCACGAGGGTCCCCGCGAGGACTTTTCGTTCCTCGTGCTTGCTGCTGGGGCCCAACTCTGAATCGACGTGTGAAGTTGCGGTCATTGGAACTCCATGGCTGGGGGCAGCGCTGCTGCCCGGAATGAGGGTCGAGAGATTTACTGATCGAACGTTCAGTTACCAAGATAGTACATGGATGTGTCGGGGAACACAGCTATAACTTTTTGAAGATCGGTACCCACGTGGAGGCGCGGCACTACGAAGCCGCGCCAGCGCAGGCTAGCGCGCGACCGTTCCGGTGAACACAGGTGTCCGCTTCTCCTGGAAGGCGCGGAAGCCTTCGGCGTAGTCCTCGCTCTTGCACAGCCGCGCCTGCTCTGCGTTTTCTTCGGCCATGGCGTCCCAGAGCCCCAGCCGCTGGTCGCGGATGTGCGCCACGAGTTCCTTGCTGGCGGTGAACGCACCCGTGGCACCCGCGGCAACCCGCGTGACAATTTCCCGCGTGCTGTCCAGCAGGTCATCAGCAGGCATGGCGCGGCTGAACATCCCCTGCGCCACGGCCTCGGCCCCGGAAATCAGCTCGGCCGTGTAGATCAGATCCAGCGTCCGGTGCATGCCAAGCCGCTCGGTGAAGTACCAGTGCCCGCCGGAATCCAGCGTGGCCCCGAGCTTGGCAAAGGGCGAGCCGAACTTGGCATTCTCGGCCACGTACACCACGTCGGTGGCCAGCAGCAGCCCCAGGCCCACGCCCAGGCACGCCCCCTGGGCCGCGGCGAACGTGGGCGCCGGGAACGCGCTCATCTTCTTCAGCAGCGGCTGCACCAGACCCGCAAGGTACGCCTCGGCGTCGTCGCTTTCCGGTGTCACGTTCTGGATGTCGCGGCCCGCGCAGAAGGCGCGGCCCTCTCCCCTGAGCAGCAGCGCCCGCACCTCACCGCGTGCGGCGGCGGCAGCGGCGTCGTCGTACGCCTGGGATAACTCCGCGAGTGCCTGCTCGTCGAGCGAGTTCAGCTTGTGCGGCGCGTCCAGGACTACTTCGGCGATGTTGTTGGCGATGGAAAGGGAGATCATGGGGCTCCTTAGTTGGTCCCCACCCGCACCCTAGCCTCGCAAGCTCGGCCAGGGAACCCTGCGGGCGTGGGCCCGAGTTGAAAAATTAGTAGGACTACTTAGACGTCGAAGTCGACCATGACTTCCTTGCTGGTGGGGTGGCTCTGGCAGGTCAGGACGTAGCCCTTGTCCAGTTCGTCCTGCTCCAGGGCGTAGTTCTCGTCCATGGTCACGCTGCCGGTGACCACCTTGGCGCGGCAGGTGCCGCACACTCCGCCGGCGCACGCGAACGGCACGTCCGGACGGACCCGCAGCGCGGCGTTCAGGATCGATTCACGGGCGTGCGTGGGGCTGGCCACCTCGCCCTGCAGGCCGTCCAGCTTGAACGTGATCTTGTACGTTTCCTTGGACTCGTCCACCAGCACCGGCCGGCCGGCGTGGCCTTCCGGACGGTCCGGCTTGCCCGAGGAAAACAGCTCAAACCGGACGTTGTCCGGGCTGACGCCGCGCTCAGTCAGGGTGTCCCGGCACAGCTGCACCAGCTCGAACGGCCCACACAGGAACCACTCGTCCACATCGTCCGCGTGGATGGCGGTGCCCAGCAGCTGCTGGAGCTTTTCGGCATCGATCCGGCCGCTGAGCAGCGGCGCGATCCGCTGTTCGCGGGACAGCACGTGGTGGATGGCGAGGCGCTGCGGGTACTTGTCCTTCAGGTCCGCGAGCTCCTCCAGGAACATCACGTCCATGGCGGCCTTATTGGCGTAGATCAGGTCGAACCTGCTCTCCTGATTGGCTGCCAACAGCGTGCGGGCAATCGCGATCACCGGAGTAATGCCGGAGCCCGCGGCGATGGCCACGAAGCTGGCCTCCCCGGTCGAAGCGATTTCCCCGGCCAGTTCCTCCGGGTGGTTCATGGAGTTCATCCGGTTCTGTTCCGTGGCCTTGCCGTCCCGGCCGTGCTTGGACACAAACGCGCCCATCGGGCTCATGACGTCCAGGGTGTCCCCGGTCTTCAGCTCGGCGTTGGCCCAGGTGGAGAACAGCCCTCCAAGGTCCTTCTTCACGGCGACGCGGATCTCGCTGCTGCCGTCCTCGAAGCTGCGCGGCTCGGCGCAGATGGAGTAGCTGCGGCGCACCTCATGCAGCTCGCCGGTCTCGTCCGGCAGTTTCGTGCGGAGGGCCACGTACTGGCCGGGCAGGTAGTCGAACTGGCCGGCGAGGTCGGCCGGAACATGGAAGGAGACTTCGATGGCGTCCTCGGTGAGCCGGCGCACCTCCTTGACGGCGAGCGTGTGGAAGGACGGACGACGGCGGCCGGTGGCCTGCGCCGATTCGGCGGCGGTCTGGCGGACAACAGGCATGGGGTTTCCTTACAGGACTTTGAAGTAGTCGAACGGTTCCTTGCAGTCCTGGCAGACGTACAGCGCCTTGCAGGAGGTGGAACCGAAGCGGGTGAGTTCCTTGGTGTTCAGGGATGAGCACTGCGGGCATTTGACGGCCATGGTCAGGCGGATGGGACCGGCGTGCCGGGCGGCGTCAGACTTGCCCGACGGCGGCGCGATGCCGTACTCCTGCAGCTTGGCCTTTCCGGCCGAGGTCATCCAGTCAGTGGTCCAGGCCGGGGCGAGCACCAGGTCCACGTGGACGCTGGGGTAGCCGGCCGTGGCGAACGCGGTTTTCAGATCGTCGCGGATGGCGTCCATGGCCGGGCAGCCCGAGTACGTCGGCGTGATGGTGACCCGGACTTCGGGGCCCGGCCCGCCGTCCTCGGCGTTGCGCTCCTGCGTCACCTTGACGTCCCGGAGGATGCCCAGGTCCGCGATGGTCAGCACCGGGATCTCCGGATCGCACACCGTGGCGGCAATGTCCCAAGCCTTCTGCCTCTGATCCACCTGTGTAGCCACGGCGGTCACCAGGTGGCTCCGGGATGCTCCCGGGCCAGCACCTGCATCTCCGCGAGGATATAACCCAGGTACTCCGAGTGCTTGCCGGTGCGTCCACCGCCGGGGGCGGCCGCAACCGCCGGCACCTCCAGCTCCGCTTCGGCCAGGATCTCCCCGGTCAGGCGGTCAAAGTCTTTCCTCAACGAGGAAGGCTCGACGGCGGCACCGGACGCCGCGAGGCGGCCGGTCAGCTCGTCGTCGCGGAAGAGCTCTTCCACGAAGGGCCACATCATCTGCAGGCCGTGGGCCATCCGGCGGCGGGATTCGTCCGTGCCGCCAGCCAGGCGGAGGACCCACTGGGCGCTGTGGTCCCGGTGGTAATCCACTTCCTTCACGGCCTTGGCTGCGATGGCAGCAAGGGTGGCGTCGGTGGACTCGGTGAGCTTGCGATACAGCTCGTACTGGTAGTAGCTCACCACGAACTGGCGGGCGATGGTGGCCGCGAAGTCGCCGTTGGGCTGTTCGAAGATCTGCACGGACCGGAACTCTGTTTCGCTGCGGAAGTACGCGAGCTCGTCCTCGGTCTTGTCCCAGGCGCCGCCGGCGTAGCTGAGGAAGGACCGGGCGTGGCCCAGCTGGTCCAGGGCGATGTTGCCCAGGGCGATGTCCTCCTCCAGCTCGGGTGCGCGGGAGATCCAGTGGCCCAGGCGCTGGGCCAGGATCAGGGCATCGTCGCCCAGGCGCAGCGCGAACTCAGCCACGTCCTCGGTGGGCCTGGCCAGGCCGGTGCGGACCTCCAGGGCGATGTCCTCGGGGCGGAGGGCGTTGCCCGGCGTGATCCGGGTGGCGCTGGCATTGCTGTCTCCGCCGGCTACACCGGTGGAGATGTCACCGTGGCCGTGCGTCTCGGCTGCTTCCGTGTTCGTTCCGGGGGCGCTCACAGGTGCTTCACCCCTTCGCTCTTGGTGTAGTACGTTGCGTGCCGGTAGTCCTTGCCCTGCGGCGACTCGAAGAACGAGCCCTTGGAGTCGGGATCGCTGGCGGCAATCGCGTCGGCGGGGACCACCCAGATGGACACGCCCTCGTTGCGGCGGGTGTAGAGGTCACGTGCGTTGCGCAGTGCCATGGCGGCGTCCGGCGCGTGCAGGGAGCCGGCGTGGACGTGGCTCAGGCCTCGGCTGGACCGGACGAAAACCTCCCACAGGCCCCAGGCGTTGCGGGTTTCGACAGGTTCAACCGGAGAATTGTTTACTGCGTCGCTCATGCTGCGTATTCCTTCGTCTTCATTGACTGTTTTGCCTGCTGTTTCGCCGCATACGCGGCGGCTGCCTCGCGGACCCAGGCGCCGTCGTCGTGCGCCTCCCGGCGGCGCTCAAGCCGCTGGGTGTTGCAGGGGCCGCGGCCCGCCAGGACCTCGTGGAACTCGTCCCAGTCGAGCGGGCCGTGCTCCCACTTCTTCGTGTCCTCGTTGAAGCGGATGTCCTTGTCCGGCAGCGTGAGCTCCAGGACCTTGACCTGCTCCATCATCATGCCGACGAAGCGGTTGCGGAGCTCGTCATTGCTGAAGCGCTTGATGTTCCAGGCCATGGACTGCTTGGAGTTGGGCGAATCGTCATCCGGCGGGCCGAACATCATCAGCGCCGGGGCGTACCAGCGGTTCACGGCGTCCTGGGCCATCTGCTTCTGCTCGGGCGTGCCGTGCGAGAGTTCCAGCAGGATTTCGAATCCCTGGCGCTGATGGAAGGACTCTTCCTTGCAGACCCGGACCATGGCGCGTCCGTAGGGGCCGAAGGAGGCGCGGCAGAGCGGCACCTGGTTGCAGATGGCGGCGCCGTCCACCATCCAGCCGATGGCGCCCATGTCCGCCCATGTCCGTGCCGGGTAGTTGAAGATGGACGAGTAGCGGGCCTTGCCGGCGATCAGCGCGTCCATCATGTCGTCGCGGGACTGGCCCAGCGTCTCGGCGGCCGAGTAGAGGTACAGCCCATGGCCGGCCTCGTCCTGGACCTTGGCCATCAGGATGGCCTTGCGCTTGAGGCTGGGGGCGCGGGAAATCCAGTTGGCTTCCGGCTGCATCCCGATGATCTCCGAGTGCGCGTGCTGGGAGATCTGGCGCAGGAGGGTCTTGCGGTACGCCGCCGGCATCCAGTCCTTCGGCTCGATCCGCGAATCGTCGGCGATCACGCGGTCAAAGTTTGCCTGGCCCTCAGCATCGCGCAGGGCAACGGCTTCCAGTTCTTCCGGGGACAGTTCAGCGGTCACTGACTGCAGATTCTGCACTGCCATGGTTGCTCCTCTAGCAAAAGGCCTTTCAAAGGCGCTCAATTATTTACCGACCGTTCGTTCAGTATATGGGCCGATATAGGGACGGGGCAAGTGACGCGGGCTTTTTTGTTCAGCCCTTTTCCACGAGGGTGAGGACGTCGTAGGTGGCCACGATCTCGTCGTTCTGGTTGGTCAGCACCGCGTCCCAGGCCACCTCGCCGTACTCGTCGGTTTCGCGCGGGGTGATCTTCTTGGCCGTCAGGGTGACACGGATGGAATCGCCGGCGGCCACGGGCGTGATGAACCTGAGGTTCTCAAGCCCGTAGTTGGCCAGGACCGGGCCCGGTGCCGGCTCCACGAACAGTCCCGCACCCCAAGCCAGGAGCAGGTAGCCGTGGGCCACAATGCCCGGGAAGAAGGGATTGGCCGCCGCCGCTTCCTGGTTGGTGTGGGCGTAGAAGGTGTCGCCGGTGGAGTTGGCGAACTTGGTGATTTCCTCGAGGGTCACCTCGCGCAGGCCGGAGCGGATGGCGTCGCCGATGTGGAGGGTCGCCAGCGGCTTCCGGAACGGGTGCTGGCCTTCGGTGTCGAGGGTGAAGTTGCGGTCCGCCCCGGTGTGCCACACCCCGGTGACTGCGGTGAGCATGTTGGGTGAGCCCTGGATGGCGGTGCGCTGCATGTGGTGCATGACCGAGCGGATGCCACCCAGTTCCTCGCCGCCGCCGGCCCGGCCGGGGCCGCCGTGGACCAGGTGCGGGACCGGGGAGCCGTGGCCGGTGGAGCTGCGGGCGTCCTCGCGGTTGAGCATGAGGACACGGCCGTGGTGGGCTGCGATGCCGGTGACGAGTTCCTGGGCGACGGCCGGATCGTTGGTGCAGACCGTGGCCACCAGGGAGCCGCCACCCCGGGCGGCGAGGCGGACGGCGTCGGGAAGGTCCTGGTAACCGATCACGGAAGCCACGGGGCCGAAGGCCTCCAGTGAGTGGATGGCCTCCGCCTCAGGGTTGTCCCAGCCGAGCACTACAGGTGACATAAACGCGCCACCCTCCACCACACCGGTGGTTCCGTCCGCAGAGGTGACCGACGGCGAATCGAGGGTTCCGTACGTCAGCTCACCGCCGGCGTCGAGCATTGACTGCACTGCGGCGCGGACGTCCGCGAGCTGCTCCAGCGATGCCAGGGCCCCCATGGTGACGCCCTCGGCGCGCGGGTCACCGAGGACAACGCGCTCCTGGATGCGCTTGCCGACGGCGGCGGTCACGGCAGAAACCAGTGCCTGCGGGACGATGGCGCGGCGGATGGACGTGCACTTCTGGCCCGCCTTGACGGTCATCTCCGTGACCACGGACTTGACGAAGGCATCGAACTCCGGCGTGCCCTCCACCGCATCCGGGCCCAGGATGGCGGCGTTCAGGGAGTCAGTTTCCGACGTGAACCGGACGCCGCCCGCCACCACGTTGGGGTGCGATTTCAGCGTCAGGGCAGTGGAGGCGGAACCGGTGAAAGCCACCAGGTCGCGGTAGTCCAGCACATCCAGCAGGCCCCGGACCGAGCCGGAAATGAGCTGCAGCGAGCCGGCGGGCAGGATGTTGGATTCGATGATCGCCTTCACCACTGCCGCAGCCACGTAGCCGGTGGGGGTGGCGGGCTTGACGATGGTGGGCACGCCAGCAATGAACGCGGGGGCCAGCTTTTCCAGCATGCCCCAGACCGGGAAGTTGAACGCATTGATCTGTACGGCGACGCCCGGAATGCGGGTGTAGATGTGCTCGCCGGCGAAGGACCCATCCTTGGACAGCACCTCCATGGGCCCGTCCACCACCACCTGCGAGTTGGGCAGTTCGCGCCGGCCCTTGGAGCCGAAGGTGAACAGCACACCAATGCCGCCGTCGATGTCGATCATCGAATCGATCTTGGTGGCACCGGACTGCGACGAGAAGGTGTAGAAGTGCTCACGCCGGGCGTTCAGGTACTGGGCCAGTTCCTTGAGCTTAAGCGCACGCTGGTGGAAGGTGAGCTTGCCCAGCTCAGCCTGGCCGGTGGTGCGGCCGTAATCCACGACGGCGGCCAGGTCCAGGCCGTCAGCGCTCACCTTGGCCAGGATTTCGCCGGTGCTCGCATCCCGCACGGGGACAGCGGAAGCGGCCGAATCTGCGTCGGGCGTCCACCACGAATCCTGCACAAAACTGGGAACGGTCTCTACGGTATCTACGGTGGCTTCTGCAGCTGCGGTGGTGGTCATCGTCGACGGGTCCTTCCAACACGGGGACAAAACGGCAGGGGCCAGGTGATTTACTGACCGTCCGTTCGGTAATATGACTACAGTACATTAATGCTGTGTGCTGCACACTGAAAGATCAATGCCGCACCAAGGAGAATCCATGAACGCCCCAGCCCAGAAGCATCCTCACCCAGCGCCGGAACTTTCCGAACATGAACTCTGGAAAATCACCCTCGGCGAACTCGACGAGAAGATGGGGGTCAAGATCGTCGAGGAATCGGTGGAGCGGGTGGTGGCAACGATGCCCGTCGAGGGCAACAGGCAATCGTTCGGGCTCCTCCACGGCGGGGCCTCCCTTGCCGTGGGCGAGGCCGTGGGCTCCTGGGCGGCCGTCATCCACGCAAGCACCATGGGCAAGACCGCGGTGGGCGTGGACGTGTCCGCCACCCACCACCGCTCCGCGAGGGCAGGCCTGATCACCATCACGGCCACACCCATCCACCTCGGCGGCACACTGACCACGCACGAGGTCCTGATCACGAACGCCGCAGGCCAGCGGCTCTGCACCCTCCGCATCACCAACCTGCTGAGGAAGCAGAAACACTAGCGGGCGACCGGCACTCTTGACACCGGCACCCCTTTTGGGATTACCTAATGAACATTCGGTAAATAAAGCTGGAGGCAATGACGCATGACTGAAGCAGCTCTCTCCGGGGTAACCCACCCCATCCTGGAAAATGACTACGCCTCCGAATGGATGGGCATCGAAGTCCTCGCCCTTACCGACGGCCACGCCACCATCCGCATGACCCTCCGGCAGGAAATGCTCAACGGCTTCGGCATGGCCCACGGCGGAATGATCTTCGCTTTCGCCGACACCGCCTTCGCCCTCGCCTGCAACCCCGTAAACCCGGGCCCCGGCGACGAAGGCAGCATCACGGTGGCCGCCGGCGTGGACATCAACTTCCTCAAACCGGCCTACCGCGGCCAAGTGATCACCGCCGTGGCGGACCGCCGGTCGAGTGCAGGGCGCAGCGGCCTGTACGACATCCAGATCTTCGCCGGGGACGCTGCGCAGCACCAGTCCCCGCTTGACGCCGGTCAGCCAGGCGAACTCATAGCCGAGTTCCGCGGCCGCAGCCGAACCATCCCCAAGAAGTAGGAAACCATGACCCTCCACGCCCCCGAATCCCCCACCTCCCAGGCAACCGCAGCGGGCACTGACGCCGTCCTGGACCGCGAGGAGACCATCTCCCGCGACGAGCTCGAGGCACTCCAGCTGAGCCGCCTGCAGCACACCGTTTCCTACGCCTACGACCGCGTGCCGCTGTACAAGCGCAAGTTCGACGCCGCCGGCATCCACCCGAACGACCTGCGCGAACTCAGCGACCTGGGCAACTTCCCCTTCACCACCAAGGACGACCTGCGCGAGGAATACCCGTTCGGCATGTTCGCCGTGCCGCAGTCCCAGGTGGCCCGTGTGCACGCCAGCTCCGGCACCACAGGCCGGCCCACGGTCGTCGGCTACACCAAGCAGGACCTCGCCGACTGGGCCAAGCTGGTGGCCCGCAGCTTCCGCGCATCCGGCATCCGCCCCGGCATGAAGGTGCACAACGCCTACGGCTACGGCCTGTTCACCGGCGGCATGGGCGCACACGCCGGCGCCGAGGCGCTGGGCTGCACGGTCATCCCCATTTCCGGCGGGCAGACCGAACGCCAGATTCAGCTCATCCAGGACTTCAAGCCGGACGCCATCCTGGCCACCCCCACCTACCTCCTCACCATCGCCGATGCCATGGCGAAAATGGGGATCGATCCCGCCTCCACGTCCCTGAAGTTCGCCGTCCTGGGCGCCGAACCCTGGACCGAGGAGATGCGGCACGAACTCGAAGTCACCATGAACATCAAGGCGTGTGACATCTACGGCCTTTCCGAGGTGATGGGCCCGGGCGTCGCCGGCGAAGCGGTGGAGACGCAGGACGGTTGCCACATCTGGGAGGACCATTTCCGGCCGGAGATCATCGACCCCTTCAAGCCCGAGGTGGGCAAGGAGAACGTCCTGCGCGACGGCGAACACGGCGAGCTCGTCTTCACCTCGCTCACGAAGGAAGCCCTGCCGGTGATCCGTTACCGCACCAAGGACCTCACCCGGCTGCTCCCCGGCACGGCCCGGCCCGCGCACCGCCGGATGGGACGCATCACCGGCCGCAGCGACGACATGATCATCCTGCGCGGCGTCAACGTCTTCCCGTCCCAGATCGAAGAAATCGCGCTGCGGATCCCCGAGCTCAGCCCGCACTTCCAACTGGAACTCACCCGCCCCGAGGGCCAGCGGATGGACCGGCTGACCGTCCGGATTGAACGCCGCGAGACCGTGACCATTGAGCAGAGTTCGACGGCGGCGCGCGCCCTGCAGGAGCAGATCAAGATCCACGTGGGTTCTTCGTGCACGGTGGACGTGGTGGATCCGGGCTCGCTGGAGAGGTCCAACGGCAAGCTGCGCCGCATCTACGACATGCGCCCGAAGCCGTAGGGACGCGTCGGGCGGTGCGGCCTTCCCGCCGCGCCGCCTGACCGACCGACCGACCGTTCATGAGAAACTAGGCACCATGCCCAGCACCACTGATACAGCCAGCCCTGCCGCCACGAAGCGCGGCCGCCCCGGCTATGACCAGCAGTCCGTGCTGCTCATCGCCGTCGACGTCTTCAACCGGCACGGCTATGACGCCACCTCCATGGGCATCCTGGCCGAGAACCTGGGCATCTCCAAGTCGGCCATTTACCACCACGTGCCGTCCAAGGGCGACCTCCTCAAGCTGGCGCTGGATCATGCGCTTGGCGGCCTCGAGGCCATCCTGGAAGCCCCTCAGGCCAGGACCGGCGCGGCCGATTCCCGGCTGGAGTTTGTGCTGCGGCAGACCGTGGCAGTGCTGGTGGAGCGCCTGCCGTTTGTCACGCTGCTGCTGCGCCTGCGGGGCAACACCGAAATTGAACGCGATGCACTGGAACGCCGCCGCGCCTTCGACCACGAGGTGGCGGAGCTCATCTCCGCGGCCCGCGATGAAGGATCGCTGCGGCAGGACATTGACCCGCGCACCGTCACGCGCCTGCTGTTCGGCACCATCAACTCGATCGTGGAATGGTACAAACCGGGCGGCTCCCTCTCCCCCCAAAAGCTGGCCGACGACGTCATCACCATCGCGTTCGACGGCCTCCACGCGCCCCGCTAGGCAGCTGTCCCGCCGGCAGGGCATACAATCTTTATAGAACGAACGGTCGGTCACTAAATCCAGCCCGGCCCATTTCACTGGCGAAAAGGACTTGTTCTGATGGTTGAGGCATTTCTTGTTGGTGGCGTCCGGACGCCTGTAGGCCGGTATGGCGGAGCGCTTTCTGCGGTCCGCCCGGACGACCTGGCCGCGCTGGTGGTCCGTGAGGCCGTCTCCCGCGCCGGACTTGATCCGGACAGCATTGAGGAAGTCATCCTCGGAAACGCCAACGGCGCGGGCGAGGAAAACCGCAACGTGGCCCGGATGGCCACCCTGCTGGCAGGACTCCCCCTCCACATCCCCGGGATCACGGTCAACCGGCTCTGTGCGTCCGGGCTGAGCGCCATCATCCAGGCCAGCCACATGATCAAGTCAGGTGCTGCGGACGTTGTCATCGCCGGCGGTGTGGAGTCCATGAGCCGGGCGCCCTGGGTCCAGGAAAAGCCCGCCACCGCCTTCGCCAAGCCCGGCCAGATCTTCGATACCTCCATCGGCTGGCGGTTCGCCAACCCGCTCTTCACCAAGGGTGAGCTGTCCCGCGACGGCAAGATGACGTACTCCATGCCGGAAACGGCAGAGGAAGTGGCACGGGTGGACGGCATCTCCCGCGAGGACGCTGATGCCTTCGCAGTCCGCTCCCACGAACGTTCCCTCGCGGCCATCGCGGCCGGACGGTTCGCGGACGAGATCGTCCCCGTGACCGTCAAAACCCGGAAGTCCGAAACCGTGGTGGACACCGATGAGGGGCCGCGCGCCGGCACCACTATGGACGTCCTTGCCGGCCTGCGCCCGGTGGTTAAGGGCGGTTCGGTGGTCACGGCCGGTAACTCCTCCACCCTGAACGACGGCGCCTCGGCCATCATCGTGGCCTCCGAAGCCGCCATCAAACGCCTGGGCCTGACTCCCCGTGCCCGCATCATCGACGGCGCCTCAGCCGGCTGCGAACCCGAGATCATGGGCATCGGACCTGTTCCCGCAACCCAGAAAGTGCTCAAGCGGAGCGGCCTCAGCGCAGGTGACCTCGGCGCCGTCGAACTTAATGAAGCTTTCGCCACGCAGTCGCTTGCCAGCATGCGGCGGCTGGGCCTTGATCCGGCGATCGTCAATAACGACGGCGGCGCCATCAGCCTGGGGCACCCGCTCGGTTCCAGCGGCTCACGGATCGCCATCACACTGCTGGGGCGGATGGAACGTGAGGACGCCAAACTCGGCCTCGCCACCATGTGCATCGGCGTCGGCCAGGGCACTGCGATGCTGCTGGAGCGCGTCTAATGGCCGCCCCGGACCTCGCGAACGAACACTTCAGCACGCTCCTGGTCGAGGAGCGCGAGGACCGCGTGGTGGTCCTCCTTAACCGGCCGGAAGTCCGGAACGCCATCGATCAGCAGATGGTGGACGAGCTGCACGTGGTCTGCGCCGCACTGGAGCAGAACCCCAAGGTCCTGATCATCGCCGGCGTGGACGGGGTCTTTGCCTCCGGCGCGGACATCGCCCAGCTGCGCGAACGGCGCCGAGACGATGCACTGCAGGGCATCAACTCCACCATCTTCGTGCGGATCGCCAAGCTGCCGATGCCCGTCATTGCTGCCCTGGACGGTTACTGCCTGGGCGGCGGCGCCGAGCTCGCCTACGCTGCGGACTTCCGGATCGGAACGCCCAGCGTGCGGATCGGCAACCCCGAAACCGGACTGGGCATCCTCGCCGCGGCCGGTGCCAGCTGGCGGCTCAAGGAACTCGTGGGCGAACCGCTGGCCAAGCAGATCCTGCTGGCCGGCCTCGTGCTCCGCGCCGAGGACGCCCTGGCGGCGAACCTCATCACGGAAGTCCACGAGGCGCCGGAGCTGATGGACGCCGCCCACAAGCTCGCGGACAGGATCGGCCGCCAGGACCCGCTGGCCGTGCGCATCACGAAGTCCGTGTTCCACGCCCCGGCCGAGGCGCACCCGCTGATTGACCAACTGGCGCAGGGAATCCTCTTCGAGTCCCAGGCCAAGTTTGACCGCATGCAGTTGTTCTTGGACAAAAAAGCAGACAAGAAGACAGCCAAAAAAGCTGACGACGAAAAGGCAAAGCAGCCATGACCAACCCGAATCCCAACCTTCCCGCCACCGTCGGCGTCCTCGGCGGGGGCCGCATGGGCGCGGGAATCGCCCACGCCTTCCTGCTCAACGGAGCCAATGTCCTGGTGGTGGAGCGCGACGAAGAGTCCGCCGAAGCCGCTCGGGAGCGGGTGGAATCAGCTGCCGCCAAGAGCATCGAACGCGGTGCCACCGACGTCAACCTGGACGAGATGGTGTCCCGGCTCGCGGTCACGGTGGACTACGACGACTTCACGGACCGCCAACTGGTTGTCGAGGCCGTTCCCGAGGACTGGGACCTCAAAGTCACAGCGCTCCGGGGCATCGAGGAGCGCCTGGCCAAAGACGCGTTCCTGGCGTCCAATACGTCCTCCCTGTCAGTCAACGGCCTTGCCCGCGAGCTGAAGCGGCCGCAGAACTTCCTCGGCCTGCACTTCTTCAATCCCGTGCCCGCGTCCACCCTCATTGAAGTGGTACTCGGCGAACAGACTTCCCCGGACCTGGCCGCGGCGGCGAAAAGGTGGGTGGAGGCACTCGGCAAAACCGCCGTCGTCGTCAATGACGCACCCGGCTTTGCCTCCTCACGTCTTGGCGTGGCGATCGCGCTGGAGGCGATGCGCATGGTGGAGGAAGGCGTGGCCTCCGCGGCGGACATCGACGCCGCCATGGTGCTCGGCTACAAGCACCCCACCGGGCCGCTGAGGACCACGGACATCGTGGGCCTGGACGTGCGGCTGGGCATCGCCGAGTACCTGCAGTCCACGCTCGGGGACCGGTTCGCCCCGCCGCAGATCCTCAAGGACAAGGTGGCCCGCGGCGAGCTGGGCCGCAAGACCGGCAAGGGCTTCTTCGACTGGTCCTGAGCCTTCTCTCCGGCTAGGTCCCGTCAGCCCTGGGCCAGGAAGACGAAAGGAGGCAGCGTGGCCGCTGCCAGCCGGGCATCAGCTGTCCTCCGCAACCGATTCAGGAAAATTTGATGAGATCTTGAGCCAACCCTTCGCAACCCATGCAGTTGGCGGTTCACTCTGGACTTATCAACAGAAATACTGCGGGGAAGCAGGAGAGTTCAATGGGGAACGAATTAGCTCTTGACGAGGTTGTCGCGGTCGAAGGAGTGATCACCGATCACCACCCGATCGATTTCTACAGCCTGGGGCTGGCCGGTTGCATTGACCGGCTCACCGGCCCCCTTCGCCAGCAGGGGACGGCAGTCCGCTGGGATACTCCGCACTGGGGCATTGAGATCCCGGCGGACTGCGCGTCCCTCCTGTACCAGTCGGCCCGTGAAGCGCTGAGCAACGCGCTCAAATACTCAGAGGCCTCCGAACTCACCGTCCAACTGGCCGCCGTGGGGCATGGTGTGCGCTTGGTGGTCTCCGACGACGGCGCAGGTTTTGACAGCCAACTCGCCCTCAGCGGGCGGCACCACGGTTACGGGCTGCGGCTGATGTCCGTGGCAGTTCATGAGGCCGGGGGCACCGTCCAGGTCACCTCGACGCCGGGGCAGGGAACCACCGTCACGGTGACCCTGCCCTTGGACTGAACCTGCGGAACGGGCCGGTGACCTACCGTGAAAGCTTGTCAGGGTCCGGCTCCGGATCGCCGATGTGGCCCGGCGCATTGGCGGCCAGCACCCGCTGGACGAAAGCGCTGTATTCCTCCATGTAGTGCCTCAGGAACTTGGCCGTTGATTCATCCCGGATCTCGCCGTCTTCCCCGAAAACCTCGGGCTTGAACTGGATGTAGACCTCAGGGGCGTTGAGCTGGGGCGCGTCGAGGAAGCTCAGTACGCTGCGCATGGAGGCCTGCATCACGGCCGTGCCGATGCTTCCCGGCGAGGCGCCGATGATGCCCGTGGGCTTCCGTGCGAACGAATTGGCTCCCCAGGGCCGCGATGCCCAGTCGATGGCGTTCTTGAGGGCCCCGGGAATGGAACGGTTGTATTCGGGGGACACAAAAAGGATGCCGTCGGAGGCTTCGATGGCCTCTTTGAGGGCACGGCCTTCGGCCGGATAGTCGGCGTCGTAGTCGTAGCTGTAGAGCGGCAGGTCCCTGATGGGGATCTCGGTGAATTCCAGCTCCTCCGGCGCGAGTTTGATGAGCGCCTGGGCAAGCGTGCGGTTGATGGACCCCTTTGCCAGGCTCCCCACAAAATATCCGATCCTAAACGTTGTCATGCGATTGTTCCTTCCCAACAGCCGGCGGCCCGGCTGGACAAAGAGTTTGGATGGGCGGCACGTGCCCCACCAGTCCAGCACAAAACCCCAGCCACAGCCATAGCCGATCCAGGGTCATTGACACCCCGCGGCGCGAGGCGCTGAATGATGAGTACGGCCCCATCCACAACGCCCCCAGGGAGCATCTGCCATGAAGGACAAGCCAGCAGCAGCGCAGCGGATCCACAGCGAGGCCCCGGCCGAAGGCGACGAAGCCGCGGGCGGCGAAGCAGCCGAATCCGCTGACATCCGGGTGCACTCGCAGGAACCAGCGGAAGGCGTCGACCCCGACGAGGAGTAGCACCATGAGCAGCAAAGTGGAGAAGCGGATTGTGGTGGACGTGCCGGTAAGCACGGCCTACAACCAGTGGACGCAGTTTGAGGACTTCCCGCACTTCATGGACGGTGTGGAGAGCGTGAGCCAGCTCAGCGATAACCGGCTGACATGGGTGGCGCGCATCGCCGGCGTCCGCCGCGAGTGGGAGGCAACCATCCTTGAGCGGGTGCCGGACCGGCGGTTGGCGTGGGCTTCCACCTCAGATGCCACGAACGCCGGCGCCGTTGAATTCTCCGACGCCGGCGGGAACAGGACCGAAGTTTCCCTCACCCTCGAATACCTGCCTGAGGGAGTGCTGGAAAGGGTTGGCGAATTGCTCCACGTGGTGGGTCGCCAGGCAGACCACGACCTCAGGAAATTCAAGAAGTTCATCGAACACGAGGGCCACGCCACCGGCGAGTGGCGGACCCCGGTCCCCGGAGCCACGCAGGACACCGTTGAAAGCCAGCTGGCGAACCCGCCGCTGGAGTACAACCGGTTCGCGCACCCGTTCGACCAGACCGGCGGCCTGGTGGATCTCATGGGCGAGTCCGACGAATCGGCAGAGGGCGAGGCCCACAGCAGGGCTGACCGACGGGACGTCAGGCGCGCCGGCGGCACCGTGCCGCCCCTCGGCGGCAGCCTGGGTGACCGCTAGCCAACATCCGCGGCCCGCACCCGCATAGGCGGTGCCGGCCCGCACCGTTCATGCGGGCCAGGGCCGTTGTTATGGACCGGGGTGGCCGTGCGCACCAGTTAGTCCCAGGCCGGTACCAGCACGACCTCGTACTGCGTGGCCGTTGTGTCGTTGAACTTGGCGTTCACCGCGGCCAGGGTGCTCCCGAGCCGCGTGTTGTCGAAGAAGGCCACTGTGGTGGGTACCTTGAAGTCTGCGCTGGTGATGACTTTCCGAATTTCACCGGAGGCCAGATCGTCCGCGAGCCTGAAGCGGCTGATCTGGTTCGAGAAGTTCTGCACGGCCCAGAGCTGGCTGCCCCGGACCAGGATGCCGTCAACGTTGGGCACGTCCACGCCGGCAATGACTGCACTGTCGCCGGTCTCCGGATCGACGGTGTAGAGCTTTCCGAGGCCGGAGTGGGCAACGATCAGCAGCCGGCCGTCATCCGCGGCGGCGATGCCGTTGAGGCTGAAGGCACCCGCCAATTGTGCGGCCGGACCCTGCAGCTTCAGCGTCTGAACCTCGCCCAGCTTGCCGTGCGAGCCAACGGGAACGAAGTAGAGCTCAGGGGCTACTGAATTGGTGAACCAGGCGCCCTCGCTGGTGAGCGTGACATCGTTGATGAATCCTGGTGCCAGCGTGTAGTCCTTGACGGGTTCGCCCGACGCCGTGTCATACACATAGGCCTTGCCGGTGGCGCCGCCTGCCACGAACAGCAGGTCATTCCGGACGTCGGCTTTCATGCCTACCGCGGCCCGCTGCGCCGTATCAAAGTGGGAAACATCAATGAACAGTTCCGCCTTGCCGCTGCGGATGTCACCTCGGTAGATGTCGCCGAGCTGAAGGTCGCCTGCGTAGAAGGTTGTCCCGTCGCCGGCAGCGATCCCTTCGGCCGACTTAGCGCCGTCGAGCACAATGACTGAGTCCTGTAGCGGCGTAGCTGTCGCCGGGCCGACAGGGGCCAGCAACCCCATTACCGCGCAGAACATCATGGCGGTACGGCGCTGTACTTTTCCTGAATTCTGGGTAGTGCGGGCCATTTTGCTTTCCTTGATTTGGCTGATCCGCACAGGCCAACATGCGGCAGGCCCGCACGGTTGTCCTGCCAGTTTAAGCAACCCGCAGTAAGTCCCGCCAGAGCTCGAAGCCCCCTCCCTGCCCGGTCACACTGGGCCCCCTGTGCACTCCGAAGGGCGCCGGAGCGCGCACTCTGCTTACAATCGAAACCTCAACCGCCTACTGAGGGACCCATGAAGAAACTCGCCACCGCCCTGATCGCCGCCGGCCTCGTGCTTACCGCTTCCGCGTGCACTGCGCCCACCAAACTCTCCACCGCCCAAACTTGCGAGCGCATCCAGATTGTCCTGTCCAACCCGTCGAACGGCGGCGGCCAGACCAAGACCGGCCTTGTGCGCCTCGCCAATCAGATCCGGCCCATCGAGGCTGTGGCGTCCGACGACCTCAAGCCTGCGCTTGGGTCCCTGATCGAGTATGCGGATGAGGCTTCCAAGGAGAGCCCGGACACGGCAAAGATCGCGGAGATGCAGGCTAACAACCAGGCGGCCAACACGGCGCTGTCCAGCTTCTGCCGCTAGGCTCCCCTCTGAACGTCCGACGGCGGCCGCCCGGCCGCCGTCGTCCGCTCACCGCTATCCCTGCATGGCCGCAATTCCTGCACTGCCCTTCGGGCGCCTTATCCTAGGCAAGTGGACGTCATTACCCAAGCACTGCTTTCCTTTGCCGTCGTCGCGGGCCTGCTGACGCTGGTCCCGGGTGTCGATACCGCCTTGGTGCTTCGGTCCGCCATCGCCCGGTCCCGCACGTTTGCCTTCGCCACCGCCTTGGGGATCAGCACCGGACTGATGGCATGGGGAATCGCCGCGGCAGTCGGCGTATCCGCGCTCCTGGCCGCCTCGGAACTCGCCTACCGGATCCTGACGATGGCGGGAGCGGCCTACATGGTCTGGCTGGGCGCCTCCCTGCTCTGGAAGAGCCGCACCAAGGGACCGGGCGCGGAAGGACCCGCCGCCGTCGAACTCCCCGCCCCCGCCGGCCACCAGTTCCTCCGGGGCTGGCTCACCGGCACCGGCACCAACCTCCTCAACCCCAAGGTGGGCGTTTTCTACATCGCCACCATCCCCCAGTTCATCCCGCCCGGAACGCCCCCGCTGATGATGGGCGTCCTGCCTGCCGGAGTGCACTGCGTCCTGGGCCTGGTATGGCTGTCCGCCCTGATCGTCGGCACCGGTTTCGCCTCAAAATGGCTGAAAGACCGACGCAGCGTCACGGTCATTGACCGGATGACAGGCACTGTCCTGGTCGGTTTCGGACTGAAACTGGCCCTCGAACCGCGCCACTGAACGTGTGAGGTGCGCCTCGCTACGGCACGATCCAGGCCTTCCTGCCGTTTAAACCGGTGGCGGAAGAAGGCCACTTGCTCATTGTCCTGACTGGAATTGACGGCTCAGGGAAATCCACGGCCGCCCGCGCCCTGGTGTCCCAAGCCCGCGCCGGCGGAAGCAATGCCCTGCTGCTCCACAACGACGCCGGCAGGCGCAGCATGTCCGTGCTGGGCGAACGGCTGGGGATCCGGTGGCCGCTCCGCCTTGCCGACGCCGTGGAGAGCACCCTTCGCGTCGCGAACGTGCTCGTGTCCCACCTGCGCGCCAGCCGCTTTGACGGGCTGGTGGTGATGGACCGGCACCTGTACTGCCAGTTCGCCCTGCGCACCGCGAAGCGTTTGCCGCGGGGCCGGGTGCTGCCCTGGTTGCTGTCCCGCCTGCCGGCATCGGACGCCGTGGTGCACCTGGACATTGAGCCGGGGTTGGCCCGCCGCCGCCGCATCACGGCGCGCGACACTGATACCGAGACCCTTGCGGACCTGGCCGCCCTCCGCGATGCCTACCGCTCCCTGCCTGAGTATCGGGACTTCGTCCACCTCGACGCCGGCCAGCAGCCGGCGGACGTGGTGGACTCACTGCAGCGCATAGTGCACGCGGAAGCTGCCCTGGCCGCCTGACACCGGAGCCACTGGCAACCGCGCACGCTCAAATCAGCGCGTGCATGCCCCGGCTCCGGGGCCGGCCGAAGGAGGCCGCCCCCAGGAACTCAATGGCGACGAACGGCTCGGAGCCGATCACCCACTCGTCGTGCCCGGGAGGCAGCGCATACGTGTCATGGGCTCTGATAGTGGACCTCGCGCCGTCGGACGTTTGGATCTCCAGCGAACCGGAGACGCAGTAGCCCAGATGGTTATGTTCACAGAAGTCAGTCAGTTCCGTGGGCTTGGCGAACTCGGACCAGCGCCAGCCGGGCGCGAGGATCAGCCGGGCCACAGAGTAGTCGTCCACAGTGACAAGATCGAACTCAGCCTTGTGCGGGCATCGCTTTTTGTCCGGGATGTCCAAGGACTTGACAGCCAGGGCTCTGATGAAATTTGCGGTCATTCGGACACAGCCTAGGAAATGATTCGCGGGCGAATTGGAGTAGGAACCACACCGTCAAGCGTGGCGAAGTGCGGGCGGCGACGTACTTCAGAGACCATTTCTGAGTATCTTTAACCGTATCCTTGCCGCAGCCGAAGTCAATGGAAAACCGTGACCTCCGGAATACTCCACATGACGCCCGAGTTGTTCCTAGAGCGCAAAGCCCGCTTCACTGGTTTTGCCTTTAGCCGCCAGAGTCTCCCGAAGGAACGCCATGAGCCACCAACTGACCATCAAGCTTCAGCCAGGTACGCAGGCCCCGGAATTCACCCTCCAGGACGCCGCCGGCAAGGCTGTCTCGCTGTCCGACTACCGGGGCAAGAACGTCATTGTGTACTTCTACCCGGCAGCGGCAACACCGGGCTGCACCACCGAGGCCTGCGATTTCCGCGATAGCCTTGCCTCCCTGCAGGGCTCCGGCTACGAAGTACTGGGCATCTCCCCCGACGCCCCGGTGAAGCTGGCCGCCTTCACCGGCGACTTCGGCCTGACCTTCCCGCTCCTGTCCGACGAAGACCACAGCGTGGCCCTCGCGTACGGCGCCTGGGGTGAAAAGCTGGTCAACGGTGAGATCGTCGAAGGCCTCGTCCGCTCCACGGTCGTGGTGGACCCCCAAGGCAACGTGGCGCTGGCCCAGTACCAGGTCAAGGCACAGGGCCATGTCGCAGCCCTCCGGGAGACGCTCGGGGTCTAGCACATTGCGTTGAGCGAAGTCGGGCGCTGAAGTCAGGGCTTCTTCCGCCAGTTATTGGGCCAATCAGAGTCGATCGCCCACAAGGCCAGTAGGAGCGCATCCATTGTCATAAGCCCAGCTAAGAGGTAGGCCCAACCTGTATACCAATGCACGGCATCTCCTGACCCGGTAACCCCAGCCACTCGATGGTGGTAAGTCTGGCACGGATCGGGTCAGGAGGGAACGGCTACTTCAGGAGCGCCGCCAGGCGGCCGTGGATTTCGGTTTCCCGGTTCAGCAGCAGGGTGAGTTTTTCCACTTTTTCAGAAAGTTCGACCCCCACCGCCAGCCGGTCCCCAGGCCAACTCGACGCCTCCCACGATTCACCCAACGCGTTGGCCAATGACCGGGAGAGGGACCGAAGCTGCCAGGAATGGCTCAGGTAGTGAACGGTACTCCGGGGGCGGTGGCCCTGTTTCAAAAGCCGCCACGAGCCCGTCAGCCTGCCCCGCAGCCCGTTATCGGATTCAGCTTTTTCCATAACCCCTGCACCGTCCTCCGGCCAGCCGCGCATTCCTCGAAGCTCTCCGTTGAAGCTCCTGCTCCGAGTGTGGCCAGTGACGCTCAAGGCCCCATCAAGGCGGGGCAAATATTCCCGCAAGAGTCATGCCCTCCATGCCCGAAACCCGCCGCCCCCGGTTGCTCTATCACTTCTGGTTCCCATTCGGCCGGTTTGGCAGCCAAAAGTGATAGAGCAACCCGGGGGGGGAAGAGTGCGTAAGGGGGAATGAGTAGGCTAGAGGTCATGTCTTCCGAAGAATTACCCGCCGAGCGCCGCCAGGTCACCGTCCGCCGGGCACCCAAATATGTGCCGTTCCTCATCCTCGGCGCACTGGTGGGCGTCGCCGCCGCAGCAATCGTGGCGTATGCCCTTCCCGGTGACGAAAGCTTCGACCGCGGAGCAGTCTTCGGTTTCTTCCTGGTCATGTTCGGCGCCGGCGGCGCCATCCTCGGCGCAGTGGCGGCCCTTGTCCTGGACCGGCGGAGCGTCAGGCGCCAGGAACGTGCCGTCGTTGAGGCCGTCCCTGATTCCGAGCCCGACGACGGTACTGGCCAGTAGGTTCAGGGCCGGGTCACCGCAGGCAGTCACAAATGCGGGCGCGGCCAAGTGTTACCCCATCTCGTGAGATAATCGACCAGTGGCACGCGGCGATGGAAAACTTTCTCATGATCTTCTCCCTGGCGAAAAAGGCCCTCAGGACGCTTGTGGCGTTTTTGGGGTCTGGGCACCAGGTGAAGAAGTAGCAAAACTAACCTATTACGGGCTGTATGCATTGCAGCACCGCGGTCAGGAGTCCGCTGGTATAGCTACCAGTGACGGCAAGCGGATTAACGTCTATAAGGACATGGGCCTCGTTTCCCAGGTGTTCGATGAGACCACGCTGAACACCCTGACCGGGCACCTCGCAGTGGGACACTGCCGCTACTCCACCACCGGAGCCAGCCACTGGGCCAACGCCCAGCCCACCCTTGGCGCCACCAGCACCGGCACTGTGGCCCTCGCGCACAACGGCAACCTCACCAACACCGCCGAGCTCAACGCCATGATCCAGGAACGCAACGGCGGCCAGCTCAGCGGCGAAATGAAGCAGGGCAACACCTCGGACACCGCCCTGGTCACCGCGCTCCTGGAGGGCGAGGACGGCAAGACCCTCGAACAGACCGCCATGGAGCTGCTGCCCAAGATCAAGGGCGGCTTCTGCTTCGTCTTTATGGATGAGGGCACGCTCTATGCAGCACGCGACACCTACGGCATCCGCCCGCTGGTCCTGGGCCGGCTGGAGCGCGGCTGGGTTGTGGCCTCCGAACAGTCCGCCCTGGCCACTGTGGGCGCCAGCTTCATCCGTGAGATCGAGCCGGGCGAGTTCATCGCCATCGACGAGGACGGCGTGCGTTCCAAGCGCTTCGCGGAGCCGACGCCGGCGGGTTGCGTTTTCGAATACGTCTACCTCGCGCGCCCCGACGCCTCCATCTCCGGCCGCTCCGTTTACGAGTCCCGCGTGGAGATGGGCCGGCAGCTGGCCCGCGAAAACACCCAGGAAGCGGACATCGTCATTCCCGTCCCCGAATCCGGAACCCCCGCCGCCGTGGGCTACGCCGAGGAATCCGGCATCCCGTTCGCGCACGGCTTCGTCAAGAACTCCTACGTGGGCCGGACCTTCATCCAGCCCTCCCAGACGCTCCGCCAGCTGGGCATCCGTTTGAAGCTGAACGCCCTCGAGTCCGTGATCCGCGGCAAGCGCGTTGTGGTGGTGGATGACTCGATCGTCCGAGGGAACACCCAGCGCGCCATCGTCCGCATGCTCCGCGAAGCCGGTGCCGCGTCCGTCCACATCAAGATTTCCTCGCCGCCGGTTAAGTGGCCGTGCTTCTACGGCATCGACTTCGCCTCCCGAGCGGAGCTGATCGCCAACGGCGCCACCATCGACGAAATCTCCCAGGCCATTGGTGCCGACTCGCTCGCCTACATCTCCGAAGACGGCATGATCGACGCCACCCGGCAGCCGCGCGAACGCCTCTGCACCGCCTGCTTCACCGGCAAGTACCCTATCGAGCTCCCCAGCCCGGACAAACTAGGCAAGAACCTGCTGGAGCGCACCGACCTCGGCGGCCTCACGCCGTCGGCCTCCGCGCTGCCCGGCGCCACGGCCGCCCTGTCCGCGCCCGCCGTCGACGACCACGCGGATCCGGCAGATGCCGAAGGCTCGGACGGTTGCGACCCGGGTCCGGATGCAGAGTTTGAGGACCTGCTCACCGACGAAGACCGCGTGCCCGAGATCCACCATGCAGCAGCCACCACCCCCGGCGCCGACAAGAAAGAGTCCGTATGACTTCCGCATCCCCCGCCGCCGGCAACACCTCCGGGAACGCCGCAGGCATCACGTACGCTTCGGCCGGTGTTGACGTTGAAGCCGGCGACCGCGCCGTCGAGCTCATGAAGGGTGCCGTGAAGGCCACCCACAACTCCTCCGTCCTTGGCGGTGTGGGCGGCTTCGCCGGACTCTACGACGTCTCAAAGCTGCTGACCTACAAGCGCCCGCTGCTGGCCACGTCCACCGACGGTGTGGGCACCAAGGTTGCCATCGCCCAGGCCATGGACATCCACGACACCATCGGCTTTGACCTGGTGGGCATGGTGGTGGACGACATCGTGGTGGTGGGCGCCGAGCCGCTCTTTATGACCGACTACATCGCCTGCGGCAAGGTTGTCCCGGAGCGCATCGCGGACATCGTCCGTGGCATCGCGGCCGCCTGCTCCGTGGCCGGCACCGCCCTGGTGGGCGGCGAAACCGCCGAGCACCCGGGCCTGCTGGGTGAGCAGGAATACGACGTCGCAGGTGCCGCCACCGGCGTTGTGGAAGCCTCCGACCTGCTCGGCCCGGAACGAGTCCGCGCCGGCGACGTCGTGATCGGCATGGCATCGTCCGGCCTGCATTCCAACGGCTACTCCCTGGTCCGCCGCGTCATCAACCACGCCGGCTGGGCCCTGGACCGCCAGGTCTCCGAGCTGGGCCGCACGCTGGGCGAGGAACTGCTGGAACCCACCCGCGTGTACGCCGCCGACTGCCTGGACCTGGCCCGCGCCTTCCCCGTGAACAGCTCCAACGCGGTGCACGGCTTCAGCCACGTCACCGGCGGCGGCTTGGCCGCCAACCTGGCCCGCGTCCTGCCGCAAGGCCTCGTGGCCACGGTTGACCGCGCCACTTGGGAACTTCCGGCCATCTTCAAGCTGGTCTCGGAGCTGGGCAACGTCCCGCTGGCCGACCTCGAGCGCACCCTGAACCTCGGTGTGGGCATGGTGGCCATCGTGTCCGCCGAAGCTGCCGACGCCGCCGTGACCCGCCTCAACGACCGCGGCCTGCCGTCCTGGGTCATGGGCACCGTCACGGCCGACTCGGATTCCATTCTCAAGTCCGGCCCGGACTACGTCCAGGGCGCCAAGGGAGTGGACGGCGGCGCCGTCCGTTTGGTCAACGCCTACGCGTAACACCCCCCGCGAGCCATCGAGTGCTCCGTAACCGCCCTTTTGACCCCTCAAAACGGCGTTTACGGAGCACTCGACGCATTTAACCGGGCTACACCTCCAGCAGGCTGAACTCGCCGCCCTGCGGGTCCTTGAGGGTGGCCGTGGCGCCCGGCGTCTCGTCGTCGTCAGCCTCGGGTGCGATCAGCACCTCGGCACCGGCTGCCACCGCCTTCCGCACGGCGTCAGCCACGTCAGCGACGCCGAAGTAGATCTGCCACCTCGCAGGCGCCTCAGCCGCGACGATTCCGGCCACCTCTGCGCCGTTCACCATCAGCGTTGAGTACGTCCCGCCGTCGTCCTGGGGGTACTCAGTCACCTCGTGGCCGAACAGTTGCTGGAAGAACCCGACGGCGGCCTGCGGCTCGGGCGTGAGGAGTTCCGTCCAGGACAGCGCACCGGGCGCGTTGTACCGGCCGGTGCCGGTATGCGTTCCGGGCTGCCACACGCCGGTGGTCCCGCCACCTGGCGGATCCACAAACACCATCACACCGGTGTCCCCAATCTCCTCGGGGCCAAACTGCACGGCACCGCCGGCATGGGGAACCTCCTCGGCCAGCGCGCCGGCGTCCTCGGCTGCGAAGTAGATGTTCCACTGGGCGGCGGTACCCAGCGATTCCTGGTGCGGATTCTGCGGCGCAACCGTAGCTACCAGATCCTCCCCCGCGAAGGCTTGGGCGTAGCTGCGGCCATCCGGCGTGGGCAGGTCTTTGAACGTCCAGCCGAACACCTCAGTGTAGAAGGCCTTGGCCGCTTCGACGTCCCGGGTCTGGACGTCAGCCCAGCACGGTTCGCCGTGACGGTAGCGCGGTGGGGAGGAATTCTCTGGCATCGGGGGTCCTTTCACGGGCGGCATATCGCATCCAGACTCCAGTCAACACCAAAAAACCCGCCGCCTGCACCGGATTCCGGTACAGGCAACGGGCCTGATAACTGAGGCCAACACCGGGGTCCGATTGGAACCAAGGTGCTGAAAAAGAAGCGCTGTGCAAGCGGACAGATGGGGCGTCCGATTGCACTGCGGTGACACGGCGCCGGCCGCCTATGGCGGAACCGGCTAGCGACAGCTAGCCGATCCGACGGGTGTGCACCTCGTCGTCGTCTTCTTCCAAATCTTCCGCGTACTTATCCACGTAAGCCGAATAGTCCGGTTCAACCGGTTCATTCGCGAAATGGCTCGTGGCAAGACCTTCACGACCCTTGAGCTCACGCTGAAGGGCCGAATAATCAGTGTTCGGGGAGTAGTACTTAATGTCCCGAGCCTGCTTGGTAGCTTTTGCCTTTTGACGGCCGCGCCCCATGGCGTGACCCCCTTTTGTACTCGGACCGGAGGTGGTCACCTTGGCGATCGGTGAGGCCCCGGAATGTTTGGTCAATTTGTCGTACACCTAGATTACATGCTTTCGGCGGCCGGTGCTTGCCAGCCTGTGCGTTCGGGCGCCATGTCCGGTACCCTTTCCGCGACGAACCGCGGGTTCCCGGCATTTTTGTTGGATAGAGTCTCCTCAAGAGTTGCCGGTCCGTGTGCACGGAACAGCACCCAGACGAGGTGAAACCCAGGAGGGTATCCGGATGGACAACCACGAACAACGTCCCATCCCACCCAAACCTGCTGGCCCGCCCACAGCCGGGTTGGCGCAGGTGGAGGCCCCGCCGGCTCCCGCAGAACCGTCCCCGCAGAAGCAGCGTCGGGCCGCGTCAATGCTGCTGAAGGGTGTCTTCGCGCTGGTTTTGATTGGTGTTGTGGTCGCTCTCGTGTGGCTCGCCGGCCGGCTGGATTCCGAACCGACCGCCCCGGCCGGCGATCCCGGCTCCGGCGTCGTGGAGATCTCCCCCACACCCCTGCCTACCCCCGTCGCGCTGCCGCGGGAGGGCGTGACACCGCTGAACTACCGGCTGGGTGACTGCTTCAAGGATTTTGATCCCGCGGCCCTCCGGTCGACGGTGGTGGCCTGCGATACCGGCCACTCCGCCCAACTGGTGGCCGTGTTCCGTTACCCGGCCAAAGATTCCTATCCGGGCCGGGAGGCCCTGGCCGCTAAGGCATTGGACGCCTGCCGGGCGGCCAAGCTGGCCCCGACAGCCGACGGCTACACGCTCAACTTCCAGCGCGCCTATCCCAGCGGCACTAGCTGGGATTCCGGTGACCGCAGGGTGGACTGCTATGTGACGGCCGACGCCGGGAACGTCATCAACGCCAGCGTGCTCCCCTGAGTACCAAGGGAGCACGACGGCGTTGCAGCACTCCCGCTGTCAGTTGACGTCTGACGGGTGCTTCGCCAGGGGCGTGACTGAGATGTCCATGTACGGGAACAGCGGCAGGCCCGAGAGCATGTTGTGCAGCTCGTCGTTGCTTTCGGCGTCGAACACCGAGTAATTGGAGTATTCGCCCACAACGCGCCAGATGTGGCGCCATTTGCCCTGCTGCTGCAGGTCCTGCGAATAGGCCTTTTCGACTGCCTTGATGGCAGCTGCCTCCTCCGAAGGCATATCAGCGGGAAGATTGACGTCCATGCGTACCAGGAACAGCATTTGTTTCTCTTTTCGTGTTGAAGTGGGCTTAGCCCAGGTAGCCCCAGAGGAGGATGGCGCCGACGTAGATGATTCCCACCCAGAACATCATGATCACGGTGTAACCCATAATGTCCTTCAGCTTGAGCTTGGACAGCGCCAGGGCGGGGAGGATCCAGAAAGGCTGGACCAGGTCGTTCCAGGCGTTGCCCAGCATGACGGACATGGCGGTCTGGGCAGGGGAAGCGCCGATCGCGTTCGCAGCATCGATCATGAAGGGGCCCTGGATCATCCAGTGGCCGCCGCCGGACGGTGCGAAGAAATTGATCAGGAACGAGCTGATCAGGCCCCAAAACGGCAGCGTCTCGGGAGTGGAGATGCTGGTGAAGACCCCCGAAATGGTCACAACCAAACCGGAGGCAGCCATGATGGCCATGATCCCTGCGTAGAACGGGAACTGCAGGATGATGCCCGAGATGGTCTTGATGCCCTCGTTGAGCTGCTTGAGGTAGGCGTTGGGCGTGCCCAGGAGCAGGATGCCGAGGAACAGGATAAAGAAGTTGATCAGGTTCAGGTCAACGCCGCCGCCCCGGACGAAGTGCACCACAACGTAGGCCATTCCGAGCGCGCCGATTGCCATGGCGAGGATGCGGCTGTTGTTGAGCTTGGACGCGAAGGTGTTGGCGTCACCATCCACCACAACGGCCTTGGTGGGCTCGGAGAGGTGCAGGGCACGGTTGATCTCGGTGACGGGCTGGCCGGGCTTGGGGTGGAGCATGGCGTTCAGCAGCGGCAGCGTCACCAGGACCATGGCGGCGGTGACCAGCATCGGCAGCGAGAAGATGGTCTCTGCCAGCGGGATGAGACCCATCTGCTTCTCCATCGGGTGTCCCGGCGTCGAAATGACCATCGGGATGGTGGCGGAAAGGCCCAGGCCGTACATGGTAAATCCGCTGTAGGCCGCGGCGATGATTAGCGGGTAGTGGACGCCCTTGACGTGCAGGGCCAGCTTCTTGGCAACGATTCCGCCGATGACCAGGCCGAATCCCCAGTTGAGGTAAGAACCCACGGCACCCACCAACGTTGCCACGATCACCGCGGTGCGCGGTGTTTCCACGTGGCTGACGATGGCGTTGAGCAAGCGCTCGACAACGGGCGCGTTGGCAAGGACGTAGCCCATGGCCAGGATGACGGCCATCTGGGTAGTGAACGCGAGCAGGGACCAGAATCCGTTTCCCCATGACGCCGTGACGTCGTCGAAGCTCTGGCCCTCGATCACGATGGCGAGGATGACCGTCAGGATGGTCAGGATGATGGCGAACACAAAGGGATCCGGCAGGAAGCGCCGCATCAGCTCGGTGAAGAAGCCGGTCACCTTCTGCATGCCCACGGCACGCTTGGCGACGGGAATTTCGGCCCTGTCCATAGTTTTGGTCATGATTGTCCTCATTGAATTGAAAGAGTTTTGGCGCGCAGCAGATAAAGGGGTGCCTGCCGGCTGACCTGGGGAGGCGCTGGGAAGCTTGCGGCGGGCGGGGGTCGATGCCCCGCATCACAGCCGTGGGTAACCTAGCGCACACTCAAGATCGCAGAACAAGCCGATAACTGTCCAATAAACTTTAAGTAAGAGTCCGATTACGAAACCGTTATGGGTGGCTGGGCAGATGCATCTGAAGTACCTTCGGGCGTTTGCAGTCCTTGCCGAAGAACTGCACTTTGGCCGCGCGGCCGAGCGGCTGGCAGTTGCCCAGCCGCAGCTCAGCGTGTGGATCCGCCGGCTGGAGCAGGAGCTCGGCGTCGCGCTTTTTGAACGGTCTTCCCGGACCGTCCGCCTGACCGATGCGGGGCACGCGGTGCTGGAGCCGATCCTGAAGACGCTGGAAAGCGCCAGTCTCATCGAGCGTGCTGCGACGCTCGGCAGCTCGGCCGTAGTGGGCCAGGTGCTGGTGGGGTACGCCGGTGCGAGCAGCCGGGACGTGGTGCCGCCGCTGGCCAAGGCGGTGCGTACCGCAGAACCCGGCATCGAGCTGAAACTTAAGTCGCTCGTGTACGGCGGCCTGGCGCCGGCGGAAGTAGCCTCCGGCGCCATCGACATCGGGTTCGGGCGGCTTCCGGTGCGGGACAAGGATGTCCGGACGCGCGTGTTCAGCTATGAACGCCTTTTGGTTGCCCTGCCGGAGGACCACCCCCTTGCATCCGCGGGCACTATCCAGCTGACGGATCTCGCTCAAGAACCCTTTGTGGCCTTCCCGGCAACTATCGGCTCAAACCTCCGGGAGGCGACCACCCGGCTTGCCCTGGAAGCAGGATTTTCGCCGCATGTGATGCAGGAAGCGCCCGACTCTTACGCCGTCCTCAGCCTGGTGGCCGCAGGGGTGGGCGTCACCCTCACGTTGTCGTCGGTCCGGCACATCAACCCGCCGGGCCTGGTCTACCGTGAGCTTGCCGGTCCGCCCACATACCTCGCCGTTGTGGTGCTGTGGCGCCACCACGGAGTTGGCCGGGCAACCCAGGCAGTCCTGGACATCTTCGAGCGGATTATGCCGACGCCACCCGAGCCGGCCGGGCGCATCCTCAACTGATGTTTGGCTGGGGCTACGCCTCCTGAGCTATTTGGCGTCGCGCTAAACTGAACCATGATCGGTGCGCGCGCCAGTCTTCTGGCTTGGCTCGTTGCCTTGGCGACCCTCCTCGGTGCCTGCGCGCCCGCGACCCGCCTCGACGACGCAACCGGTCAGCCTGCCCCTGCCATCTCGGCGGCGCCGTCAGCAGCGGGTGAGACGGCCGCGGCCCTTCAGCCGCCCGCCCTCCCGGCACCCACCGCCGCGCCGAGCCCCGTCCCGACTCCGGTTCCCGCACCGCCTGCGGCGCCCCAGGCGTTCGCCCTCAACCTCTACCGGGAGGGGGACTTCGTGCCGCAGTACACCTTCGACTGGTGTGTTGCGGCGAGCATTCAGATCGCACACAACCTCATCGACGGCACCGGCGGCGGCACCTGGACCGACCGTACCCAACAGAACCAGCTGTGGGAGATGGCCCGGGCACGGTCGTCTGACTCGTTCAACGGTGCCAACCCGTTCGGGTGGGCCCAGGTGCTGACCGAAGCCGGGATGGGCCCATACAAGGTGGTGAGCATCGCCGACTACCAAGACGCCCTGCAAACCGCCGCGCGCGCCATCGCCAACACGGGCCGGCCTGTCGGGCTGGTCATGTGGAGCGGCCGGCATGCCTGGGTGATGAGCGGGTTTGAGTCGCTCGGCGACCCCCACGAATTCCCCAAGTTCACCGTCACCGGCATCCGCGTCCAGGATCCGCTCTACCCGAACGGCAGCGGACAATGGGGTCCCTCGCCCGCACCCAACAGCCTGCTCACCCCGGAGCAGCTGGCGACGCAGTTTGTGGTCCGCGAGCCGCGGCGCTGGAGCAGCGGTCTGCCAACCGGCTACCTGCTGGTCCTGCCGACGGCCCCGGCCTGATCAGGCCGGGGCGCTTGCCGGCTGAGGGTCACCGGAGCGGGTCGAAGGGGCGGATCTCCTGCGGAATGTGCCCGGTGGTGATCTGCTCGGCCAGCAGTTTGCCGGTGGCCGGTCCAAGCACGATTCCCCACATGCCGTGGCCGCCGGCGACGTAGACCCCCGGGGAACGGGTCGCGCCGATCACGGGCAGCCCGTCAGGCGTGACGGGGCGGGCACCCACCCAAATGTCCTCGAGGTTCTCCAGATCCATGTTGGTGAACAGTGGCCGCACCGAGGCGAGGATGGCATCGATGCGTCCCGTCTGCAATGGCTCATCCGGGCCGCGGAACTCCATGGTGCCGGCAATCCTGAGCCGGCCCTGATACGGCGTGCACGCCACCCGGCGGGCCGGGAAGTAGATGGGGAACTCGGCGGGATCATCCGTGGCGACGCTGAAGGAATAGCCACGGCCAGCCTGGATCCGGGTCTTCACACCAAGCGGCTTGGCCAGCGCCGGCAGCCAGGCTCCGGTGGCCAGCACCACGACGTCAGCCTGGACCGGCTCCTGCCCGTAGCTCTCCACAGAGATCCCCTGCGGGCCGTGACGCAAAGCCCGCACTTCCATCCCGCTCATAATTCTTCCGCCGCGGGCCTGCACGGCATCGGCCAGTGCCTGAACAAACGGCCCGGGTTCGATGAAGCGCTGCTCCTCCATTTCGTAGACGGTTGAGACACCGGCGGAGAGCTGTGGCACCTTGAGCTGCGGATTGTCCAGACGCGTGAGCGGCACGTTCTGCCCGGCCTTTTCCACCTGCTGGATCTCGTGGACGAACGGCTTGCTTTCCTTTTCCTGCTCGAACCCGATGACGAAGGGTCCCTTCCGCGTCCACGCGTCCACGCCGCCGGAAGTCAGCTCATCGAAGGCGTTCAGGGCCATCCGGTCAATCGGCGTCAGCGCAGCCATGGCCTTGTCCCAGGCCTTGGCAGTGGCGTGCAGGCCGAAGCGTGCCAGGAACGCCCACAGCTTCGGATCCAGCCGGGCCGGGATATGGAGCGGCGCACTGGCATCGAGCAGTGCCTTCGGTGCGTAGGACCACAGGGTCGGATCGGCCAGCGGCATGGCCATGCCTGGCGTGAGCCAGCCGGCGTTGCCCCACGATGCGCCGGCAGCGACGGCGGAGCGCTCGAGGACTGTCACCTCGACCCCGCGTTCCTGCAGATGCCAGGCCGTAGCCAGGCCAACCATTCCAGCACCGACAACGACGGCGGTGCGGGGCGACTGTGCACGTGCGTACATTCCACTCTCCTTCAACCATGACTCATGCCACATGGCATTGGCTTCAGTCTGAAGAATGTAAAAACCAACCTCAATTGATTCGGCAATCATTCTGGGCGAAGCTGGCCTTATGCCACTTAATTCAGAAAAGGTCGGAAGTTTTGCGCCAGGACCGAACAACACTCGGCATGCGGTCCTGGACGAAACGGACCACCTCATCATCCGGCTGCTGCAGGCCGACGCACGGACGCCGAACAACGCCATTGCGGCCGCCGCCGGCATCGCCCCCTCCACCTGCCACGGCCGGATCCGCTCCCTTCAGGAGCGGCGCATCATCCGCGGCTTCCACGCGGATGTGGATCCGGCGGCAGTAGGGCGCGGACTGCAGGCCCTCATCGCCATCCGGCTTCACGCCCATGCGCGGGCCAACCTCACCGAGTTCGAAAACTACCTGGCCGGCCTGCCCGCCGTCGAGAGCATCTTCTTCGTCACCGGGGACCGGGATTTCCTTATTCACGTCGCCGTGTCTGATTCGGCCGCACTCCGCGACCTCGTGGCCGCCAACCTCAGCCTCAGGCCGGAAGTGGCCGGCACGAATACGACCGTGATCTTTGAATACTTACGGCCGACAGACAGGTCGCCCGTGGCCTGATCGCATGGTCGCTCGAACCAGGGGGACGCTCATGGGCCCTGGTCGGCCCGCCGGACGGTTCCGCCGCATCAGGCGCGCAAGGCCGTCACCAGCCGCCACGCGTGGGCGTGTGTCCCTTTCGGGCATCGTCGGGCATTGCCATTTCGGCCCGCAGGCCCAGAAGCCGGATGGGGCGCTCCGCTTCGATTGCGGTTGCGAGATCCAGGGCGCGGGCCAGGATTTCGTTCCGGTCGAAGGTCTCGGGAATCTTCCTGGCGTGGGTTGTGGTGATGAAGGGCGCGTACCGGACCTTGAGGGTCAGCCCGACCACTGGCCGCCCTTCGGCCACCACGTCCTCAAGGACGCGCGCTGTCAGCTCCCTGACGGCGTCGTCCACCTGCGCGGGGCTGCTCAGGTCCTGCTGGAAAGTGGTTTCCCGGCTGTGCCCGCGGGCCACCCACGGGGTGTCGTCCACAACGCTGGCGCCGTCCCCGCGCCCCAGCTCCGCGTACCAGGGGCCCATCTTGGGGCCGAACTCCGGGACCAGGTCTTGGGGGTCGGAGGCGGCGAGCTCGGCGACCGTACTGATGCCGAGTTTGGCCAGCCGGCCCGACACTTTGGCTCCGACGCCCCACAGGTCCCTGGTGGGCCGGGGGCCCATGACCGCGAGCCAGTTCCCGGCAGTGAGACGGAAAACGCCGGCCGGCTTGCCGAAACCGGTGGCGACCTTGGCCCGGACCAGGGTATCGCCGATGCCCACGCTGCAGTGCAGCCGTGTTTGTTCCAGGACAGCGGCCTGCACCTGCCGGGCGTAGGCTTCGGGATTCTCTGTCTCGGTGCCAATAAAGGCTTCGTCCCACCCGAGTACCTGGACAGTGGCGCACGGCTGCGCGCGCAGGGTAGCCATCACCGTTTCGGACGCCGCGAGGTAAGCCTCGTGATCGACGGGCAGGATCACGGCGTCGGGCACTTTCCGGGCAGCAATGCGTAAGGGCATTCCGGAACCCACGCCGAACGCCCTGGCTTCGTAGGATGCGGTGGACACCACAGCCCGTTCCGTGGGGTCGCCCCGACCACCGACAATAATCGGCCTGCCCGCAAGCTCCGGCCGCCGGAGCACTTCGACCGCCGCGATGAACTGGTCGAGATCGACGTGCAGCACCCACCGGATTCCGCTCACGTCACCAGTCTGCCCTAAACATCCTTCGCAGGCATCGCCTCCCGATGCCCCACCGACACACAAAGGTTGACTTTTCAACTATTAGTGGCAAGATAGATGTATACGCATATAAAATGCGCACCGCGGGAACATCGACACGACCGTGACCGCGAAATCGCTTAGAGATTGGACTGACTCATGCAACTCGAGAACAAGGTCGCATTCATCACCGGCGGCGGATCGGGGCTCGGTCTCGCGACCGCAAAGGCCTTCATTGCCGAAGGCGCGAAGGTCATGATCTTCGATTTCAACCCCAAGTCGCAGGAAGTCGCCGACGAGATTGGCGCGAAGTTCTTCCAGGGCGACGTCTCGAAGGCCGAAAACGTTGAGGCCGCCGTCGCCAAGACGGTCGAGGAGTTCGGCAGCCTCGACATTGCCGTCGCCTCGGCCGGTGTCGGCGGCGAGGGCGACGTTGTCACCTCCACCGTGGAAAACTGGGAGCGCACCAACGGCATCGACTACTCCGGCGTGTTCTACACCAACAAGTACGCCATCGCACAGCTTCTCAAGCAGGGCAACGGCGGTGTCGTTGTCAACCTCGCATCGATGTTCGGCCTCGTGGCCATCTCGAACAACATCGCCTACTCGGCTTCGAAGGGCGGCGTCGTGAACATGACCCGCGCCGCCGGGACGATGTATGCGAAGGAGGGCATCCGTGTAAACGCGGTGGCCCCGGGCGTCATCCGGACCCCGCTCATCGACGAGCCGACCCTTGAGCAGTACGCAAAGCTGCACCCGGCCGGCCGCGTCGGCGAGGCGCAGGAAGTTGCCGATCTCATCACCTTCCTGGCGAGCGACAAGGCGAAGTTCATCACGGGCGCGACCATTCCGATCGACGGCGGCTACACGGCCGTCTAGCAGAAACCGGCAGCACCCGAAAGCGCCCCCTCCACCGGAGGGGGCGCTTTCCGCATACGGGTCCGCTTTATTTCTTCCGCCGCACCACCAGGCCGGTGCCGGCGGGCGCGCCGCCGTCCAGCCCTGTGAGTGCCTCCAGCCCTTCAACGGTGAGTTCGTCGACGTCGGCCGCGGCGTCCACGAGCACGGTGTCACCGTCCGCGATATCCCCGGCGAGGATGGCCTTGGCCAGGCGGTCGCCGATTTCCCGCTGAACGAGCCTCCGCAGCGGCCGGGCACCGTAGGCAGGATCGAAGCCGGACATTGCCAGCCAGGAGCGGGCACCCTCGGACACTTCCAGGGTGAGCCGGCGGTCGTGCAGCCGCTTTCCGAGCTCGGCCACCTGGAGTTCCACGATGTGCGCCAACTCGTCCACGGTCAGGGCGTCGAACAGCACCACCTCGTCCAACCGGTTCAGGAACTCCGGTTTGAAGGACGCGTTGACCGTGGCCATAACGGCATCCCGCTTGGCCTGGGGATCCAGCGTTGGATCCACCAGGAACTGGCTCCCCAGGTTCGAGGTCAGAACCAGGATCACGTTGCGGAAGTCCACGGTTCGGCCCTGGCCATCCGTGAGCCGGCCGTCGTCGAGCACCTGCAGGAGGATGTCAAAAACCTCTGGGTGGGCTTTCTCCACTTCGTCGAGCAGGATCACTGAATACGGCCGACGGCGGACGGCCTCAGTCAACTGGCCGCCCTCCTCGTAGCCGACATAGCCCGGAGGGGCGCCGACGAGCCGGGCCACAGAGTGCTTCTCGCCGTACTCGGACATGTCGATCCGGACCATCGCGCGTTCGTCGTCGAACAGGAAGTCCGCGAGCGCCTTGGCGAGTTCCGTCTTGCCAACACCGGTGGGGCCCAGGAACAGGAACGAGCCTGTGGGCCGGTTGGGGTCGCTGATGCCGGCCCGCGCACGGCGGACCGCATCCGAAACCGCCGTCACGGCCTTGGACTGGCCAATGAGCCGCTTGCCCAGCTCCTCCTCCATGTGCAGCAGCTTCTGGCTTTCACCCTGCAGCATGCGGCCGGCGGGAATGCCCGTCCAGGCCGAAATAACCTCCGCGATGTCGTCCGCGGTGACCTGCTCAGCCACCATCTGGCCGGATTTGTCCGTGACAGCCTCTTCGGCTGCCGCGGCGGCGTTCAGCTCGCGCTCCAACGCCGGGATCTCGCCGTAAAGGATCCGCGACGCCGTCTCCAGGTCGCCTTCGCGCGCGGCTTTGTCGTAGGTGGAGCGCAGTTCGTCGAGCTTGGCCTTGAGGTCGCCCACGCGGTTAAGGCCGGCCTTCTCGGCTTCCCAACGGGCGTTCAGCGCGTCCAGCTCTTCGGTCTTGTCCGCCTTGTCCGCACGGAGGGCCGCCAATCGCTCTACGGAGGCGGCGTCCTTTTCGTTCGCAAGGGCAAGCTCCTCCATGGTTAGCCGGTCCACTGCACGGCGCAGCTGGTCAATCTCCTCCGGCGCGGAGTCGATCTCCATCCGCAGCCGCGATGCGGCCTCATCCACCAGGTCGATGGCCTTATCCGGCAGCTGCCGCCCCGAGATGTAGCGGTTGGACAGCGTTGCCGCGGCCACCAGTGCGGCGTCAGCAATGGTTACCTTGTGGTGCGCCTCGTAGCGCTCCTTAAGGCCGCGGAGGATGCCGATGGTGTCCTCCACGCTCGGCTCGCCGACGTAGACCTGCTGGAACCGGCGCTCGAGTGCCGGGTCCTTCTCGATGTTCTCGCGGTACTCGTCCAGCGTGGTGGCACCGATCAGCCGCAGCTCACCGCGGGCCAGCATGGGCTTGAGCATGTTGCCGGCATCCATGGACGACTCCCCCGTGGCGCCCGCCCCCACCACGGTGTGGATCTCGTCGATGAAGGTGACGATCTGCCCCTCGGAGTTCTTGATTTCCTCCAGGACGGCCTTGAGCCGCTCCTCGAATTCGCCGCGGTATTTGGCTCCTGCCACCATCGAGGCGAGGTCCAGGGCGATCAGCGTCTTGCCGCGCAGGCTTTCCGGCACGTCGCCTGCGACGATGCGCTGAGCGAGGCCTTCGACCACGGCAGTCTTGCCCACACCGGGCTCGCCAATGATGACGGGGTTGTTCTTGGTGCGGCGGCTCAGCACCTGGATGATACGGCGGATCTCGGTGTCGCGGCCGATCACCGGGTCCAGCTTGCCCGAGCGCGCCATCGCGGTGAGGTCAGTGCCGAACTTCTCCAGGGACTGGAACGTGTTCTCAGGGTCCGGGCTGGTGACTTTACGGTCACCGCGGACACCCGGCAGGGCGGCGAGGAGCGCCTCATGGGAGGCACCGGCGTCGCGCATTAACCGCCCGACGGCGTCACTTCCGGCAGAGAGCCCCAGCAGCAGCACCTCGGTGGACACAAAGGTGTCGCCGAGGCGGTCGGCCTCGTTTTTGGCGTTTTGGATGGCCTGCAGCGCGGGCCGGGAAGGCTGGGCCTGCTGCGCGGAACCGCCCGACGTTGCCGGCAGGGCCTTGATGGCACTGCTCGCCTGGACGCTGACGGTGTCCGGGTCTGCGCCCGTAGCCCGGAGGAGCGCGACGGCGACGCCCTCCCGCTGATCCATCAGGGCCTTGAGCACGTGCGCAGGTTCAACCTGGGGGTTGCCGATGGTGGAGGCATTCATGGCTGCCGCCGAAAGAGCCTCCTGGCTCTTGGTGGTGGGTTTGAAATCCAAAGAGAGCTCCTTCCGGAATGAGCATTTTTGCTAACTTGAGTCTACTACGCTCAACTTTGAAGTACGCAATACTTAGAGCCTTTTTGCCCACAGCGAACCAGGCTCCCGGCAGCATCACCCGGACGCCTGGAAGTGGTGTCCTTGCACTGTATCGCCGCTTGCGTGATCAATCTAGGACGGTAGCTAACCGGCCGCGGGTTTCGTCTCGATGTAGTTGATCACCAGGAATTCCCCCGCCGGGACCAGTTCCACGTACCAGCGGGTTGGCTTGTCCAGATCCTCCCAGTTGCCCTCCCCGGCGACGACGGGCCGGTAAACGGCGTCGAACTTGAGGAACGTCCCGCTGTCCGTGGCGCTGGAATTCGATTTCCTTCAGCAGTTCGAACTTCCCCCGCCCGCTCATGCCCGGCCCGGCCAGGCGGACCGCCGCCAGGTTCTGCTGGTTCATCGCCTTCACCGACGCAAAATACTCCTGCCAGGCCACGTCGCTGTGGGCGGTGAACAAGGTTCTCGAATAAGCCTCCGCGTTCCGGACTGCCAGCCGCTCAACGCAGCTTTCGGGGACCGCCGTGCCGGGACTCCACACGGCGACCAGTTCGGAACCCGCATTGAACCAACCGCTGTAGGCGTTCAGGACGCTGCCGATCGTCTTACGTGGCGTGCCAAGGGGGATCCGGACCGGGGTCAGGTCATTCTGCCCAACAAACGGGCACTCCGGCGGCAGCGCCGACACGGGCGTGGCCGGCGCGATGTCCGGCGGCCGCGTTGGCGACGGGAACAGGCTGCAGCTGGTAAGGCCCGCCAGCAACGCCAGTGCGGCAGCCGCCGTCGTAATTTTCTTCATGCTTTCCCCCAATACCGCCGCCCTCGTCCGGACGACGCTGACCAGCCTACCCGCGTCGGGGGCGCGGGAAGTGATAGAGCGTCGGCCCAAAACCCGCATTGAGTGATAGAGCGTCGGACAAAAAGCCACGTTAAGTGAGAGAGCGTTTGGGGGTTAGCTGGGGTAGATGGCCACGGCGCCGGCCTTGACCACGAAGTACACCCGCATGCCTGGGGCGAGCCCCAGATCGGCGGCGGCGGCCGGGGTGATATCCGCACTCAGTTGCCCGCTATCGCCCGCGCGGACGCGGATCTGGTCGCCGTGCGGCTCCAGGTCGGTGATGGTCACCGGGAAGGCATTGCGCGGGCTGCCGTGCGCTTCGGACAGGAAAACGGAGACGGCCGACGGCGGGAAGACCGCCACGCCCGGCTGTCCGGCGGGCAGCGGGCCGGGGAAGTCGTGGTGCTGTCCGTAGAGGCTCAGCCCGACGGACCGAAGGCCATGTTCAGTGATGTCACCGGCCAGGAAATTGAGCCCGGCGAGCCCGGCGGCGAAGCGGCTGCGCGGCCGCTGCAGGACGTCGCGGGTGGGGCCGTCCTCGCTGATCCGGCCGTTTTCCAGGATCACCACGCGGTCCGCGAGCATCAGGGCATCGAGGACGTCGTGGGTGATGATGATGGCGCGGCGGCCGGCCAGGACGCGCTTGAGCAGGCGCCGGAGCAGCGGCGCGGCATGGATGTCTAGGGCGGCCATCGGCTCATCCAGCAGGAGCAGCCCGGGGTCGGCGGCGAGCGCCCGGGCCACCGCCACCCGCTGGGCCTGCCCCCCGGACAGCGCCGCGGGGCGCCTGGCCTGCAGTTCCGTAGCCTCGACCTCCGCGAGCCAATGCTCGGCGGACTTCCTGGCGGTTTCCTTCGAGGCGCCGGCGCTCCGGGGCCCGAACGCCACGTTGTCCAGCGCGTTCAGGTGCGGGAAGAGCAGTGGTTCCTGCGCGAGGAGGGCGGTGCCGCGATGATGCGGCGCGGTCCATGTCCCCCGCCCGGCGGTGAGGTCGAAGAGCGTCCTGCCGTCCAACTCTGCCCTGCCCGAGTCCGGGTGCAGCAGGCCTGCGATGACGTTGAGCAGCGTGGATTTGCCGGCGCCGTTGGGACCCATCACGGCCACTGTTTCGGCCGTTCCGACGCTGAGGGACACGTCAAAATCCCGCTGATCCACGGCGGCCCGGACCACAAACGTCACTGGACTGCACCGCTCGCGGCGGGTGCCGTCGTCGTACTCGCCGAGGCTGGCTGCCTACCCGCCCGGGGACCCCGGTAGGCGAGTGCCACCACGGCAACGGCGACGGCCACCAGGACCAGGGAAAGCGCGACGGCGGCATCGGCGTCCGTTTCGCGCTGCAGGTAAATTTCCAGCGGCAGGGTCCGGGTCACCCCCTGCAGGCTCCCCGCGAAGGTGAGGGTGGCGCCGAATTCGCCGAGGCTGCGCGCGAAGGAGAGAACGGCGCCGGACGCGAGGCCCGGCAGTACCAGGGGTAGCGTGACCCGGCGCAGCACGGTGCTGGGGCTGGCACCCAGGGTGGCGGCCACCGCTTCGTATTTCGGCCCGGCGATGCGCAGCGCACCCTCGAGGCTGACCACCAGGAACGGCAGGGCAACAAAGGTCTGGGCCAGCACCACTGCGGTGGTGGAGAACGCGATCTGCAGCCCCGCCACCTCCAGCGTCCTGCCCAGCAGGCCCTGCCGGCCGAACGTGTATAGCAACGCAATGCCGCCCACCACCGGGGGAAGCACCAGCGGCAGGAGGACGAGGGAACGCAGGACCCGCTGGCCCGAGAAACTGCCGCGGGCCAGCACCAGGGCGAGCGGCACCCCCAGGACGATGCACAGGACCGTGCTCGCTGCCGAGGTGCGCAGGCTCAGGCCAAGGGCTGTCAGCGAGGATTCGGACGTGACCAGGGGGATGAAGTTGGCCCAGTTGACCTTGGCCACCATGGCTACCAGCGGGAGCACAACGAGCAGCGCCCCGGCGGCCGCGACAGTGTAGATCCAGGCGGGAATACCCGTATAGGTGGCGGCTTTGCGGGCCGTCATGGTCGGCCTCACGGCGTGCCGAAGCCAGCCTCACTGAGGGTTTTCCGGCCTTCTGCGCCGGTCACCATGGCGATGAAGGCTTGCGAGAGTTCCTTGTTCCGGCTGGCGCCTACCGTGGCGATGGGGTACGTGTTGACCGCCCCGCTGGACTCGGGAAACGCGATGCCCCTGACCTTATCCCCCGCGCCTTTGACGTCCGTGACATAAACCAGGCCGGCGTCGGCCTCTCCGGAGGTCACCTTGCCCAGGACGTCCGTGACCGACGATTCCTCACTCACCGGAGTCAGGGTGACTCCGGCGGCCTTTTCCACCGCATCCGCAGCCGCCCCGCAGGGAACCTGGCTGGCACAGACCACTACCCTTGCACCCGGTTTCGCCAGATCGGCGAAGGAGGAGATCGACGCCGGATTCGACGGCGGGACAGCAATTTCCAGGACGTTGGTGGCAAAGTTCCGCGCGGTTCCGTCAAGGAGTTTGGCGTCGGCCAGTTTGGCCATGTTCTTGGTATCCGCCGAGGCAAAAACGTCTGCCGGCGCACCCTGGGTAATCTGCGTAACCAGGTCCGCTGAGCCTGCGAAGCTCAGCACCACCTTGGTGCCGGGGTTCTTCGCCTCGAATTGTGCGGCCAGGTCGGTGAATGTAGCTTTCAGGGAGGCGGCGGCGAAGACAGTGACGGTTCCCGCGAGCTGGCCGGTGGACGTGGACGGTGATGCCGCCGGCGCCGTGGAAGCCGGGGCGCAGGCGGCGAGGCCCAACAGGATGGCGGCGGAAACCATGGCGGTTTTCATGTGCGTGCGGGTGCTCATGCGGAGCCCTTTCCCTGCGGGGTTTCGATGATGACGGTGGTGGCCTTGACCACGGCGGTGGCCACGGAGCCGAGTTCCAGGCCGAGGTCGCGGACGGCTTCGCTGCTCATGAGCGAGACCACGCGGAACGGGCCGCACTGGAGTTCCACCTGCGCCATCACTTTGTCCGCGGTGATGCCTGTGACGAGGCCGACGAACCGGTTGCGTGCGGAGCTGCCGCTCCGGTGCGGATCGTCGGGAAGCTGCGCGAGTTTCCGGGCGTGCCGGGCCAGTTCCAGCCCGTCCACTGCCAGCCGGCCGGCGTCGTCTTTTATGGCGGTGAGGGTGCCGTTGTCCGTCCAGCGCCTGATGGTGTCATCACTGACACCGAGGAATYTGGCTGCTTCGGAGACGCGAATAGTGGGCATTTGTCCATATTAGTCCGCATTTGCGGTTTCTGAAGGCTATTTGAGGTTTTCCGGCAGGTGTTCCGGCCCGGGCGGGAGGTTGGTGGTCGCGGGCCCGTGGATGACCGTTCCGTCCGTGACGAATCGGGAACCGTGGCAGGGGCAGTCCCAGGTGGTTTCGGCAGCGTTGAACTCGACGGTGCAGCCCAAGTGCGTGCAAACGGCTGAGAGGGAGTGGAGCTGTCCGTTGGCGTCTCTGTAGACCGCGGTGCTTTCGCCGGCGACGTCGATGACTGTTCCTTCGCCGGGGGCCAGTGTGACCTGGCCGGGCTGCAGGCCGGCTGCATCGGTCAGGGCCGGGGCTTTGTTCGCTTCTCCCAGCCCGCCCGCCCTCGTTGCCGGGACGGTTCGGTTGCTGTTAAACACCGCGGCCCAAGGGTTCTCCCGGCCGCCGATGATGTCTGTGAGGAGGAGGGCCGCAGCTGTTCCGTTGGTCAGGCCCCATTTGCGCAGTCCGGTGATGACATACACATGCTTGGCGTCAGCGGACATGAGCCCAACGTAGGGCAGCCCGTCCGCCGGCAAATTGTCCTGTGTTGACCAGCGGTGGGTGACTTCACTGACGCCGAGCCTGTCACGGGCAAAGGCGGCAAGCCTGCCGTACCGCCCGGCGGTGTCACCTGCCCCGGACGCGGGATGGCCCTCCCCGCCGGTCAGGACATAAGTCTGGCCATCGATGCCGACGGTCAGGATGGAACGCATCGGTTCGTCGACGCTAATGAACGTGGCGTCCAGCGGCGGAGTGTCCACGCGTCCGGCCACGATGTAGGAACGGTGCGGCTGGCACCGGGCGTCGAAACTGCCCTGGTCGGCGAACGGCACATTCGTGGCGACGATGATGTCGCGGGCCCGGACCGTGCCGCCCTCGGTGTCCACCACACCCGGGGCGCCGTCCTGGACCCGCAGCGCCCGGGTCTGTTCGAAGACGAAGCTGCCATCGCCCTGGACTGCACGCGCCAGGCCTTGGAGGTAGTTCACCGCGTGGAACTGTGCCTGCCCGTCGAACCGGACCGCGCCCTGGACCGGGAACGGCAGCGGCACGTCCGTGGTGAAAGTCGAGGGCAGGCCGAGGCTCGCCGCGAGATCCGCTTCGGCGCGGACTTGTTCCAAAGCCTCGTCGGTTTCGGCATAGGTGTGGTTGGTGACGACGCGGAAGTCGCAATCGATGCCCTCCGCAGCCACCACCCGCCGTATGTGTTCGATTGCGCCCCGGTTGGCCTGGCCGTAGATGCGGGCAGTGTCCATGCCGTGATTGCGGGCGAGTTCCGTGTAGACGAGCCGGTGCAGGGACGTCACCTTGCCGGTGGTGTGGCCGGTGACGCCGGTTCCCACCCCTGCCGCCTCGATGACCGCGACCGTACGCCCGGCTCGTTTGAGGGCCAACGCGGCCGTCAGCCCGGCGACGCCGGCTCCGATGATCGCCACGTCCGCCTCGATCTCCCCGTCCAGCGCCGGGTAGCCGGTCTCCCCGGCGGAGGCGAGCCAGAGGGATACCGGTTCGCCTTGCAGCGGGCCACCGCCTGATATCTCCATCGATATCTCCCCTCTCACCGAACGCCTGGCGACATGTGTGCTGATCATCCGCCTTCCTGGGTGGAATATCAACGGTCCGGCATCCCCCCGGCGGGCAGTATCCGCAGGTCAGCGGCCGGCCGCGGAACATCCAGTAGCGGCGGCGCCGGCGGAGGTCATGCGGGCGCGGCCACACCGCCGGTCACCCGCAACGCCGCCTGGGTGGCGGGGCGGAATAGACTCTTCCCATGGCGATTTATCTGGATCCGCCCCTGTGGCCTGCCCACGACACGCACTTTTCACACCTGATCTCGGACACGTCCCTGGCGGAACTCCATGCTTTCGCCGCTGCGGCCGGCGTCCCGGACCGGGCGTTCGACGCCGACCACTACGACGTCCCGGAGCGCCGGTTCGATGGCCTCGTGGCCGCAGGCGCCATACCGGTGGAAGCCCGGATCCTGGTCCGCAAGCTCATCGCCAGCGGGTTGCGAATCCCTGCCAGGCAGCGCAGCAAATCCCTGAAAGTCCCGCTCCTGAAACGCTGGGAAAGCATCATGCCCGGCCACGACGCCCTCTTCCTGGACCTCCTGGACCGGTGGGGTGAGGAGCACCGCAAGTACCACGGCCGCACCCACCTGTTGGCTGTGCTGGAGGCCCTGGATCTACTCACTGATCCCGATGATCCGCCGCGGACCGTGCTGCTGGCGGCCTGGTTCCACGACGCCGTGTACCGCGGGGTCGCGGGCCAAGACGAGGAGGAATCCGCCCAACTCGCCGAGGACCGGCTGGCCGGGGCCGGGCTCCCGGCGGCTGAGGTCGAGGAGGTTGCGCGGCTGGTCATGCTGACGTCGGACCACCGCCCGGAACCAGGCGACGACGACGGCGCCCTCCTCTGCAACGCGGACCTGTCGGTCCTCGGCGGCGAACCGGAGCCGTACGCCCGGTATGTGGCCGCCGTCCGGGAAGACTACGCGCACATCGGGGACGCCGATTTCGCAGCCGGACGCGCCGCCGTCGTACGCCAGTTACTGGAACTGGACCCGCTCTTCCACGGCGAGCGGGCACGGAAGCTGTGGCTCGACGCCGCGCGCCGGAACCTTCAAGGCGAACTCGCCTGACGCTCAGGGGCGCTGCAGTGGCGCCAGCGGGGACCAACGGTCCGGCCGGATGATTCGTCCAGCCGCACCGTCATGGAAAATCCTCAGTCCACGACCCTGACCTGACCCACCATCCCCATATAGTCATGCAGTGCGCAGATGTATTTGAAGGTCCCGGTCTTCATGAACGTGACCTCGAAGGTCGCGCCTGGCGGCATGAACCCCGAGTTGAGGTCGCCACCGCTGAACTGCGTTGGATCGCCCGCAGGGACAAAGATATTCGCTGGTTCAGCGCCGAAGGTGACCGTGTGGGGCGCATCCATTCCCGGGTTGCTGAACACCACTTTGTCGCCCACGTGCACGGTCACAGTCGGCCGGACGAAGCGCATGACCATCGCAACGCCGTCGTCGCCGCCGGTCAAGACCAGATGTTTGCTGGCTTGTTCGGCCAAGGAATCATTTAACCGGTGTCCGTCACGAAGTATGGACCGTTCCTGTGCCCGGGACGAGCGATCATAGTCCCGCTGGGTGTAGGGGTATTCCGCCCCTGCTTCCTGGACATGGACCGTCCCCTTCATGGCCATGCCGTGAACCACGCAGTAATACGTAAAGTCCCCCACCTTCGGGAATGTCAGGCTATAGCTCTTCACGACAGTAAAACCCGGAACTTCAACGTTGGACATGAGCCCCGAGTTGTAATAGGACGTCCCGTCGTAACTCGTCGTGCCCCTCAGCCCCAATTGATTGGGGTCAAACGGATCAAAGGGCTTCAGCGCTTGGCCCGCGGCGACGAACGTAACAGTGTGTATTTCGGCGCCGTTCGCCTCCCAGTTGATCGTGTCCCCTGCGTTGACTGTGATGTCTGTGGGGAGGAAGGCCATGCCCTGAATTGCCTGGTCCCATGATTCGGAGCCGACTTGAACTGTCCAGGAATGCGTCCCCCAGCTGGATGCACCTGCGGGACCGGCGACGGCCACTGATGTTGCCAGCGCAGCGGCGGCCGCAATAATGAACGGGAGTGTGTGGAATCTGGTGCGAATGCCCTTTATATGCTTCATCGCAATGCTCTCTTTAAACCGTGTCCGGCCATCACTGGCCGATGGATCACCGTGACCGGTTCACCCCAGCCGGGAGGCATCCCAAACTGGTCACTGTTTCTCGGCGGGCGGACCTTCGGGCGCTCCTGCAAGAGTGCAGGAGCATGGCAACCAGCAAGATTCACGCGCCGGAAAAGCACCACTTCCGTGGTGCGGCGCAGATTTTCTATTTTGATCCAAGCGCCTTCGCTGGCGTGCGTGATAGCCGACGGGCGGAAGCTGGGACGCAATTATTACACTCCTCCTGCGACCCCAATTTGTCGAGTCTGATGCCCGGCCGACGGCGTCAGCCCGGACCTGCTCTTCCTGAAGGTACCCGAGCGGAAAGAGCTAAGAAACAGGCTGCACCTGGATCTGCGGCCGGGCGATCGGGCTGAGGAAGTGCAGCGGCTGGAAGCCTTGGGCGCCACCCGTGCCTCTGTCGGGCAGGGGCCCGAGGCGACTTGGGTGGTCATGGCCGACCCTGACGGCAACGAATTCTGCGTGCTGCGGCCGTTGCAGTCGGAGGAACTCGAAGCCCAGGGACTGGTGCCTGGGGCGGACGGACCGGGCGTCTGACACCGGGCACCTGACACCGGCCGCCTGACCGCCACCGGCGCAGTCGGATTTGAAAGAATGACCTTTTCCTGACAAACTGTCGGAAAGATGCCGACATCTTGTCAGCAACTTAATTCTTTCACCCAAACCTAGGATTGCCAATGTTCCTTGCACTCCGCGAATTGATCTTCGCGCGTGGCCGCTTCAGCCTGATGGGCGGTGTCATCGCGCTCATCGCCGTACTGATGGTGATGCTCTCCGGCCTTTCCTCGGGCCTCGTCAACGATGGTGTGTCAGGCCTCAAGTCGATGCCCGTGACCGCATTTGCCTTCGACGAGGGCACCAAGACAGACAACGCCTTCTCCCGCTCCGTGATCGATGACCAGCAGCTCACCGCCTGGCGCGGCGTCGAGGGCGTGGCCGCGGCGGAGAAGATGGGCGTCGGCATGGCCAACGCCACCACCGACTCCGGTAAGCAGGTGGACCTCACGCTTTTCGGCATCGAACCCGGATCCTTCCTGGAGCCCTCCCGCTCCGAGGGCGCTGGACTGGGCGCCGCTGACGGCATTGTGGTGTCCTCGACCGCAAAGGCTGAAGGGATCGACCTCGGCACGGTCGTCACACTGGACCGGATCGGTACGACGCTCAGAGTAGTTGGCTTCACCGATGGCCAGGCCACGTTCGGACACGTCGATGTCGCCTACCTGCCGTTGAAGACCTGGCAGTTGATCACTTCAGGCCAGGCCGCAGCCGGAACTCCCACCGCCGCGCAGCTGTCCGCAGTGGACTTCGATACCGCCAGCGTCGTCGCCGTCCAGGCCAAGCCCGGCGCCAAGCTGGACCTTGCCGCGGGCGACACCGCCGCCGGAACGTCCAGCAAATCCCTGTCGGCCGCCTTCAATGCATCTCCCGGTTATGAGGCCGAAACCATGACCCTGAGCATGATCCAGGTCTTCCTCTACGCGATCTGCGCCCTCGTGGTCGGCGCGTTCTTCACCGTGTGGACGATCCAGCGGAAGCACGAGATCTCGGTACTGCGGGCCATCGGGGCCTCCACCGGCTACCTGCTGCGGGATGGGCTGGCCCAGGCCGCCATTCTGTTGGTGGGATTCACCGCGCTGGGCGTAGCCGCCGGCCTGGGACTGGGCGCCGCCATGCCGGAAGCCATGCCGTTCGCTCTCGAGGCCGCTCCGATCGCCACCGCTACGGCTCTCACCATTGGTCTGGGCCTGATCGGTGCCGCCGTGGCCGTGGTACGCATTTCCCGGATCGACCCGCTCAATGCCCTTGGAGGACAGCGATGACCAACCCCACGTTCCCGACAGCCGGCGCAAGCCGGGCCGCTCTCCCAGCGACCGGCCTTTCCATCCGCCACGCGGTGATGGAACTTGGCGACGGCGACACCCGGGTGACCGCCCTTGATGACGTCAGCCTCGATGTAGCTGCGGGCGAGTTCCTCGCCATTGTGGGGCCGTCCGGTTCCGGCAAGTCCTCATTGCTGGCCGTCGCCGGCGCCCTGGCCTCCCCCGATTCCGGAACGGTCACGGTCAACGGCCAGGACCTTTCCCAGCTGAGCCAGGGCAAACGGGCTGCGTTCCGGCTCTCCAACATCGGCTTCGTCTTCCAGTCGGGCAACCTCATTCCGGCACTGACCGCGGCGGATCAGCTCCGGCTGGTCAACCGGCTCGCGGGCGGTCCGACGGCTTTCGACCCTGTTGCCCTGCTCGACTCGGTCGGCATGGCCCACCGTGCCGGCAACCGCCCCGGCCAGCTTTCCGGCGGCGAACGCCAGCGCGTCGGCATCGCGCGGGCACTCGTCTCCGGAGCGAAACTCCTTCTCGTGGATGAACCGACCGCATCCCTGGACAGGGCCCGCAGCCGCGAGGTTGTGGAACTCCTCGCACGGCAAAGCCACGAGCACGGCGTCGCAACCGTCATGGTTACCCACGACCATGACGTCCTGGGCTACTGCGACCGCGTCCTTGAAATGGTGGACGGCCGCTTAGGGGCCCCAGCCCTGGTCCCCTAACACGCCCGGCCCCGGGCACGACGACGGCGGCCTGCTCAGCAGGCCGCCGTCGCGCGCCGTACCCTTGATGGGTAAGTCAGCCAGTGTCAAAGGATCCCCGAATGCCCAGAATCAGTGCCGCCACCGTTGCGGAGCACCGCGCCGCGCAGGAACGCGCGCTACTGGACGCTGCCCACGAACTCCTGCAGGAAACCTCGGAAGCGCCGACCATGGCCGAGGTCGCCTTGCGGGCCGGACTCTCGAGACCCAGCGTCTACCAGTACTTCGACTCCCGGCAGGACCTGCTCCAGGCCCTGGTCCGGGACATCTTCCCGCGCTGGACCGAGCGTGTCACCAACGCCATGGCCAACGCCCCCACCAAAGCAGACCGCATCCTGGCCTACGCCACGGCCAACGTGGACCTCGTCGCCGAAGGAGCCCACGCCGTCGGGGCGGCGCTAGCCGCGCTGACCCCGGGGGCCGAACTCAACGAGCAAGCCACCCGGATGCACCGCCAGCTCCAGGAACCGCTCGTAGAGACGCTCACAGAGCTTGGGGTTGCTGATCCCGCATCCCTGGCCGAAATGATCAACTCGGTCGTCCACGCCGGCACCCGCATGCTCGAATCCGGGCAAACACTGGAGCAAGTCCACTCCCACCTCAGGACGCTGCTCGGGCCGTTCGTGACGAAACACCAAGGCGCCTAAAGCCGCTGGGAGTTGAGTCCCTTCCGGACACCGCGCCGTACCGGCTTAAGGGTTAATGACGGTAGGCCGTGATGAATGGGGTGTTGGTGGGCACAATCTGCTTGCCCAGCGGCATCAGGCTCACTGGGATGAGCTTCAGGTTGGCGATGGCCAGCGGGATACCGATGATGGTGACCGCCATGGCGAAGGCCGTCACCACGTGACCGATCGCGATCCAGATGCCTGCCACCACCAGCCAGATGACGTTCCCCAGCAGCGAGAACACGCCGGTTCCGCCAGGCTTGTCCACCACCATCCGGCCGAAGGGCCACAGCGTGTACGCCGCGATCCGGAACGAGGCGATGCCCCAGGGGATGGTCACGATCAGCAGGCAGCAGATGATGCCCGCCGCGAAGTAGCCCAAGGCGAGCCAGAATCCGCCGAAAACGAGCCAGATGATATTGAGCAGTGTCTTCATCTGTCCATTGTGCCCTGCAGGGACGGACAAAAATGTAGGGGTCTGCCCTGATTGGTCCCTGAAATAATGGCCGGAATCGAAGTGGTGGCCTAGTCCTAGGGTCAGCCCTTGGCGGCCTTCACGAACGCTCGGATCTTGTCCAGATCCTTCACGCCACGTGAAACCTCGACGCCGGAGGAGACGTCCACGCCCCACGCGCCCGCGGCTGCGGCGGCCTCGCTGACGTTGCCGGGATTCAGCCCGCCAGCCAGCAGCCAGTCGCGGCCCTCAAGCTCTGTTACGTCCAGCATGGAGGCGTAGTCCCAGGTCTCACCGGATCCGGGGACGGCGGCGTCGATCAACAGGATGTCCTCGCCCCAGTCGGCGAACGCGTCCGCAGTGGCCGCCATGGTGACCGCCCTGATCAGCTTCATGCCGGCGTCGTGCACTGTGGTGACGTCTCCCGGGGTGAGGTCCCCGTGGAGTTGGATCCACTCGAGTCCGGCGGCGCGGGCGATTGCCACGGCATCGACCACGGGCTCATGCCGGAAAACGCCGATGGCGGTCACCCCGGCAGGCACATCGGCGAGGAGCGCGGCAACCTGCGACGGCGAGACTGCGCGGGGGCTCGCAGTCAGGACAAACCCGACGGCGTCAGCCCCGGCCTCCACGGCGACACGGACCGATTCCGGCGTACTGAGACCACAAATCTTGACGAACATTCCCGGCTCCTTCAGGCTTTCTTCGCGATGTCCCCCGGGAGGACACTAGCAGGAATCGGGGTCCGCGCCGGTGGCGAATGTGAACTCAGCTGTCTGCCAACACACGCGCCACCATGTTCCTTCCGGATTGTTCAAAGGCGGCATCCCCAACCTGGTTCGCCCATACGACGGTGCCGATGGCTTGATTGATGTTCTCCAAACGCCACATATCGGCCTCGGCGGGCGTCACGATCTTGCCCAGGCCGTCATGGAAAGCTGCCGCCAGTCCGGGCCGGCCAACGAACTGCTGATGGCTCAGACGGAGGTTTTGGCGGTCAGGGCCTTGGCGTACTGGGAGGAGGCGCCAGCAGCCCGGTGGATTTTCGTCAGGAGTGCCCTGGCTTGGCGATACGTTTCAGGGTCGTCCTTGGCTGCCGTCCCCTCCACCAGCGTTCCGGGCAGGAACCCGGTCACCAGGATCCCGGCCTCCGCCGAGGCGTGCCGCAACTCGGGCACGCGGCCGGCCAGGTCTTCGAATCCAACGCCATGGGCTGCGATTTCGCGGCGGATGTGGTGGCTGGTGGTGCTAGCCTTGACGATCAACTCTTCGCCCGCTTGCGACACAACGTGGAGGACGGTGGTGTCCTGCAGGGGCCAGCTGTAGTCGCACACCACCTCGTAGGAGCCGAGCCACATGACCAGCCGGCGGCTTTGTTCGTCCGTGATCCCGTGGCGCATCCACCCAGCATGCCACGCGCGCCCCGTCCGTCCATCGAACCGGCCGGACAAACTAGGCTGGACGGATGGAGATCATCCGCTTCGCAGAACTCAGGTCCGAACCGTGGCGCAACGGCGGCGGGGCAACCCGCGAACTGGCCAGCCATCCCAAGGCAGCCTCCGCGCAGGACGGTGCCTGGGACTGGCGCGTCAGCATCGCCGATGTCACCAAGGCCGGGGATTTCTCGGCGTTCCCTGGCATGGAGCGTGTGCTGACCGTGGTGGACGGCGAGCTCCTCCTGCTCACCGTGGACGGCGCCGAGCATCCGCTGGAAAAGTATCGGCCCTTCAGGTTCTCCGGTGACGCTGCTGCGCACGGTGCGTTGCCCACCGGTGACATCCGGGACCTCAACGTCATCACCCGGGCCGGTTCATTCAAGGGCTTCACCTCCATCATTGAGCTCTCCAAAAAGCGCGCGCATCCCGTTTTTGCGGGTCAGCTCGCGGTGCTTTTGCAGGGCCAGGCCACCGTCAGCCCCGGAACTGCCGGGGCCGACGCCGCTGCCAGCGCCGAGGCAGGCGCCGACGGCGAAGCTGCCGCGGCCCCCACGGCACCCGAGGCACTCAACCGCTATGACGCCGTCGTCGGTTCCGATGACCACTCCCCCGAGGTCCTGGGCCGCGGCTTCCTGGCCGTGGTGTCGATCGACCGCGTGGCGGGCTGACGGGCTGCAGGCCAGCCGTCATCGACTACACATTTGGCGAGCTGGAGCCTGCCGTGTGGTGCGAGAAAAGCGTTAGGGTGGGACACGAAGACCTCCGTTTGTGGAACTGGACTCTAGACAAGCCCCACTCCACTCGGAGGTCTTCTTCATGTCACCCCACCACGCCGAACGTCACTAACGTCCGTGGTCAATACAACTAGGTAGCAGCAGGTGTCGTTTTGAGAGCTCATAACGACATCTACTGCTACCTACTTGGGCCCGGACCCCGGCGGTGAGGTTGGCCACCACCTTGCCACCCGCCGTCGGGGGTTTGCTACGCTGGAAACAAGGCCCCGCAACGGGCCTCCGGACGACGGTTCAGTACCCGGCACGCGACAAGACTGGCCAAAGGATCTGTCATGTCGTGGTTAATCCTCGTTCTTTCCGGGTCACTGGAGGCCGTCTGGGCCGCCGCCCTGCACCGGACCTCCCAGGTCACCGGCCGGCGCCGCATCGGCCCCGCGCTCCTCTTCCTGGCCTCCGTCCTCGCCAGCATGGCTGGCCTCGCCCTCGCCATGCAGACCATCCCCACCGGCACCGCCTACGCCGTCTGGGTCGGCGTGGGCGTGGTGCTGACCTCCGCCTACGCGATCCTCACCAAGGCAGAACGCCCGACGACGGCCCGCCTGCTGCTGCTGACCGGCATCGCCGCGTGCGTGGTCGGCCTGAAGGTGGTGGCGTGATGAACCCGCGTTCCCTTGCGTGGCTGCTGCTCCTCGGCTCCGCCGTCCTCGAGGCCGTCTGGGCCACCGCCCTGGGCCTGTCCGACGGCTTCACCCGCCCCCTGCCCACCGTTGTCTTCGCCGTGACGGCCACGCTAAGCATGATCGGACTGGGACTTGCGATCCGCAGCATCCCGCTCGGCACCGCCTACGCCGTCTGGGTGGGAATCGGCGCTGCCCTCACGGTCGGCTGGGCCATGGCCACCGGCGTCGAACCCTTCAGCCTGTTGAAGGTGCTGTTCATCGCCGGGATTGTGGGCTGCGCCGCAGGACTCAAGTCCCTGCCCGCCGATGCCAAGGTCCGGGAGGACCAGCCGGTTTAGGCTTTTGCCATGGACTCCTCCGAAATCGCCGCTGCGATCGACACGCTGAGGCACAGGCTCCACGACGGCCGCCGGACCTTGCTGGGCATCACCGGGGCTCCCGGGTCCGGCAAATCCACGTTTGCCGCCCGCCTGCAGCAGGAGATCGGCCCTGAGGTTGCCGTTGTGGTGCCGATGGACGGCTTCCACCTGGGCAACGCCATCATCGACGGCACACCGCTGCGGGAGCGCAAAGGGGCCATGGACACGTTCGACGTCGGCGGTTACCTGTCGCTGCTGCAGCGGCTGGTCCGGCGGGACGAGTCAGTGGTCTACGCGCCGGAGTTCCGGCGCACCCTGGACGAACCGGTGGCCGCGTCCATCGCTATCCCGGGGTCCGTGCCGCTGGTGATCACCGAAGGGAACTACCTGCTGGCGGAGACACCTGAGTGGAAGGATGTGCGGGAGCAGCTGGATGAGGTCTGGTTCCTGGACACGCCTCCTTCAGTCCGGCTGGCCCGGCTGGTGGACCGGCACGTGGAGTTCGGCATGGAGCGGACCGCCGCGGAAGCCTGGGCCTCGGGCCCGGATGAGAGGAACGCCCGGCTCATCGACGCCACACGCCAGGCAGCGGACCGGATCATCCCTTGGGGCTAGGAAGACTGCTGTGGAATACTGCAGCCGGTGAAGGGGTTCTTGGCTGCGAGACGAGCACACATGGAATGGAGAGAGATCATGACTGCACCATCGGTTCACCTCGGCGACGGCCTCAACGTCAGCCCCCTCGGCTTCGGCGGAATGGCCCTCACCCCGGTGTACGGCGACGTGGACCCGGGCGAGGCCCTCAAAACCCTGCACCATGCCGTGGACGCCGGCGTCAGCTTCATTGACACCGCGGACATCTACGGGGGTGGCAGCAACGAGGAACTCATCGCGCAGTTGCTCAAGGACCGCCGGCGCGAAGTCCAGCTCGCCACCAAGTTCGGGCTTGTGGGCACGCCCACGGACGGCTACACGGACATCCGGGGCGATGCCGCCTATGTCCGGCAGGCCGTCGACGCCAGCCTGAAGCGGCTCGGCACGGACGTGATCGACCTTTACTACATGCACCGCCGTGACCTCCGCGTTCCGATTGTGGAAACCGTGGAGGCCCTGGCGGGGCTGGTGCAGCAGGGCAAGGTCAAACACCTTGGCCTGTCTGAGGTGACCGCGCAGGAGCTGGCTGAAGCACACGCGGTACATCCGATCGCCGCGGTCCAAAGCGAATGGTCCATCTGGAGCCGCGACGTGGAACGCAACGTTGTTCCGGCCGCGGCCAGCCTGGGCGTGGGCTTTGTGCCGTATTCGCCGCTGGGCCGGGGATTCCTCACCGGCACCGTGGACGGGTCGAGCCTGGGGGCCAGCGACTTCCGACGCCGGATCCCCCGTTTCGCCGAGGAGGCCGCCGACGCCAACCAGGCAGTAGTGGCGGCAGTCCAGGCCGTGGCCACGGAACTGTCCGCAACCCCGGCCCAGGTGGCGCTCGCCTGGTTGCTGGCGCAGGGAAAGCGGCTGGGCCTGCCCGTGGTCCCCATCCCCGGCACACGCAAGGCGCAACGGATCGATGAAAACCTGGGCGCCTTGTCCCTGGTCCTGACCCCGGCGCAACTGAACGCGCTGGACGAGGCCGCGGACGCCGTCGTCGGCTCCCGTTCGGCTGACCCGAAATGGGTGTCCGAAGGCCGCGAATAAATGGGCCGTGAATAAACTGGGGCCCATGGACACCCTCATTCACGACTTACAGGAAATCACCATCCGCCGGATTGCGGTCAGCGAGATGGACAACAACGTGTATCTGCTGACCGCCAAGGAGTCTGGCGCGCAGCTGCTGATCGATGCCGCGGATGATCTCCCCGCCATCCAAGGACTGCTGCAGGACGCGGCCGCGGATACCGCGGCAACGCCCAAACTTGCGCTGATCGCCACCACGCACCAGCACTGGGACCACGTCCGGGCGCTGAAGGAATTGGTGGCAGCAACGGGTGCCCCGACCCTAGCCGGAACGGACGACGCCGATGCGCTGCCAGTATCCGTGGACCGGACCCTGGATCACGGGGACACCTGTGCCGTGGACGGCTTCGAGCTCACCGCAGTGCACCTGCGCGGGCACACACCGGGGTCCATCGCGTTTGTGTATCGGGACCCGGCCGGGCCCACCCACATCTTCTCCGGGGACTCACTCTTTCCCGGGGGTGTGGGCAACACCCAGAAGGATCCTGCACGCTTCAGCCAGCTGATTAATGACGTCAGTGAGCGGCTGTTCGATGCCTACCCGGATGACACCGTGGTGCACCCGGGCCACGGCAACCCCACCACCCTCGGCGCGGAACGCCCGCACCTCGAAGAGTGGCGCGCCCGCGGCTGGTAGGTGCGGTTAACAACCAATCGAGTGCTCCGCAACTGCCGTTATGAACCTTCTAAACGGCGGTTACGGAGCACTCGATGGTGGTTAATAGCCCTTAGCGGCTGCGGCGTTCGTTGGAAGCCGGAGCCGACGCGCGGCGGGGGCCGCTGCGTGCCGGACGGCCTTCACCGGAACGGCCGCCGCCGTTGCCCGCGTAGGATCCACCCGACGTACCGCCGGTGTTGGAGGACCAAACGGCCTTGTTGCCGCTGGCCGCGCCTGCACCTGCAGAGCGCTGTCCGCCACCGGTCCGGGCACCCGCACCTGCGCCTGCAGTGCGTGCGCCGGCTGCGCGCTGGCCGGTTGCCGGGCGGCCGTTACGCTGTCCGCCGGACGACGCCGGACGACCGGAGGAAGCCGGGCGTCCGGTTCCGCCGCGGGGAGCATCGCTGCGGGTGATTCGGGAATCTGTGCGTCCATCAGCGCTGCGTCCGTCCGAACCGCGGCCAGCCGCTGCACGGCCACCTGCTGCGGGGACGTCGTTGCGATGCGTTGAACCAGCGGCGCCACGGGCGTTGCGGCGTGCAGCTGCGGCCGCAATGGCGCGATCCTCATTCTGCTCAGCTACACGGTCGAATGCTGCCCGCGCCTCGGTGCGGCCTTCGTAAGCCACGGCGCGGCGCTCTGCACGGGGCAGGTCGGTGCGGGGAGCCTCAGCCGAGACGCGTCCGCGGCCGCCACGTCCACCACGGCCACCGGCGGTGGGGCCGTCCTGGCTGCGGCGGGCGCGCTTGCGCTCGGCGTTGGCGCCGGTGGAGGTGCCGCCACCCTGCTGCTTGGCCTTGGTGGCCAGCAGTGCCGCACGGGTGCGGGGATCGATTTTGTCGGCCATTTCGCCCACCAGCTGGGCAACCAGCGGTGAGTTGGCGGTGACCCGCTCGAAGTTGACCTCGACGCCGGCGGCCTTCATCAGCTTCTTGACGTCGGACTGCTGCTCCGGGAGGGTCAGCGTCACAACGGTGCCGTCCGACCCTGCGCGGGCGGTGCGGCCTGAGCGGTGCAGGTATGCCTTGTGCTCTGTGGGCGGATCCACGTGGATCACCAGTTCGACGTCGTCCACGTGGACGCCGCGGGCTGCGACGTCGGTGGCCACCAGGACGCGGACGTCACCGGAGGAGAACTCGGCCAGGTTGCGGTCACGGGCATTCTGCGAGAGGTTGCCGTGCAGGTCGACGGCGGGGATCCCGGCGTCGGTCAGGGTCTTGGCAAGCTTGCGTGCGTGGTGCTTGGTCCGCATGAAAAGTACGCGGCGGCCGGCACCCGAGGCGAGCTCGACGATCAGCTGCTTCTTGACGGTCTGGTCGTTGACCACCAGCACGTGGTGTTCCATGGTGGTCACCGCGGCCTGCGGATCGTCCACGGAGTGGGTCAGCGGGTTGGACAGGTAGCGCTGGACGATCTTGTCCACGCCGTTGTCCAGGGTCGCGGAGAAGAGCAGGCGCTGGCCCTGGCTGGGCGTCATGTCCATCAGCTTCTTGACCACGGGCAGGAAGCCGAGGTCGGCCATGTGGTCGGCCTCGTCCAGGACGGTGACCTCAACGGCTTCGAGGGTCAGGATGCGCTGGCGGATCAGGTCTTCCAGGCGGCCCGGGCAGGCAATGACAATGTCGACGCCGGCGCGCAGGGCCTTTTCCTGGCGGGCCTGGGAGATGCCGCCGTAGACCACGGTGGTGTTCAGGCCCATGGCCTTGGCCATCGGCTCGATGGTGGCGTTGAGCTGGGTGGCCAGCTCGCGGGTCGGTGCGAGGACCAGGCCCATGGGGCGGCCGGGCTTGCGGAAGTGCTTGGCTTCCCGCTCAGCGAGTCGTGCTACAAGCGGGATGGCGAAAGCGATGGTCTTGCCGGAGCCGGTGCGGCCGCGGCCCAGGACGTCGCGTCCGGCCAGGGTGTCCGGGAGGGTCTTCACCTGGATGGGGAACGGCTCAAGAATTCCTTGTGCGGTGAGGGTATCGGCAAGTTCTTTGGGCGTGCCGAGGGCAGCAAAAGTAGTCATAGATTCAAGGTCTTTCAGGCGGTATCCGTGCGGATATCGGCCCCCGATGCCGGTTGGCTCAAGGGTTTCGCCGAAGAAAAGTCAGGTGATCAACCGGGCTGCTGCCCAATTCAGGGCGGCGGCTGGGACCAAATGGAACGCGTTCATCGACGCAGGATGTGCCTCTCACATGAAAAAACCCGCTTCCCAAGAAGTTTGGGACTCCACAAATCCGGGAGCAAGCGGGCATCACTGCACATCAAGTTCCCTAAGCATACCATCCCGCCGCGTCGAGCCCTGCTTTGTCACCACCCGCCCCGATGTAGGTAGCAGCAGATGTCGGTTTGAGGCCTCATAAGAGCATCTGCTGCTACTCAGTTGGGCTGTGAGGTCGCAGGACCGGGACCGTTGCCTTCGAAGGCGTGCCGGGGCAGGCTTGAGGCATGACGCAACAAGGCGAGGGCCACCACCATGGAATGCACGACGGCGACCCTCGCGAAGGGGATCAGCGGCAGCAGACTGCCGCTGAGGCCTGGGACGAAAGATACGGCAGCAAGCCGCAGATCTGGAGCGGCAAACCCAACCGCCAGCTGGTCCGCGAAGGTGCCGGCCTGCGTCCGGGCAAAGCACTGGACCTGGGTTGTGGCGAAGGCGCCGACGCCATCTGGCTCGCGCAGCAGGGCTGGACCGTCACCGCTGTCGATGTTTCCGCCGTCGCACTCGAACGCGCAGCCAGGCACGAAAAAGATGCCCTGGACCGCGAAAGCGTGCACGCGGGTCCTGGCGCCATCGCCAGCCGCATCCACTGGGAACAGTGCGACCTGGACGAGTGGCAGCCTACGGAGACTTACGATCTGGTGTCGTCCCACTTCCTGCATGGCCCCCAGCTGGTATGGCAGGGCCCGCTGCGGACGGCGGCTGCCGCCGTCAAGCCGGGTGGAACGCTGCTGGTTGTCGGCCACCACCCCCACCGCCTGCCACCGTGGGGAAACCACACAGCACCGGAAATGTTCTACACCCCGGCCCAGCTCGTGCAGGAACTGGGCATCGAGTCCCCCGGCTGGCAGGTGGAAGTCAGCACCACGCGGGAACGGGTCGCGAATGGCCCGGACGGGCAGGAAGCTGTCATCGCCGATACGGTGCTCCGGGCCACCCGGCTTTCTTGATTATTGAGGCGGCCGCGCCTTCCCTGCTCCCCCAACCCGCGGCGCGACGGCAACCGCGGCGACGGCCACCACCGCTGCCAGGGCGAAGACCCCCGCAAACGATTCCGCCGTCGTCGTAAATGCCGCAAAAACGATGCCCGTGGTGGCGAGCGCGAGTGCGCCGCCCAGCGAATCCGCGATGGACATCGCCGAACTGTTGAAGCCCTCGTTCTCCTTCGTGGACAGCGCCAGCGTCATCACACTCAGCCTGGGGTAGAGCAGCCCCATGCCGCCGCCGGCGAAGGTCCAGCCGGCAATCGCGACGCCTGCAGGCCAGTGGAGGGATGCCGTCGCCAGCGTGAGCACGATGGCCGCCAGCACCAGGGCCGAACCGATGCGGACTGCATTGCGGTCCTGCAGCCGCGGGCCGAGGCGCCCCTGGATCGCGGCGGCACCGGCCCACGCCACGGCACCCGCAGTAAGGGCCAGGCCGGCGAAGGTCGGTGCAAACCCGTACTGGTCGATCAGCAGGTACGGCAGGTACACCTCCGCCCCGAAAAACGCCGCGGCGGCGAGGCCACGCGTGAGGATGACGCTCGGCAGGCCGCGGCGCGCAAGCAGTGTTCCGCGCGGCACGAGCGGGTGCACGGCAACGAGGGCAATCACGACCGCGGCCGCAGCCAGGAGTGCCGGGGCTGCGGGGACGCCCGCGATGGTGACGTCCGCGGAGAGGTTCAGGCCCAGTACGGCGAGCGCGGCGAGCGCAGCCCAGGCGATCCGGCCCACCGCCCACGGCGGGAGCGTTGCCTGCTCCGCCGGGCGGTTCATGCCGCGGAGCACCGGAACAATCATCACCAGCGCCGGCACCACCAGTCCCACCACGCCGAGGAACACCCAGTGCCAGCTCAGGACCTCCGCCACGATGCCTGCCGCGAACGGGCCCACCAGCGACGGGATGACCCACGCGGCGGAGAAGGCGGCGAAGATCCCCGGGTGCAGGGCCGCAGGGTAGACGCGGGCCACCACCACGTACAGCGCCACTGTCAGCGCCCCGCCGCCAAGTCCCTGCACCAGGCGGCCCGCGACGAGCACGGGCATGGACACGGCCGTGCCGGCGATGATCAGGCCGAGCACGAACAGGGCCACGGAGGCGTAGAGCGGCAGGGTTGGTCCCCGGCGGTCGGACCAGTTGCCGGCCGTCACCATCCCGATCACTCCGGTGGCCATGGGCCCGGCGAAAGCCAGCGCATACAGGCCGGCCCCGTTCAGCTCCCGGCTGACGACGGGCATGATGGTGGTCACGGCGAGGGATTCGAACGCCGTCAGGAACACCAGGGAACACGCGCCAATGGTCACCCACAGGTACGGCCGCTGCAGGATCCCGGCGGTGGTCCCTGTTGAGGGGAGGGTGGAGTCTCGCACGGCACCAGCCTGATCAGTAGTTGGACGCCACGGTATCAGGCAGGTGCAGGATCAGGCAGCAGCCACTACCGGACAGCCAGGGCCTCCTGCACGCTCTCGGCGACTGCCCGGGCGCCGGCCTGGCCCATCACGATTGTGTAATGGTTGACGCCGGGCACCTCGCGGACGCGGAGGGACGGCAGTTTCTCCGCCCACTCGTCAAGATAGCCAGGCGAGTACAGTGCTGCCGGCTCGTTGAGCAGGCCGCGCGGCGCCCGGAGCACCTGGGTGTCGACCGCAAGCTCGTCCAGTGCTTTGAGCAGCGACGCGCCCCGGTGCAGTTCGGCGGTGTCCTCAGCCATGGCCTGGTAGCGGGTGGCCGGCTTCAGTTCCGGCTCCTCCCCCGTCAGGTCGTAGTCCACGTACTCCTCCACAAGCGGGGTCCAGTCCGCGCTGAAGGCCGGGTGCTGCCGCCAGAAGGACCGGTAGACGTCGCGGCTTGGGAACGTGGAGTTCAGGCGTTCCGCGGCCGGGCCCAGCACCGCAGCCACCACGTCCTCGTCCGAAATGCCTGCCGGCACCTGCAAAGGAAGCCCGCCGTCCACCAGCACCAAGGAACGCACCCGCTCGGGGAACAGGTTCGCCAGGACCAGCGCGGCAAAGGCCCCCATGGAATGCCCGACGACGGCCACCGGCCCGGTGGTGAGTGCGGCCAGCACGGCGGCAAGATCGTTGGCGTGCGTGGGCATCCCGTAGGGCCCCGGCAGGGTGTTGCTGCGGCCGCGGCCCCGCAGGTCCGGCGCGATGATCCGGACGCCGGGAAGCGCCTCAGCCAGGTACGGCCATGCCTTGTGGGACGCGGTCACGCCGTGGACGGCGAGGATCGTGGGCGCCCCGGGATCCTCCGGACCCCAGAGGGCGGTGTGCAGGGTGCCGCCGCGGACCTCGACGTCGGTGGTCCGGTAGCCGGTGCTGCTGGCTGCTCGCGTCATGGGGCTTTCCCTTCCTGGGGCGGGGTGGTGGTGGTTTGGGTTGCCCCGGGTGTTGGCGCGAGTGCCCGCTCGATGAACTGCATCATCTCCTCGAACACTTCTTCCGGCACGTCGGGCCGCGCTCCCGCGACGGGGTCGGCGCCTTCCTCGTCCCAGAGCACCCAGCGCATGCCGATGAGTTCGCCGATGCCCATCAGGGCCCAGGCCGCCACGGTGGGATCCATCTCCCGGACCTCGCCGCTGAGCTGGGCGGCCTTCAGCCCGGTGATGTAGCCCTCCACGATCCGGGTGTAGTGCAGCCGAAGGGCGCCGGGGGAAACAAACTCGGCCTGGCGGATGATCCTGTAGAGCGCCGGATGTTCTGCGGTGAACCGGAAGAACGCCCGGAAGCCTGCCCGTTCGGCCTCGAGCCGGGTGCCGGCGCTGCGGGCGGCCTCGGTCATGGCGTGCCTGACCCGCCGGTTGAGGTCCTCCACCACTTCGTCAAAAATGGCCTGCTTGCCGTCAAAGTACAGGTAGAAGGTTCCGAGTCCGACGCCGGCCGCTTCAGTTATTTTGACGATGGAGGCTTCGTGGTAGCCCACCGAAGCAAACACCGTTTCGGCTGCTTCGAGCAGCTTGGCCCGGGTGCGGGTGCCGCGGGCGGTGCGTGGTTGGGCGCTCATGGGCGGCCGCCTTCCGCGTGGGTCATCGGGACGTGGGTCGGCTGGACGGGCTCCCTGCCGGCGATTTCCTGCCGCAGCCGGGCGCGGAGCACCTTGTTCAATGCCGTGCGGGGCAGCGCCCCGACCATCGAGATGGTGGTGGGGACCTTGAAGGCGGACAGTTGGGCGCCGCAGTGTTCCAGCAGTTCCTGCTCGTCGGTCGCCATTCCGGCGCGCACCACAACAAACGCCATGCCGCTCTCGCCCCAGCGCTGGTCAGGCACACCCACGACGGCGGCCTGCGCCACTGCCGGGTGGTTCAGCAGCACCGCCTCGACCTCGGCCGGTGCGACGTTTTCGCCGCCGGAGATGTAGATGTCCTTGAGCCGGTCCACCACCCGGATGTATCCGTCGGCGTCGCGTTCCACCAGGTCACCGGTGTGCAGCCAGCCGCCGGCGAGCACGGCCGCGGTAGCGGCGGGGTCGCGGAAATACCCCGCGAACATCCCGGGGCCGCCGACCAGGAGCTCACCGGTGGCGGCGCCGTCGTAAATTTCACCGGTGACCGGATCGGCAACCGCAACCGCGACGTGCGGGTACGCCTTGCCGGAGTAGCCCACCATGCGTTCGGCGTCCTCGTTGGCCAGGCACAGCACGTTGGGCGAGGCCTCCGTGAGCCCGTAACCCTGGCTGAGTGCCACTCCCCGCCGGTGCCAGATCCGCAGCAGCGGCGCCGGCATGGGCGCGCCGCCCACCACAGCATGGCGCAGGCTGCTGAGGTCGCTCTGCGCGAAGTCCGGGTGCTCGGCCAGCATCAGGTACTGGGTGGGGACGCCCATCAGCATGGTGACCCGGCGCTCTGCGATCAGTTGCAGGACCCGGCCAGGTTCAAAACCCCGTTCCAGGACCACCGTGGCGCCGGCCCACCAGGCCAGCAGCGGCTGGATGTTCCACCCGCCCACGTGGAACTGGGGCAGCACTGCCAGCACAACGTCGGTGCTGGCCATATCCAGGGTCCGGGAAAGCGAGAGATTGGTCCAGAAACAGTTCGCGTGGGTCAGGACAGCGGCCTTGCTGGCGCCTTCGGTACCCGAGGTGAAAATCATCAGGAGGGGGTCATCGTCCCACACTGCCCTCCCCCCGCCCGGCGCCGCGGGCAGCACCCGCGAGAGGTCGGCGTGCGAGGAGACTGCGCGTGAGGGTGCGGGCACGGACTTTTCGACGCCGCCGGGGCCGGGCGCAGCGGTCCGCGGCGGCTGGGGCACCAGGGAGCACGCCGCGGCGGCCAGGGCGTCGAGGTCATCTTCGACCAGCAGCAGCTGCGGATCGGCAAGCCCCAGCTGAGCGGAGAGTTCGCGGGGCGAGAGCCGCCATGAGAGCGGCACCAGAACCAGCCCGGCCTTGGCACAGGCGAAGAACACCACCACGTGGTCCGAGCTGTTGCCCGTCAGGGTGGCGATCCTGTCGCCGGTGACATAGCCGGCAGCCTGCAGCGCTGCGGCGAGGTTGGCGGCCCGCCGTTCCAGCTCGGCGTAGCTCAGGGTGAGGCCGCGGTCGTCGATGGCAATCCGGTGCGGGGTGGCGAGGCTGCGGTCGGTGGTCCAGCGGCCCAGCGTGTGCAGCCCGTCCTGCTGGCCCGGCCCGGCTGTGCTCATCATGCTGCTTCCTCCAGGATCTCGCGGGACTCCTGCATTTTGCTGCCGCCGCCCCGGCTGCGGCGCTGGGCCAGCCGCTGGGCGGCACCCGTCAGGCCGCCGGGCAGGAACAGCACCACCAGGATGAACAGGGTGCCCAGGATGAAAAGTGGTTCTGACAACGGTACGCGCAGGATGTCCGGCAGCGCGTTGATGGCGTCAGAATTCGCCAGCGCCGTGAGCCGCTGGTCCAGGATTGTGTAGAAGACCCCGCCGATCACCGCGCCCCAGCGGGAGCCCACACCGCCCAGCACCACCATGACCAGCAGGGTGATGGTGAGGTCGGCGGACACGGCGCGCGGCACGGCGCCGCTCTGCAGCAGCAGAAACACCATGCCGATGAGGCAGACCAGGACGGCGGAGACCACAAAGATCAGCAGCTTGACCAGATAGGGCTGCAGGCCGAGCACCCGGACTCGGAGCTCGTTCTCGCGGACGGCCGCAGCGACGTGGCCGGCACGTGAGGACTGAACCCAGGTGACGATGATGAACACGGCCACCAGCACGGCCAGCGCCAGCCAGTACAGGTTGCGGGTGTTGACCACGCCTACCAGGAAGTCGGGCAGGTTGTCGGTGCGCAGCGTGAGGCCTTCGTCGCCGCCGGTGGCACCTTCCGGGTTGCGGCCCACCACTACGGAACCGGCCTGGGCGAAGGCCAGGGTGACCATGGCGAAGGGGATACCGCTGACCCGCAGGCTGATGCTGCCCACCACGTGAGCCAGCACAATGACTACCAGGAGAGTCAGGCCCATGGCCGGTAGCAGCGGGATGTCCAGGTTCTGCAGGATGATCGCCAGCCCGTAGACCCCGGCACCGAAGTAAAGGGCATGCCCGAAGGAGAGCAGTCCGGCGACGCCGAGCAGCAGGTGGTACGTCAGGGCGGCGGCGGCCATCAGCATGCACATGGCCAGCAGCTGAAGTGAGCCGGGGGTGTAGGTGGGGCCCGGCAACACGCCGGGCACGGACAGGTTGAGCAGCGGCAGCAGGACCAGAAACACAATCCCCACGATGCCGGCTGCGGCGCCAACCATCCTGCCGCGGGTCAGCCGCAGGCGTGAGCGGCCGCCGTCGTCCGCTAAACCACGGTTCGCTTTACGACGGCGACACAACCCCGCGGGATCTGGAGACTTGCCCTGCGTTTCCTGGGTTTCTGTGGCGTCGGTTTCAGTGGTCATGAGGTTCTCCCGAGCAGGCCGGAGGGGCGGAACAGCAGCACAAGCGCCAGGGCCAGCACCACAACGAAGTCGCCGGTGCCGCCGAGGTAGAAGTTGGCGAACTGCTGCAGGACCGCGACGGCGACGGCGGCGATGGCCGCGCCCGTCAGGGAACCGAGTCCGCCGATGACGGTGACGATGAAGGCAAAGATGAGCAGTGAGCCGCCCAGCAGCGGGGAGACGTAGCCGAAGTAGTGCGAGGCCAGGACCCCGCCCAGGCCCGCCGCGGCGCCGCCGATGGTGAACACGAGGGTGAAGGCTTTGCGGACATCGATGCCGAGGGCGGTCACCATGGAGCGGTTCTCGCCGCCGGCCCGGATGATCATGCCGTACCGCGTGTTCTTCAGGAAGAAGACCAGGGCGAGCAGCACCAGCACGGCGGCGATGATGCAGATGAACCGGTCATTGGGGATGCGGGCGCCCAGGATTTCGGTGGTGTCCTTGAACCAGGCCGGGCCCTGGATGAACACGGGATCGGTGCCCCAGATGCCGTCGAAGAGGGCAACTGCTGCCAGCGACAGGCCCACCGTGATCAGGACCTGCTCGATATGCCGCTGATACAGCCGGCGGATCAGGACGAACTCGGTGAACGCGGCAAACACGGCTCCGGCGACGGCTCCGACCAGCAGGGACAGAAGGAACGTCCACCAGTTGTCGGCGCCGGTCCGCCGGGCTATTTCCCAGCCGGCAAAGGCGCCGAGCGTCAGGAACGCGCCGTGTGCAAAGTTCAGCACGCCCATCAGCCCGTAGATCAGGGACAGGCCGGCGGCCACCAGGAAGTAGAGGGCCCCGAGGCCCAGACCGGTGAACAGCAGGAGGACGACGGTACTCACAGGGCCGCGCCTTTCTCGTGGGATGCCGTTGCATGGGGAGCCGTCCCGTGAGCGGCAGCCTCATGGGGTGCCGTCTCGGTCGAGACGCCCAGCAGCCGTTGTGTCAGCCCGTCGTCGTCCAGGAATTCCAGGGCGTTGCCTGTGTGGACCACCTTTCCACCGGAGAGGACCACGGCGCCTTCCGCTAGCTGGCGGACCACCTGCAGGTTCTGCTCCACCAAAAGAATGGGAACGGTTTTGGCCGCTTCGGCGAGTGTTTCGGCGACTTCGGCCACGATCTTCGGCGCGAGGCCCTTGGTGGGTTCGTCGACGAGGAGGATCTTGTTGGTGTTCAGCAGCGCGCGGGCCAGCGATACCATCTGCTGCTGGCCGCCGGAGAGGGTGCCGGCCATCTGGCCGGAGCGGGCCAGCAGGTCGGGGAAGAGTTCCTCGACGAGCTGCCGCCGGGGCGCGGCGTCGCGTTCGGCCATGCGGAGGTTTTCGGCGACCGTGAGTTTGGCAAACACTTCGCGGTCCTCCGGGACGTAGCCCACGCCGCTGCGGATGATCTTGTAGGTTGGCTCTTTCTCGACCCGGACGCCGTCGAGTTCCACCAGGCCGCTGCGGTCGATCAGGCCGATGATGGCCTTGATGGTGCTGGTCTTTCCGACGCCGTTGCGGCCCAGCAGGGCCGTGATACCGGTCGCCGGCACAGTAAAGGACACGTCCTCCACCACCTGCTGGCCGGCGCTGTGGGCGTTGAGCCCTTCAATTCTGAGAATGGGCTTGCTGGGGACAGGGTCTCTGGGGCTGGGGCGCGGGGCCGTTCCGGGGGTCATACGGGTTCTCCAAGGTAGGCGCTCTGCACGGTGGGATCGGCCATCACGGCGTCGGGGCTGTCCAGGGCGAGCAGGCTGCCGTGGTGCATCACAGCCACCCGGTCCACCAGGCCCAGGACCACGTCCATGTGGTGCTCCACCATCATCACGGTGCACCCGCGGTCGCGGTGCATGCCGCGGATAATCGCGCTGAGGGACGGAACGTCCCCGGACGCGACGCCCGCCATCGGCTCATCAAGGAGGACGACGGCGGGATCGGTCGCCAGGAGCACGGCGATCTCCACTTTGCGTTTCTCGCCGTGCGAAAGGTCCCCCGCCGCCGTCGTGAGCTGGCCGGTAAGCCCTACTTCACTGATGGTGCCGCGGGCAATCCGGGTGGCTTCGTCCGAGGCGGACGGGAAGCGCAGGAGGTTGAAGCTGCCGCCGATCTTCGCCTGCGCGGCGAGGCGTACGTTCTCCAGAACGCTGAGCCTCGGAAAGAGATTGGACGTCTGGAAGGTCCGCCCCAGCCCTGCCTTCGCCCTGCGGTGGATGGGCGCAGCCGTGATCTCCCTGCCGTTCAGGCTGACGCTGCCTTCGGTAGGCCGCATCACCCCGGAAACCAGGTTGAACAGGGTGGTTTTGCCGGCCCCGTTGGGGCCGATGACGCCGATCATTTCGCCGGCGCCGACGGCGAAGCTCACATCCTGGAGGATGCGGGCGCCGCCGATCTGCAGACCGAGGCCGTCCACCGCGAGGGCAGGCAGGGCTGGGGTATTCATTCGCCGGCCCTTTACTTCTTCTCGGGCGGTGCCACCTGGTCGCCCGCGACCACCTTGACGAGCTCGGGCGCCCAGGCGCCGCCCTTCTGCACGAGCTTGACCTGGTACATGTCCTGGACCAGCGCGTGGTCCGAGGCCCGGACAGTCTCCTTGCCCTTGGGGCCGTCGAAGCTGAAGCCCTCCAGTGCCTTGACCATCGCGTCGGCGTCGGAGCCGCCTTCCTTGATGGCCTGGACGATCATCTGGCCGGCCACGAAGCCGTCCGGAGTGAACAGGTCGGCTTTCTGGCCGGCCTTTTCGACGGCGGCGATCATCTTTTTCTCCACCTCGGTACCGGAGGCGCCCGGGAAGTAGTGGTTCAGGAAGCTGATCTTGCCGGTGGCTTCGCCGTAGGCGCCGAAGGTGGACGCGTCGCCGAGGCCGGTGACCACGGGGGCGGCGTCGAAGGCGCCCTGCTGGCTGAGCGTCTGCCACATGGTGCCGGAGGTTGCGCCTGCCCAGGCCACGAAGACGATGTCCGGCTTGGCGTCAACGAGCTGGCGCGCGAACGGGGTCAGCTCCTGCCCGTCCGGGACGAGGACCGATTCCACCGTGGCGCCCTTGGCGCCGAGGACGGCCTTGACGGCGGCAACGTTGCCCTGGCCGAACGCGTTGTCCTGCGCGAAGACCACTACCTTCTTGCCCTTGGTGTCGATGAAGGAGCCGGCGGTGGCAACGTCCTGCAGGCTCTGGCGGCCGGACCGGAAGGTGTACTTGTTGATGCCCTGGATGGCGTCAGTGGCAGCGGGGCCGGAGATGTAGAGAACCTTGTTCTGGGCTGCCTGCTCGGCCAGCTTAAGCGCGATGCCGGAGACCACGGTGCCGCCGATGATCTTGTAGCCCTTGCCGATCAGGTCCTTGGATGCCGTTACTGCCTTGTCCGGATCGCCGCCGTCGTCAGCGTAAGTCAGGTTGATCTTGGCGCCGTTGACCTCGCCGGTCCCGCCCGTGGCGTGATCGATGCCGGCCTGGAGGCCCTCGTAATACGTGGCACCGTAGGCGGCGAGCGGACCGGTCTTGGAGTAGATGATGCCAACGTCCACCGGCTCGGCGGACTTCGTGCTGCCGGACTCTGCCGGCGCGGCGGCTCCGGGGGTGGGCGCGCAGGCGCTGAGGGCAAGCCCCGTGGCCATCACGGCGGCGAGCAGGAACCTCTTTGTATCCTTCACGGGATGCCTTTCCTATTAAAACCGGGGATCTGAGAGTGGGTGCGATGAAAACCATGAGTGAACCTGAAAGGTGATTCACGTTACGGCAAATCTAGGGTGCGGCTCAGTCACTGTCAATGGATTTTCCGGCCGGATGTGCAACGTTCCGGCAACGGTGAGGCAGGAACCGTCGGCGGGAAACGGCTCAGGGACAGGAACGGCTAGGCGTCGATGTACCTGTTCCGGCCGGCGCGGAAGCCGAACACCGCGGCCAATGAACCCACCACCAGGAACAGCAGCCCTGCGGCCGTGAAGGAGCCGGTGGACTGGTGCAACTGGCCTACCAGGAGGGTGCCGGTGGAACCCAGCCCGTAGCCCACGCCCTGCATCATGCCGGACAGGTGCGCGGCGGTGTGCCCGTCGCGGGTCCGCAGCATGATCATGGTCAGGGCCACCGCCGTGAGGCTTCCCTGCCCGAGGCCCAGCAGCCCGGCCCACACCCAGATGAGCTCCATCGGCCCGAAAATGCTCAGCGCGAAGCCGCCTCCGGTCATGAGTGCCACCACCACGTTGATGGCGCGCTGGTCTTTGAACCGTGCCGCCAGGGCAGGGGCGAACAGGGAGCCCAGCATCTGCAGCACGATCGACGCGGACACCATGAGCCCGGCAGTTCCGCCGTCAACCCCGCGTTCACGAAGGATCGGCGCCAGCCAGGCGAACACGCTGAAGGACATCATGGCCTGCAGCACCATAAAAATGGTCACCTGCCAGGCCACCGCGGAGCGCCACACGTTGACGCCGTCGGACACGGCCTGGTGCCGGACGGGGTGCTGGCGGAGCGCCACCGGAAGGAACAGCAAAAGGACGACGGCGGCAGGCACCGCCCAGAACCACAGTCCTGCCGTCCACTCCCCCGTCGCCGTGAAGACCGGGTAGGTAAAGCCGGCGCCGAGAGCGGCAGAGGCGCAGATCGCCGTGGTGTACAGCCCGCCCATGAGGCCCAGCCGGTGCGGGAAATCGCGTTTCACCAGCCCCGGCAGGAGTACGTTGCACAGGGCGATGGCGGCCCCGCAGGCGGCCGTTCCCACCAGCAGCGTGGGGAGGTGGCCGGCGCCCGGCAGCAGTCCGCCAATGTCCGCGGGCCGGAGCAGCAACCCGGCCGTGAGTACTGCCATGGCGCCCAGCAGCACCCGTTCGGCTCCAAATCTGCGGGCCAGGAGGGGGGCCAGCGGCGCGAACACGCCCAGGAGGGTGACAGGCGCGGTGGTAAGCACCACTACCGCCCAGCCCGGCAGGCCGGCGTCGGACGTGATCTCCGGAAGCACCGCCGCGAAACTGGAGAAAACCGTACGGAGGTTCAGGCCTATGAGCACCAGGCAGAGGCCAAGGTAGGCCAGGGCACGGCGGCTGCGGCGCCCGTCCGGGAGCGCGGTGGGGGACGCCGGGGGGACATCGTCGATTTCGGCGTCGACGAGCAGTCCGGGTACGTCAACGTTGTCAGCACGGGTCACGGCACCCATTGTGTCATTGCCCGTTAATGCGCCCGGCAAGCGGAGGAGCCCCGGAGAGGCGGCCAGATGCCGCGGGTATTCTTGAAGGGATGAGCGAATCCCCAGAAACTCCCCAGCCTCCGCATGTCCCGCGGCCGGTGACGCCCGGAACCCAGGCGTCTTTCGGCACGTACGGCGGCAGGCCCGTCAGCTTCGTGCGCCGCGGAACCCGCCTTCAGGGCCGGCGCCAGGCGGCGTGGGTAGAGCACGCCGACCGCTGGGCCGTGGACGTGCCGCGGCACATTGCGAACACGTCGGTCCACCCGGACTACACGTTCGACGCCGAGGCTGAGTTCGGCCGCAAGGCACCGCTGGTGGTGGAGATCGGGTCCGGGCTGGGAGACGCCATCTGCCACGCCGCCGAGCAGAACCCTGGCACCGATTTCCTGGCGGTGGAGGTTTACACGCCGGGCCTGGCCAACACCATCATCAAGATCAACAGCCGCGGGCTAAGCAACGTCCGGGTGGTGGAAGCCAACGCGCCCGAGGTGCTGGCCACCATGCTGCCGGCAGGTTCGGTCAGCGAACTCTGGGTGTTTTTTCCCGACCCCTGGCACAAGTCACGGCACCACAAACGGCGCCTCATCCAGCCGGAATTCGCCGAGCTCGCCGCGCGCGCGCTCGCCACGGGCGGACTGTGGCGGATTGCCACTGACTGGTCCAACTACGCCGTCCACGTCCGTGATGTCCTGGCGGACTCCCCGGACTTCGAAAACCTCCACACCGGTGAACGCCACGGCCCGGAGAGTCCGCTCACCCAGGTTTGGCAATCCGGCGTCGAATCCCTGGTGGGCGGCGCGCCCGTCCGCGAGGGCAGGGCGCCAGTCAGCACGGAGCAGACCGGCCCCAACGAGGGCGTGGATGAAACCGGAGGCTGGGCACCGCGCTTCGAGGGCCGGATCCGGACCAGCTTCGAAGCCAAAGCCCATGAGGCCGGACGGCTGATCTTCGACCTTTGCTACCGCCGGCGCTGACCTTCCACATGTAGGTAGCAGCTGGTGTCGTTTTCAGCGCTCAAAACGACACCTGCTGCTACTTAGTTGGGTCAGGCCACGCTGATGGACGACACGATCTCCTTCAGCATGCCCACCCGTGGTTCAATCTCCGGGTTCACGGAAGGCCAAATCACCACCACACCGATAAACCGGTTGTTCTCCCAGACGCCGACGGTGGCCGCCACCCTCGCCGCACCTTCAGGGTCCGAGTAGCCCACCAGGACGGCGTATGCCGACTTGCCCGGCAGGTTCAGCTCACCTTCGGTCAGCAGGGTACCGGCGCGTTCGCGGTAGAAATCTGACATGACATGGGCCCAGCCGTTGGCGCCGGGGGCATCCGTGACGGAGTTATCATCCTTGATCACGGTGACCAGGACGCCTCCCAGGAGGCCATACTGTTCGGTGTTGGGCCCGGCGGCGGAATCCTCGAGGATTTGCGTGTGCTCGGGAAAGTCTGCGGTAAAACCCAGGGGGGATTCGATGTGCACTGACATGGTTGCTCCTTAGCGGTAAGTCTTGGGATCAGGCACGGCCACGTCAGAGCCGCTCGAGCTTGGTGTCGTTCGCGACCTTAGAGTACGTGGACACGTTGGTGGTGGCCTTGTTCTCCGTCTTGAGCTCCACTTCGCCCGCCTTGAAGTCCACGCCGGCTTCATTGGACACTGTTACCACGTTGTTGACCTGGACGGTGGCCGAGCCTGCCTCGTACAGCTTGGCGGCATCCGCGGCTGCCGCATGGTTGTTGCCAAGCGCCACGTTGCGCATATAGCTGTCGATCACGGGCGCGTTGTCCGGTGTGTAGGCAACGTCGATCTTGACGGTGCTCTGCGTGCCGACCGTCACGTTGGACTCGAGCTTGGCGCCCTGGAGGTCCGGACCGGCGCTGGCGCCCTGCGCTACGGTGCCCTCCATGGACACCGCGATAGATTTGATGCTGCTGTCCTTGTCCAGGTTCACTTCCAGGCCGCCTTTCCCGGAGGCAGTGAACAGCTGGCCATCCAGGTCCAGCTTGCCCTGGGCGGACACTTCGCCGCTGGCCTTTGCGGTGCCGTCGGTCAGGTTCCGCTCGTAGGCAAGGTCCAGTTTCGCGGAGCCGGACGCCGGGCCGGCATCGCCCTTGGCTTCAACAGAGAACGTTCCCTTGACCTTGTCAACAGACCCGGCGCTGCCGTTGTCATTCGCGGCGTCCTCGATGGTGGCCGCGAGGTAGACCGGCGCATTGCTGGCGACCTCCTTGACCTCCCCGATACTGTCCGGCGGAAGGTCCCTGTACATCTGGTTCCGGGCGGCCATGGCCTCTTCAATACTGCCGAATTTGTACTCGCGTGATCCCTCTCCGTTGAGCGTGACGCCAGCAGTTCCGGTGTGGTCATTGACGCCCACCCCGATATTTCCGTAGACCTTGAGCGTGGCTGAACCATCAGCGTTCCCGGTCACCACGGTGCCCACTTCGGCACCTGCGTGGAACCAGGCTATCCGGCCGTCGATGGTGGCCTTGCCGCTCTCGGTATAAACAGCGGTGTCTGAAAGGGCAAGCTTCTGGAGATGGTGGGCAGCCTGCTCCTGGGCGGATTCAGGGATGCCGCCGTCCATCTTCATCAGCTCGGCGGCGAGGGGTCCGTGCTCGCCTTCGCCTTCGATCAGGTACTGCCGGTCCGCCTCGGACAGACCCGCCCACCATTTCGCCTGTTCCTCCGGGCTGCCCTTGAGCGCCTCGTTAAGGCCCTGTTCGAGCTCCTGGCGGTGYGCCTGCGCCTCGGCAGCTTTCTGCATCTGTTCTACAAGCCATGCCTGGGCTCGGCCACCCAAACCCGTGAGCTTGTCCAGGAAGTTGCCGCCGCCGCTCCCGCCGCCGGGGGAATCGGATGCCTTTTCCTGCTCGTTCGCGTGCTGTAGGAGCAGCTTGGAGTTCTGGCGCAGGCTGGACGCCACGCGCTCCAGCGTGGGGCGGTGGCTTCCGGTCCATTCCTGCCGGAACCGCTCGCCGTCGAGGCCTTTCCAAGGCGCGGACTGGATCTGGCCCTGCAGGGAGCTGGCCCGGCTGCTGAGCAGCGTCGCCGCTTTGTCAACGGCCTTCGCCAGCTCACGCAACTGGCTGACGTCCGCGCCGTAAAAAGTCATGGTTTCTCCCCCGAGAGTGATACGAGTGGGTTTATCGCTGAACATATGGTCGCACGGCGGCCAGGGCCCCGCGATGGGGATCACTGCCCATCGGCGCAGCGGGACGGCGGACTGTTGGAGGCAGTCTTTGCGTGGCACGATGGGGATTGTGAGGGAGACACACCATCGCGCCTCCCCGGCGCCGGCCAAAGGAACAGTCATAAAAAGAGAACTCAGGCAGGCCGCGGACGCGGCGGAGGATGTCACCAACTCACACGCTTTGGAACTGCTCGCACGGGCCGGGTTCGCAGCAAGCGGCGTGCTGCACTTTCTGGTCGGGGCCATCGCCATCCGCCTCGCCATGGGCGGCACGGGGAATGCAGACTTCAGCGGGGCTGTATCCGAACTCGCCAGCCAGCCCGCCGGCCCGTTCCTTCTATGGGCAAGCTTCGCCGCCTGCGCTGCATTGGCGGTGTGGCAGGCCAGCGACGCCATCTTCGATTACAACAGGCTTCCCACCAAGAAAAAAGTAAGTGAGAAAGCCAAGGCAGCGGCGCAGGCCCTGGTGTTCACCGGCTTCGCCCTGACGCTCACTGCCTTCGCCACGGGCACAGGCTCAGGGAACGACAACAGGCAAAAAGCGAGCGACCTCACCCTGACCGTAATGAAGGCCCCCGGCGGTGTCGCCCTGCTGGTCATCGTGGGGGCAGGCATCGCCATCACCGGGGCCGTCTATGGCATCCGTGGTCTCAGGAAGTCCTTCGAAAAACACCTGGTCATGCCCTCTTCCCCGGCCGCCCGGACAGCAGTCACCGTCCTGGGCGTCGCCGGTTACATTGCCAAGGGTGCCGTCCTGCTGCTGACCGGGCTGCTGATCGCGATCGCTGCCCTGCGTGCCCATCCGGACGAATCCACGGGCCTCGACGGCGGACTCAAAGCACTCCGTGACCAGCCGTTCGGTGTCTACCTTCTGGCCGCCGTGGGTGCCGGCCTGATCTGTTACGGCCTGTACATGGTGGTCCGGGCCCGGCTGGCGAAGATGTCCAGGTGAGCTAGGGAACGGTGATCACGGCGACCGTCTTCTCGTCGTCGTCCCGCAGCTCCACGGTGGCGATGCTGGCCAGCTGAACCGGGGTGGCACCGGTGACCTTGATCCGGCCGCTGGGCGTCGCCGTCCAGGCGCAGGCGCGGTCCTCCCCACCGGCGCGGTCCCGCACCCACAGGGAGTACGTTCCGGTCAGCGGCATGCTGCTGCCGTTCACCGCCAGTTCCGTGCCCCAATTCTTCCGGGCCAGGTCCACACTGAAGCGCAGGCCGCTGTCGGCCTGGACCGAGTAGCTGGCGTCAGGCTGCGGCGGCCGGTTCAGCAGCGGTCCTGCCGCCACACCCAACGCGAGGCACGCGGCGGCGACGGCGCCCACCAGCCCCACCCACCGCCGTCGTGATTTACGACGGCGGGTGGCCAGTTCAGCAAGGACCGCGAGGGGCACGGAGGTGGCCGGCTCTGCGGTGGCGGCGATGCGGGAATTTCCCGTCAGTGCCACCGCGTCCGGCACCGGAAGCGCGTCCAGCAGCGCAGGCATGCTTTCCAGTTCGGCGAGGTCCGCGCGGCAGCGGGCACAGTCCTGAAGATGTTCCTCGAAGCGCTCCGAATCGGCAGAATCCAGTCCGCCGAGCACGTAGGCGCCCAGCAAGTGGTGCAGGTCAGCGGCGTTCACCGTTCCACCCCCATCTCATCCAGGATGGTCCGCAGGGCCCGGACCGCGTAGTACGCCCGCGACTTCACGGTTCCGCTGGGAATGTTCAGTTGAACGGCGGCCTCGTTGACGGTGAAGCGCCGGTAGTGGAGCGCCACCAGGACGTTCCGGTGTTCGCTGCTGAGCCGGATCAGGGCCTCCTCCATGAGCACCCGGTTGAGCAGTTCATCCACCCGTTCAACGGCTTCGGCGGGATCGGCGACGTCGCGTTCAGTGACCTCGGCTGGCCTCCGCTGGGCTTTCCGGTAGTTGTCGATCATGATGTTGCGCGCCGTCCGGAAGAGGTAGCTGCGCAGGCTGCCGGTGATGTTCGGGGCATGCTGCCAGACGCGGAGCACCGTCTCCTGGACCACATCCTCGGCAAGCTGCGGATCCCGTGAGGCGCTGAGCACGAACCGGCGCAGGGCGGGTCCGTGTTCGCGGTAGATCGCGGCCACCACATCCTCGTCCAGCGGCATGCCTGCCTCCTCTTGTCACTGCCGCCTCAACGCGGCCGCTGATCCCCCGGTTCCGGCTGAGATCACCCTGGTTTCGGCTGATACGACGTCCGCCGCGCGCAAACGGTTCACTGCCCGCTGCCTTCGCCACGTGGCGGCCCGGAAACCGGGGGACAACCACTTGAACCATTCTTCACCTTGGGGCGTCGTACCGGTTAGCGTCCGGCGATCCGAAGCCGGGCCACCAGCCGAGGGAGCAATTCCGTGAAAAAGCATCTTGGCACCAGTCTTGCGGCCATGGCCCTCATGGCCGCGCTGGCAGGCTGCGGCGGCAGCCCAGGAACCACCACCACAACGGCGGCGCCCAGCGTGGCCGCCCCCAGTCCCGCGGCCTCGTCCGCGGGCCCGACCGCCACGGCTGCAGCTCCCGCTGTCGACCTCATGACGGCGTCCTCAAGCGCCGGCAAGATCGTGGTGGACGCAAAGGGCATGAGCCTCTACGTTTTCGCCAAGGACACGAAGGGTGCAGCCACCAGCGCCTGCACGGGAGGATGCATGGCGTCGTGGCCGGCAGCCCTCACCCCCGCTGCCACGCCGTCCGCCGAAGGGGTCACCGGAATGCTGGGTACCATCACAACGCCGGATGGGGCAAAGCAGCTGACCTTGAACGGACGGCCGCTGTACCACTACGCGAAGGACATGAAGCCTGGCGACGTCATGGGTCAGGGCGTTGGCGGCGCCTGGTACCTCTCGGACCCGGCCGGCGAGATGATCGAGCCGGCGGGCTCAGGCTACTAACGGCGAGTGATTGCAGGAGCGCTGGAGCGCTGGTAATGGGGGAGCGCCAAAGCCACATCAACTCGGGGGTGCTGCCACTGCAACTACCGATGCGGCAGCAATCCCGACTACGGCTGGACCGGCTGGACGCCCGGCAGAGTGACTGGAGGGGTGGGCGGCAAGGACAGCGCTGGGGGCTGTCCCTGGCCGTTCGGCACCCGGGCCGGCACCTCCGGAACGCCCGGCGTGAGGCCCGGCGTGAGGTTTGGCGGAGCGGGCAGGTCCGGGAGCGGCGCGGCCGGACCGGAGGACGGCCGGCCGGGCGGCACAGCCGGGGCCTGGCTGGAATGGGAACCCGGGGCCGCCGGTACCGGCTGCGTGACGGCCGGCGCGGCGGGCACTGTTGCCGGCGAAACCGGCCGAGCAGGCAACGGGGCGGGCGTTTCCGTGGGGGCAGGAGCTGACCCTCCGGCCACGTTTGCCACGAAGGAGCTGACTGCCTGGTTCACGTGGCCGATGGAATCACGGAGGCCCTGGTCGGAGGCAACCGCGACGGCGCCGCCGGCCGCCAGCGAAACGGCCACCGACAATGTGGTGAGGGTAATCCGGCGCTTGGCACGACGGCGGGCGGCGAGCTCGTCGGTTGCCGGCGGAGTTGCCACGGCATGCGCATGAACCGGCTGGGCTTGAGTAATGGCATCCGGTCCAGAGGCCGGAGCAGGGACGGCTGCGACGCGACGTGTGTGTGCCGGGACCATCAACGCGGCCACCGCGGCGGAGGCCTCGGGTTGGCCGGCGGCCAGGCCGCGGAGGGTCTGCAGGGCGGAACGGAGTGCAGCGTCGTCGTCGAGTCCGGCGTCACGGAGCAGTTCGTCGACGGTCCCGTCGCTGCTGGAGCCTGCGATGTCACTCATGGTCTGCCTGGTTTCTTCGAAGGGTTTGGTCCTTGAGGTTTTGCAGCGCCCGGCGTTGGAGCTGCTTGATGGCGCCTGGGGATTTGCCCATGATGCCGGCCACCTGCTCGATGGATAAATCAGCCACGACCCTCAGGGCCAGGACTTCCCTGTGGTCGTCGGCCAGGCCCTCGAGCATGCCCGCCGCGCCGCCGGTGTGCTCGAGGGCGTGGTCCTCTGCGGAGGCCGTGCTGCGTGCGTCCTGCAGGGGGTCGTAAGGGGCGAAGGCCGGCCTGCGTTCCACGCGCCGGTAGTGGTCCACCATCCGCGCGTGGGCGATCGAAAACACCAAGGACTTGGCGCCCTGCAGGCCGCCGGTCAGCTCGCCGATTTTGGGGAAGAAGGCCAGGAAGACGTCCTGGGTGACGGCCTCGGGATCGTCGACGCCGCGCCCCTTGAGGTAGCCCAGGACTGCGCCGGCAAAGCTCCGGTAGACAACCCCGAAGAGCACGGCCGGATCAGCGCCGGCAGTGTCTGCAAATATGTCGATGTCTTCTTGGGCCAAAGTGTCTGGCACCAGTGGCTCCTCCGTCCCGGGCGATGGACTGCTTCGTCCCGGCGTTCTGGGCTGCGGGCAACCCCTATGGGGCCGTTTTCCCGCAGTCCAGCCTAGCCGAGAGGGTCCTAGCGGCCCGAAACTACAGGAACGTCTACGTCGTCGCCGGGAACGGCGGTCACGGCGGGCACGGCCGGAGCAGCAGGTACAGCCGGAGCGACGGGAACGCTGTGGGCGCCCGGTACTGCCGGCACTGCGGGAACTGCCGGAAGTTCGGGGCGCTCGGCCTTGACGGTCGCGGCGCCTTCGGCAGCAGCCTTGGCTTCAGCGGCAGCAGTGCCGTGGGCGACGACGTCGGCGCAGAAGGCTTTGACGTTCCCTTCGCCCTTAGCGGCGATAACCAGTGAGGAGAAGCCTTCGGAGGACGCGTTGAGTCCGCCGTTCGTGAAGGCGGTGCACAAGCCGACGGCTGCGGCGCCAGCGGCGTCCACGGCGGTGCCGGCAGCTGCGGAGACCTCGGCCTCGGCTGCAAGCTTGTTTTCTGACACGGTGGCCTTACCGGTCACTGCGGTGTCGCCCTTTACGGCGGCGTCGCCCGAGGCGTTGCCTGAAGATTTCGCGAAGGCAACATCCGTAGCGTCAGCGGTCAGCTTCGGGGCCGGGGCGCCAAGCAGTTCGTGGGCGGTCTGCTGGGTGCCGGCCGGAAGGACGCCGGAAACAGCGGCGATGCCGGTTCCGCCGACGGCCAAGGTGCCTGCGGCGAGGACTCCGGCTGCGACTTTGCTGGTGGCGAGAACAGTGAACAACGACATAAGACACTCCGAAAACTAGAGAACATGTGAGATCCGGTTCCGTGAGGAACCCATCACGCCCTACATCGCTGGCCGCACGGAGAAAGTCACGGCCCTTCGAAAAATTCTTTTCGGTACCCGTCCTGGAGACGGGGACGTCCTGGAGATTCCCGCCACGGGACTGGCCCGGAACACCTCACACAACAGCCGCCGTCKAAATCGCCGGAACGCTGCGGGGCCACCAGAACTCTACGGCGGCCCCGCACCCTCCCGGCGAATTGGGCGAGCTGGGCGGACCGGGTCGCCGGAACTTCCGACGAACCCGGCCGCCCGCGTCAGGTGAGGCGCGCTACGCCTCGATCATCTCGTCGTCGTCCACTTCTTCGAACTCAACGGCGGCGACGATTTCCTGGCTTTCCGGGTTGATCATGAACGCCTCGTCTTCTTCCTCAACCATGAGGAACTCGCCGTGGTCCGTGCTGAAGTGCCAGGCCAGCGTCTTCTCACCGTTGTGGACGTAGTTGGGGTTCCCCATGGTGATTTTTTCGAGGGCGTAGCCGGCCACGTCGCACAGTTCCCGGATGATGATTTCGAAATCGGGGGCCTCGTCCAGCGCTTCCTCATCGGCCCTGGCCTGGCGCTCTTCGAGGTCGGGCAGGAGCTCAACCTGGCGCTCGATGTAGGCGCTGAGTTCCTCGTCGTCCAGCACCAGCAGGCCTTCCTGGCCCAGGAGCCAGGCGGCATTGAGGGCGGTGATGTTCTCGGTTTCGAACAGCTCCTCGAACTCGCCGTCGAGTTCTTCCATGGTGCGTACGGCGTCGTTGGACTCTTCCTCGGCGTCCAGGTCGCCGTCGAGGTAGCGTTCCTCATCCTCCTCGGACAGCGCATCAAACACCGAAACGGTCCGGTTGAAGAGCTCCAGGTGCGCCTTTGCGCCCATGCTTTCAAGGCCCTCGCGGATCAGCGGGTCCACCTCGTCGCGGTCGGCGGTGAACACGTACTGGGCGAAGCCGCCCTCCAGGGACTGGGTGACGTAGAAGTCCACGTAGTAGCTGCGGAGCGCCGAGGGTGCGATTTCGCCGGAGTCGAGCAGGCTCCCGTACATGGCGTTCACCACGTGAACGTTGGCATCGACAACCTCCTCGCTCCCGGCTTCGATGCTGGCCTTGGTCAGGACGACGGGGTTCTGGCTCGTGGTCATGGGATTCCTCACTGCTTCTGAAAACCGGATGATTCTCGGGACACTTTCACGCTACGGGGGCCCGGACAGCGGTGGGTTGAGGCGGAAGTGAACGTCAGGCGAAGTTTCGGGCCCCCGCCGGGCGAACTAAGATGAATCAGATAACCACCGATCGGACACGGCCCCGCCGTGGCCAGCTGAAAGTAGCGCGCACCATGCCATCCCAACCGGACGAGAGTGCGGCACTGGCAATACAGACTCCCGCCATTAACGACCGTTCCCTCGCGGCCGGCCTGGCGTATGCCATGGGCAGCCGCGTTTCCGGTATATCGTTCGACGCCACCACCGGGCTCATGCTGGGCAAGGTCCGGGGAGGCGCGGACGTGCCTTACTCCACCACGGCCAAGCTGGTACGGAAAACGGGCGGCTGGAGCTGCACCGTGGGCGTGTGCAGCTGCCCCGTCCGCAAGGACTGCAAACACGTGGCGGCGCTGCTGTTCGCCGCCGAGGACAACCCTGCCATCCGCGTCCAACTCCTGGCACCGGCCGAGGTCTCCCGGCTTTCCCGCCAGCCCGCCAGCCTGGACCTGGCCGACTGGGAACAGGCCCTCAGCCCGCTGATTTCGCAGCCCGGCATCACCCAGTCCAGCAACGGCATCCCGCTGGCCCTCCAGTTCGAGATCGAGGAACCCGCCCCGCACTTCTCCTACACAGGCCGCCGCGACCCGCTGCGCAGCGTGCGCCAACTCAAGGCCCGGCCCGTGATCATGGGCTCCAAGGGCAAATGGATCCGCGGCGACGTCTCCTGGAACACCCTGAGCTACCTGAACTTCCGGCGCGAATGCAACGAGGCGCACATCGAGTGGATGCAGACCTTCCTTGCCGCGCACACGGCGGCCGCCAACCGGGTCCACAACTCCTCCGCGCTCTGGCTCGGCCTGAACACCTTCGCCGGCAAGAACATGTGGGGGCTGCTCGCCGACGCCAAAAAGATCGGCCTCGCCCTGGTCCACAGCCGCGGCAGTGAGCCGGTGCGGCTCGCGGAGTCTCCCGCCGCCGTCGGGCTTAACCTGAGCCGTTACGGCGCGCCTGCACCTGCCGCGGAGGGTGCCACGGGCGTTACTGCAAAAGCAGCCGACGACGGCGGGCTGGAGCTCGCGCCCACCATCACCGTGGAGGGGGAAGAGGTTGATCCGGCGTCGGTGGGCACCATCGGCCGCCCCGCGCACGGCATTTTCCTGACCACCGGCGGCGAGGCGCTGCCCGGGGTGGCTGCGGACAATGTGATTACGCTGGCCCCGCTCGAAAGTGGCCTGAGCGAGGAGCTGTTGACCTTCGTGACCGCCGGCAGCACCCTACACATACCCGCGAAAGATGAGACCCGCTTCCTCACCGGCTTCTACCCGAAGCTCAAGCAGACGGCCCGGGTGACTGCCAGGGATGAATCGGTGCAACTGCCGGCCCTGGCCGTCCCCACGTTGTCGCTGCTGGCCAACTACGGCGCGGACCACCGCGTGCGGCTGCACTGGGAATGGCATTACACGTCCGGAAACATGGTCACCGCCCAGCCGCTCTGGCGGCATCCCGGCGACCACGGCTACCGTGACGACACCGCCGAGGCCCGCATCCTGGAAGGCATCGGCCAGCCGTGGGACGTTGTCCCGGCCTTGGGTGAATCGGCCACCGGCGGCTGGGGTACGCCGCGCCTGTCGGCTTCGGCAGAACTGAGCGGCCTGGACACCCTGGCCTTCACCGAGGAGGTTCTGCCCCTGTTACGCCAGGCGCCGGACGTTTCCGTGGACACCGCGGGCGACATCGCAGACTACCGGGAGGCCGAGGAGGCGCCGGTGGTGTCCATTTCCACCAAGGCCACGGAGCAGCGCGACTGGTTTGACCTTGGCATCCAGATTTCGCTCGAGGGCCAGCCGGTGTCCTTCGCCGCCGTGTTCTCCGCGCTGGCGGCCGGCCAGACCAAGATGCTCCTGCCCAGCGGCGCCTATTTCTCCCTGGACCTGCCGGAACTCCACCAGCTGCGGGCCCTGATCGAGGAAGCCCGCTCGCTGCAGGACAACAAGGATGCGCCGCTGCAGATCAGCCGTTTCCAGGCCGGGCTCTGGGACGAACTCGCCCAGCTGGGCATCGTGGACGAGCAGGCCGCGGCGTGGCGCTCCGCGGTGGGCGGGTTGCTTGAGGGCGGGATCGAAGGGCTGCCGCTCCCACCTTCCCTGAACGCCGAACTGCGGCCGTACCAGCTCGAAGGTTTCAACTGGCTGAGCTTCCTCTACAAGCACAGCTTGGGCGGAGTCCTCGCCGACGACATGGGCCTGGGCAAGACCGTGCAGGCCCTCGCGCTGATGTGCGCGGCGAAGGAGCAGGCTGCGGAGCTTGCGGCCACCACAGCGCCCGGCGTTCCAGCGCACGGCGTTCCAGCGCCCGACGGCGGCACTCCCTTTTTGGTGGTGGCGCCCACCAGTGTGGTGGGCAACTGGGCGGCTGAAGCCGCACGCTTCGCGCCGGGCCTGACGGTCCGCACCGTCAGCGAAACTTTCGCGAAGAACGGGCAGGATGCCGCGGTTGAACTCGGCGGCGCGGACATCGTCATCACCTCCTACGCCCTGTTCAGGATCGACTACGATTCCTACGCCTCCAAGGCCTGGGCGGGCTTGGTGCTCGATGAAGCCCAGTTCGTGAAGAATCACCAGTCCAAGGCCTACCAGTGCGCCCGCAAGCTGCCTGCGGCGTTCAAGCTGGCCATCACCGGCACGCCGCTGGAGAACAACCTCATGGAGTTCTGGGCGCTGACCTCCATCGTGGCGCCGGGCCTGTTCTCGAGCCCCAAGCGGTTTGCCGAGTACTACCAGAAGCCGGTGGAAAAGAACGGCGACAAGGGGCAGCTGGAGAAGCTCCGCCGTCGGGTCCGTCCGCTGATGATGCGCCGCACCAAGGACCAGGTCATCAAGGACCTGCCGCCCAAGCAGGAGCAGATCCTGGAGGTGGTGCTGAACCCGCGCCACCAGAAGGTCTACCAGACGCACCTGCAGCGCGAACGGCAGAAAATCCTGGGCCTGATCGAGGACGTCAACAAGAACCGCTTCACCATCTTCCAGTCGCTCACGCTGCTGCGGCAGCTGAGTTTGGACGCGTCCCTGGTGGATCCGTCGCTCTCCGCCGTCCGCTCATCGAAGCTGGATGTGCTCTTCGAGCAGCTCGAGGACCTGGTGGCCGAGGGGCACCGGGCGCTGATCTTCAGCCAGTTCACCGGCTTCCTCGGCAAGGTCCGCGAGCGGCTTGTGGAGGAGAAGATCGAGTTCTGCTATCTCGACGGCGGCACCCGGAACCGTACCGACGTCGTCAATGAATTCAAGAATGGCAGCGCGCCCGTATTTCTGATTTCACTGAAGGCCGGCGGCTTTGGGCTGAATCTGACCGAAGCCGATTACGTCTTCCTGCTGGATCCCTGGTGGAACCCCGCGTCAGAGGCGCAGGCTGTGGACCGGACCCACCGGATCGGACAGGCCCGGAATGTGATGGTGTACCGGCTGGTGGCCAAGGACACCATCGAGGAAAAGGTCATGGCTCTGAAGGCGCGGAAGTCGCAGCTGTTCGCGGACGTCATGGAAGGTGATGCCCTCACCGGCGGCGCGATCACGGCCGAAGACCTCGCTGGGTTGTTCAAGGACTGAGGTGCCTGATCTCCCACTGGCGGGATAGGTCACCGCCTACCCGCAGGTAGCTAGAATCCCGGCGATTGCGTCATGCTCGGCCTGGGTGGCCCACAGTTGATACTTGGCCTTGACGGCGGTCTGGCGGGCAACATATTCGCAGCGGAACGCTGTGTTTGGCGGGAGCCAGGTGGCCGCATCCTTGTCGCCCTTGGCTCCATTGGTGGGCCCGTCCGCAGCCATGAGGTTCAGGGGATCGTTCGCCAGCTGTCTTCGCTGATCGGCGCTGAGTTGCTGGGCGCCCTTCTGCCAGGCGTCGCTGAGGGCGACGAGGTGATCGATCTGGACGGCGGTGCTGGTGCCATTGCCGCGGACAAAGTTGATGGTGGCGCCGGTGTACTTGTCGGCCAGCGTGCCGGTGGCAACCACACAGTTCTGCGTGCCCGGCTTGAACGTCTCTCCTTCCAGGTCCCTGGCGAGGATGTCGTTTCGGGTGTCACAGCCGTTTCGGTCGACGTCGGCCCAGGCAGGACCGAATTCCTCGCGGGTGTAGCCGGTCTTGGGTGCGCGTCCCTTCACCGGGATGGTTTCCAGCTGGGCGAGGGCCGTCGCCACTTCGGCGGCGCTTACAGATGCGGCGGCGGAGTTGTCCGACGGTGCCCCTCTGACCCCTTCGGCCATCTGGCTTGCGGCCTGCCCTGCAGCTTGGGCGGCGGCGTCACAACCGGCGAGGGAGCCTGCGAGGAGCAGACTGGTGAACAGGGTCAATGCCTTGGTGGCGGCGGAACGGTTGATCTTCGTGTCCTTCAGGAGTCCTGCGGACGCAGGAGTGCGGTGGATGCAGCAGTGCGGTGGACGCAGCAGTGCGAACGCAGCAGTGCGGTGGAGGTGAACAGGCTACTAGCGCCGCCCGTCCTGACCTGACAGGCCAGTGCGTGGAGTCCGTCACGCTCCGGTGCGGTGCCGGCGCGCCAATGCTGTCGCTGCGGCCAGGATCAGGGCGCCCAGCAGCATCGACCTCGATGCGGGAGGCCCAGTCATTGAAAAGATCACGAGATTCTTTTTGGGCTGGTCACACTGCGGACCTTAAATGTCGTACCCCCTCGACATGATGGAAACATGGAAAGCACAGCAGCGGACGCGGTGTCAGCAGGCGTAGTGTCAGCGGACGAGCGCCCAGCAGACGCGATGCCAATCGCCGCTGCATCTGCGGATGCGGCGTTTGAGGCCGTCGTGGCTGCTGTTGCCGAGCTGGACGAACTTCGTCGCCAGCATGAGGATCCTGCCGGACCGGATCCGTTGCGCCGGGGTGTCGACGACGCCCTGGACCGCCTGGCCGTAATCTCCCGGCTCGAAGCAAGCACCGCCGCGCTGAAAGTCCTCACCACCGCGGAATTCGCGGACCGGACAAAGGCGTTAACGCCCCCTGCCTTGTCCCCGCAGGAGCTCACGGCCCACGAAATGGCCGCCGTCGCGGAGGTCGCCTGCGTCCTGACCGTCAGCGAACCCAACGCCGCCACCCTGCTATCCGCATCCCACCGCCTCACCACCGCACTGCCGCTGACCCTGGCCGCCCTGGCGGCCGGGACCATTTCCTGGCAGCACGCCCGGATCGTGGTCGATGAAACCCTCAATCTTGATCATGCCGGCGCGGCAGCCCTGGAAGCGCACTTCCTGGACCCTGACGCGCCTAACCCGGCCCGGGGCCCGGCCGGGGAAATGGTCCCGTCCCGGTTCCGGGCCAAAGCCCGCACCTGGCGGGAACGCCACCACCCGGACAGCATCGAAAAACGCCACACCAAGAGTGCCTTGGACCGGCGCCTCGAGTACTCCCCGGACCGGGACGGGATGGCCTGGCTTTCGGCCTACCTGCCCGCCGACACGGCAGCCGGGATCTGGGAGCGGACCACCACCGCCGCCCGGGCAATGCAAGGCCCCACAGAGGCCCGGACCCTCACCCAACTCCGCGCCGACACCGTAGCGGCCTGGCTCCTCGGAGGACAAGCAGGCCTGGTCCCGTCCCCGAAAGCCCAGGTCCTGATCACCGTGCCGGTGTTCGCACTGATGGGACTGACCGAGGAGCCCGCCATGTTGGACGGGTACGGGCCGATCCCGCCATCCATGGCCCGCACCCTCATTGCCGATGGTGCCCAGTCGTTTCACCGCGTCCTGACCGACCCCCGGAACGGGGCGCCGCTGGAGATCGGGAGGACCAGCTACCGGATCCCCAAAGCCATGCGCCAATGGCTCCGCCTACGGGACGGCAAATGCCCCTTCCCCGGCTGTTCCAACCAGTCCCTGGACAACGAAGCGGACCACGTCCTTGCATGGGCCAAAGGCGGCACCACAGGAATCTCCAACCTCGGCCAACCCTGCCGCAAACACCACCGGCTCAAACACACCACGCCTTGGACACCCACCGAAGCCACCCAAGACAAACCACCAGGCTGGATCTCACCCTCCGGCCGCCACTACCAAAGCGAACACCCCGACCGGGAACCACCCCACTGGCCACAGCAACTGAAAGATCCCGTGTTTGATGCCGCCCTTCACATTGATCAGGACTTGCGGGGCCCCAATCGGGGCTATCCCCTGTCCTCCGACACCCTGCGTCGGGACAGCAACATGCCTGTGGGTCCTTTCGATGGCTGGGCCGCGAAAGAAGATTCGCTGTCTGAGCATCTTCCCGAAGATCCATTCCCGGAACACAGCCTGCTCCACTTTCCGCTGCCAGAAGATGATCTTCCGGAGTATGTACTGTTCCCCGACGACTCACTGCCGGGACGGCCTCTCCCCCAAGATCCCTATCCGAGCTGGGCGGCACTCACGACCGTGGGCCGAACCGCGGAACTATAAGCCAGCAGGCGCTGGCACCGGTCCGCAGTTCGGCCCTCGGCCGGACTCGTGATCTATTGATTTGTTGAGCTGTCAGGGTTGACCTGTACGGGGCGACCCCGCGATCAGGGCGAGCTGTATCAGACCCGCTGCGGCGAACCCAGCTGCACAGGGTCTTCGTCCGTCAGGTAGGCCAGCTCCGAGTGGGCAGCGAGGTCGATGCCCCGGAGCTCATCTTCCGGCTTAATACGCAGGCCGACTACACGGTCCAGGATCTTCGCCAAGATCCAGGTCACCCCAAACGAGTAGGACAGAACGGAGACGGTGGCGATCGCTTGGATCCCCAGTTGTTCGAGGCCACCGCCGTAGAAGAGACCGCTCACTCCGTTCGGAGCCTTGTCGGTTGCGAAGAGCCCGATCAGCAGCGTGCCGATGATGCCGCCCACCAAGTGGACGCCTACAACGTCGAGTGAGTCGTCGTAGCCCAGCCGGAACTTCCATTCGATGGCGAGCGAACAGACTGCGCCGGCGATGGCCCCGATGGCCAGTGCGCCCAGCGGGCTGACGGCACCACAGGCCGGAGTGATGGCAACCAGCGCGGCTATCAGCCCGGATGCCGCACCCATGCTGGTGGCTGCCCCGTGGCGGAGCCGCTCAACCAGTGCCCAGGCGAGGAGCCCGGCGGAAGCCGCCACTGCCGTGTTCAGGAAAACAACGGAGGCCGACTGGCCGGCTGAAAGGGCGGAACCGGCGTTGAAGCCGAACCAGCCAATCCACAGCAGCCCGGCGCCAATGAGCACCAAAGGCCTGCTGTGGGGTTTGGTGTGTTCCATCTTCGGCCAGCCGGAACTCTTGCCCAGAACCAGTGCCAGTGCCAGTGCGGCCGCGCCGGCGTTCATATGCACCGCGGTGCCGCCGGCAAAGTCGATGGCCTTGATGCCGTTGGCAATCCAGCCGCCGGTGACGCTCCCGTCCGCAGAGGAGAAGGCGAACACCCAGTGCGCTATGGGGAAGTAGACGATCGTGGCCCAGATGCCCGCGAACAGCATCCAAGCACCGAACTTCATCCGCCCCGCGGCGGCTCCCGCAACCAGGGCCGTGGTGACACAGGCGAAGAACAGCTGGAACGCGGCGAACAGGATCCCCGGGATGGGTGCCGAATCATCCTTGGCCAGCAACTGTCCCATGCCCGGGAATTCGGTGATGTCACCGATCAGTCCCAGGCCCCCCACGGAGTTGCCGAAGGCCATTGAGTACCCGAAGAGCGCCCAGAGCACCGCCACCAGGCTCGCGCCACCGAAGCACATCATCATCATGTTGAGAATGCGACGAGACCCCACCATGCCCCCGTAGAACAGGGCCAGGGCGGGAATCATCATACAAACCAGCGCGGAGCTGGCCAGAATCCAAGCGACATTTCCCGAATCCATGGGAAACCCCTTTCGTGATGCGAAGAGAAAACGGAAATTGCCCGTCGAGGCCGCGCCGGAGGAGGGACGCGAAGTCAGTACCACGTTCATTGGATGGCAGCTATTTGCCGTCTGATTCCAACTGTAGGGCTGCCGTTTCGCCGTAGGTTTCCGGCCGGTTAAATCAACGTTTCCGGCATCCTCAGGCGAGTCCCAGATGTCACTCCAGCCCTTCGTCACCAAAGCACAACGGCCACGGACCTTGTTGGTCCGTGGCCGCTGTGAAACGTGCTGTTTTTCGGGGGATGCCTTAGATGAGCCCCTGCGCCAGCATGGCGTCCGCTACCTTGACGAAACCGCCAATGTTGGCACCCAGCACGTAGTTGCCAGGGTCGCCGTATTCGTCCGCGGTGGAAGCGCAGCGGTCGTGGATTCCCACCATGATTTCAGTCAGGCGCTGCTCGGTGTGCTCGAAGGTCCAGGAGTCACGGCTGGCGTTCTGCTGCATCTCAAGCGCCGATGTTGCAACCCCGCCTGCGTTAGCCGCTTTGCCCGGTCCGAACAGCACTCCAGCGTCCTGGAACACCGACACGGCGTCACGGGTGGAGGGCATGTTGGCGCCTTCACCGACGGCGACGAGACCGTTGCGCACCAGCCGCGCGGCAGCAACGCCGTCGAGCTCGTTCTGCGTGGCACAGGGCAGAGCCACTTTGGCGTCCACGTCCCACACGGACCCGGCCTCCACGTAGGAGACGCCGGGACGGCGGAGGGCATAGTCTTTGAGTCGTCCGCGCTCCACTTCCTTGACCTCTCGCAGAAGTCCGACGTCGATTCCCGCCTCATCCACGATGTAACCGGAGGAGTCGGAGCACGCCACCACGCTGGCACCGAGCGTCTGGGCCTTGGCAATGGCATTAATGGCCACGTTTCCGGAACCGGACACCACGACGCGCTGGCCATCGAAGGACATTCCGCGGGTCTTCAGCATCTCCTGCGTGAAGATGACGGTGCCGTAACCTGTGGCTTCGGGACGCACCAGGGAGCCGCCCCAGGAGATGCCCTTGCCCGTCAGGACGCCGGATTCGTAGCGGTTGGTGATGCGCTTGTACTGGCCGAAGAGGTAGCCGATTTCACGCCCGCCCACGCCGATGTCGCCGGCGGGCACATCCGTGTACTCGCCGATGTGGCGGTACAGCTCCGTCATGAACGACTGGCAGAACCGCATGATTTCAGCGTTGCTGCGTCCGCGGGGGTCGAAGTCCGAGCCGCCCTTGCCGCCGCCAATGGGCATGCCGGTGAGGGCGTTCTTGAAGATCTGCTCGAAGCCGAGGAACTTCACGATGCCGAGGTAGACCGAAGGGTGGAAGCGCAGGCCGCCTTTGTAGGGGCCAAGGGCTGAGTTGAATTCAACCCGGAAACCCCTATTGATCTGCACACGGCCGGAGTCGTCTGTCCAGGGAACGCGGAAGATAATCTGGCGCTCGGGCTCGCACAGGCGCTCCAGGATGGCGGCCTCGAGCAGCTCAGGGTGCCTGTCGTGGACGGGGCCCAGGCTCTCGAAAACCTCGGTCACAGCCTGGTGGAATTCGGCCTCGCCAGGGTTTCGCGCCAGTACCGTATTCCGGATGGCTTCAAGCCGCGCGTCCACACTGTCTCCTCAAATTTGTTAAATGTTCAACATGAAATGATAACAACCGAATGTTGCTGCCCAGGTCTTTGTGTCGTTCGCCCTAAAATCCACTACTCGCCGTCGCCTCGTTTGGGTCGGTGGGCACCAGACGTGAAACCATACCGAGCATGGCCCAGAAAATTGCGTACCAGGGTGAACCCGGCGCCAACTCAAATATCGCGTGCATGGACATGTTCCCCGAGCTTGAAAGCATTCCGTGTGCCAGCTTCGAGGACGCTTTCGAGCTGGTATCAAGCGGTGAGGCTGAGCTGGCCATGATTCCGATTGAGAACTCGATTGCCGGCCGGGTGGCTGACATCCATATCCTGCTGCCCCAGTCGAACCTGCAGATCGTGGGCGAGTTCTTCCTGCCCATTCACTTCGATCTGCTGGGCATCCCGGGCAGCACCATCGAAGGCGCCACCGAGGTCCATAGCCATATCCACGCACTGGGGCAGTGCCGCCGCCTGATCCGCGACGCCAAGCTCCGCCCCGTCATCGCCGGCGACACCGCCGGTTCAGCCCGGGAGGTCCGGGAATGGAACGACCCCACCAAACTGTCCCTCGCTCCCCCGCTCGCCGCCCAGATCTACGGCCTGGAAGTGCTGGCGTCGCGCGTCGAGGATGATCCTTCCAACACCACCCGTTTTGTGGTGCTGGCACGGGAAAAGGATCTACCCACCCGGGAAGAGTTGACCGGACCGGCAGTGACCAGCTTCGTGTTCCGCGTCCGCAACGTCCCCTCAGCGCTCTTCAAGGCGCTCGGCGGGTTCGCCACCAACGGCGTGAACATGACTCGGCTGGAGAGCTACATGGTGGGCGATGAGTTCGCCGCCACCATGTTCATGGTGGACGTGGAGGGCCACCCCGAGGACCTCCCCCTGCGGCTGGCCCTGGAGGAGCTCGATTTCTTCACCACCGAAGTCCGCATCCTGGGCGTCTACCCCGCCGCCGACTACCGGACGGCCCAAGCTGTCAGCAGCTGACGCGGCAGTTACTCCTTGACCGGCCCGTCCGCGTCGTCCGCTGCGGGCTCAATCTTGGTGATGGAGCCCGTGGCAGGCGGCACCGGAGGCGTGAGCACCGAGGCGTAGTCGTGCTGGGTGGAGTAGGTCAGGAACCCCAGGTGGGCCTCGTAGCGGTCCAGGACGTCGTCGATGATCTGCTGATGGGTCACGCCCATCAGGTCATACCCCTCCGAGCCGGTCTGCGCGAACACCTCCACGCGGTAGTAGACGTCGGTTTCGCGGGACATGCGGCCGCCGAACATCGGGACCGGCGCCTCCACAGCCTGGACCTGGTACTGGAAATCGCGGTGGTTCGGGATGCTGACAACCAGGGCGTGGCTGGAGATGTTGGCTTCCTCGTTGGGAATGATGTCCAGGGTTGCCTGGTAGCCCTGCTTCGTGAACTCCCGGAGCACGTCAGCCAGCGCCGGCTGCACAACGCGTTCCATGAACTGGGCGACCTGCTTCTTCGAAGGATACGAACGCATCCCGGCCAGCCGTTGCCGCCAGGTGCGGTCCGGCACCATGCCGCCGTGCGCCGCCGTCGACTGCCTGCGCAGGACCTGGCCCTCGCGTTCGGCGCGCTCCATGCGCAGTGCCTTCGAGAAGGAAGCCATCACCAGCCAGGCGATGATGGTCACGGGCAGGGCAAAGATGAGAGTGGCGTACTCCATGGTGGTCACGCCGCCGGCAACCAGCATCGCGATGGTCAGCAAAGCGGTGAGGACCGCCCAGAAGATGCGGAGCCATTTGGCACCGTCCTGGGACGGGTCAGGGATGGAGGAGGAGAAATTGGACATCACCATGGCACCGGAGTTGGCGCTCGTCAGGTAGAACAGCAGGCCGGACAGCGTGCCCAGGCCGATCAGGAAACTGGCCCCGGGGAACATTTCCAGCAAGGCATACCAGCCCTGTTCCGGGCTGTCCATGGCCAGTTGGGCGAAGTCCTTGTTTCCGCTCAGGACCTCGTGCATGGCGCTGTTGCCGAAGATGCTCACAATCAGGAAGTCGCACAGAACCGGGGCGGTAATGGCGGCAATCACGAACTCCCGCAGCGTCCTGCCACGTGAGATACGGGCCAGGAAAAGGCCCACGAACGGGCCCCACGCCAGCCAGAAAGCCCAGAAGAAGAGCGTCCAGCTGGCCATCCATTGAGACCCGCCATTCTCATAGGCGAAGGTCTGCAGGGTGCGGTCGGGCAGGGTGAAGAGGAACCGGCCAATGTTCTCCACCATCGAGTTCAACAGGAATGAGGTCTGGCCGGTTACCAGGATGTACAGCAGCATGGCCGCGGAACTCCAGATGTTCAGCTCGGAAATCCAGCGGATTCCTTTATCAACACCCGAGGTGCACGCGGCGATGGTCAGAACGACGGCGACAATCACCAAGGCGATTTGCAGCGCCAGGCCTTGCTCCAGACCGAATATCAATGCGAAGCCCACATTCAGGAGCACCACACCGATGCCCATGGACGTGGCAACACCGAAGACGGTTCCCACCAGGGTGACGATGTCGATGGCGTCGCCAATGCCGCCACGGACCCGCTTGCCCAGCAGCGGGTAGAGGGCTGCCCGGATGGACAGGGGCATGCCCCACCGGTAGGCGAAGTACCCCATAGCCATGCCGAGGAGGGCATACATGGCCCAACCGGCCACCCCGTAGTGGAACATGGTCCACACCACGGCATCTGCGGCGGCCGCCGGTGTTTGTCCCTGGCCTGAAGGCGGCGACATGTACTGGCTGATGGGCCCGGTGACCGAGAAGAAAAGCATGTCGATGCCCACGCCGGCGGCGAACAGCATGGCCACCCAGGTGAAGAGCTTGTACTGGGGCCGCGAGTGGTCCGGGCCGAGCCGGACCGAGCCTTCCTTGGAGAAGGCGACCCACAGGACAAACCCGATCACTACAGTCACGGTGAGGACGTAGAACCAACCCACGTTCTCCGCGATCCAGGCCACCACCGTCTTCATGGTGGACTGTGCGGTCGCCGGCACCAGCATCGCCCACACCGAGAACGCGACGATGATGACCGACGCGATCACGAACACGCGCCAGTTGACCTTGGGCTGGGGCTCCTCGAAAAGTTCGGCGGGGCCGCGACTAAGCTCCTGGCTGGAAACCGGCGGGCGGTTCTCGAATTCCGGGCCGCTGCGCTTGCGATCTGTACCGCCAAGCTGACTGCGTGGAACCAGCGCCTTCGGTGGTCCATCTGCCGGGCGCCGCGTGTCTTCTTGTTCAGCCATGGAATCTCATGCTAGTACACCGCACCAAAACGGGGCCTGGTCAGCGGCACCCCGCTCGGCTGCTTCAAGCAGGCAATTTCACCGGGACTGAGGCTTTTTTGGGCGCTGCCCTTGCTCCGTTTTGCAGTCGGTCAGGAGGGTTTCCGCCCTGGCAGGAGGGGCGCGAAGAAGGCGGCGAGCTCCGCCGTCGCTGTCAGGGGCAGCACGTTCGCCACGTACTGGTCCGGCCGTACAACCACCACCACACCGTCACGGTGAAGGCCCCGAAGGTCGAAGATGTCTGTTTTGGGATCGGTGGCGTAGACCTTTTCGTAGTCCGTGAGCTTGAACGGCCCAACATGCGGCTTGAACGCCGCCGGCACGGCGCCTATTTCCACTGTGGTGTGGTCCTGCTGGTAGATGACCTTGACGTCGAACCACGCGTCCGGATCAGCTCCCGACGGCGTTGCCGCGAGCGGCGATTCGGCTGAATTCGCGAGCCACCCGGCCAGGTCCGTGGTGGGTGATGGGGAGCCTGCGGCGGCCGCATCTGCGAAGACGTAGATGCGCCAGCGGCCGTCAGCTGTGGCGTGGTGGCCGAGGTGAATGGGGTTGGCGTCGCAGACCCGCACCACGGGCGCCGACCTGAAACGCTTGCCGATCGGGAAGCCCGCGGCCAGGTCCTGATATGCCGGTTCGGCGGTGATGAGGGACGGCGTGTACTGGGTCATAAACCCCGCGGGGAATTCGGCCGTTCTGACGTAAAAGTCCTCGAGTTCGGAGGGGCTATCAAACTCCTCCGGTTTCTTCGCCATCATGGTGGACCATACTTTGTCGAAGTCGATGAGATTCTTCGCCACAACCTGGCGCTCGGCCGAATACGTGGCCAGCAGGCCGGCGGGACTGCGGCCCTCGAGCACGTGTCCAAGCTTCCAGCCAAGGTTGAAGCCGTCCTGCAACGAGACGTTCATGCCCTGGCCGGCCTTGGCGCTGTGCGTGTGGCAGGCGTCGCCCGTGATGAACACCCGCGGCGTCCGCGTGCCGCGCTGGTCCGGAAGGACGTCGTCGAACCTGTCCGTGAGGCGGTGGGCGACCTCGTACACGCTGTGCCAGGCGACGTTCCGGACGTCAAGCGAGTACGGGTGCAGGATGGCGTTCGCGTGGCCGATGATCTGCTCGATCGTGGTGCTCCGCACGGCACCCTTATTGTCCGGGTCCACCTCGCCGAGATCAACGTACATGCGGAACAGGTGGCCGCCTTCGCGAGGGATCAGCAGGATGCTGCCACCCGAGCCGGACTGGATGGCGCATTTTGTCCGGATATCGGGGAAGTCCGTGACGGCAAGGACATCCATGACGCCCCACGCGTGATGGGCCTGGTCACCGGCCATGGTACAGCCGATCGCGTCCCGCACCTTGCTGCGCGCGCCGTCCGCACCGACAACGTATTTGGCCCGCACAACGCGCTCTTCGCCCTCGTTCGGACCGGCCGCATGGGCGAGGGTGACGGTGACTGGGTATCCTCCCTGGCCGACTTCCAAGCCGCGGAACTCGTAGCCGTAGTCCGGCGCCATCCTCGTGGGCGCATCCGCCATGTATTCGGCGAAATAGTCCAGGACGCGGGCCTGGTTGACGATCAGGTGCGGAAACTCGCTGATCCCCATCTCGTCATCAACAGCCCGGGCGGCACGGACGATCCGGGAGTGGTCCGCGGGGTCGGGTTTCCAGAACGCCATCTCCGTGATGCGGTAGGCCTCGGCGATGATCCGTTCGGCGAAGCCAAAGGCCTGGAAGGTCTCGACGCTGCGGGCCTGGATGCCGTCGGCCTGGCCGATGACGAGCCTTCCTGCACGGCGCTCCACGATGCGCGTGGTGATGCCGGGAAACTGGGAAAGCTGGGCCGCGGCGAGCATGCCTGCGGGGCCGGTGCCCACGATGAGCACGTCAACCTGGTCGGGGAGTTCCGCCGGGCGGTCAAGGCCGACGCCGGCGGCAGGCCGGATGCGCGGATCCCCTGATACGTAACCATGGTGATGGAACTGCACGGGCTTTCCTCACTTCGTTGTGTGAATGTACTCGATAGTACGCTGGACGGCCCGCGATTTCAGGGCCAAGGCCCGGCGCACTATTGCGTACCCGATGAGGAGGTCCGGACTAACCCATCGCCGGCGCCACCCGGGTCCCGTGACTGAACTGGCGCCGGCCCCAGCGGGCGAGTTTCTTGCCCTTGCCCTTCCACCAGCTATCCTCGTCCTTGTCATGGTGGAGGCGGAAGATGATGGCCACCATCACGAACGTGGACATTCCAACGTCCGTCCAGGACCAGGACAGCGCGGCGATGAGCGCACTCATGCCCGTGGCGATGATCGACGGGATGGCCAGCGTCCGGAAAACCGTGCTGGCCACGTACCGGCGGTGCGATCTGGGCACCGAGAGTGCCCGCACCATGTCAAAACAAGCACAGACCACCACGACGGTCTGCCCGATGGCGAGCAAGAGCAGCCCAGCGCTGGACCCTGCAAACATTACGACTGAAGAACCGAACACGTGAAACCCCCAGAGGCTCGAACTTGCGCTGTGAGACCAGCAACGGTTCCATTCAAGACACCGGGGGCGGACGGGTCACGAGTAGTGTGTACTCTAATTTTCCGAGTACTTGCTTGCCGGAGTGCTTGCCTCCAGCATGCTTACTCGCCCAGTGCCCTGGGCCGCCAGACCACAACAGCCTGCGAGCGTGCGCGGGGACGCTGGCCGCGTGCCAGGCTCACCACATCGCCCGCCGCGCCGGCGGCAAAAATCCTTGAGTCCAAGGGATCACGACGGCGGGCCACTTCCTCGGTCAGCTCGCTGACCTTGCGCTGGAGTGCGGCCACCTGGTTCTCAAGCTGGAGGATACGCTTGATACCCTCCAGCGAGACGCCTTCGTGGGAGAGCCGCTGGACCTCACGCAGCATGTTGACGTCCCGCTGCGAGTAGCGGCGGGACTTCCCCGGCGCCCGGCTGGGCGAAACAATCCCCAGCCGGTCGTATTGCCGGAGCGTCTGCGGGTGCATATCCGCCAGTTCAGCCGCCACCGAGATCACGAAGATCGGCTGGTCAGCACTGATATTCACGGTCTGCTCCGCTGCTTACAGCCGGGCCTTGGCGGCCAGGCCCTGCCGAACATCGGCGTCGGCAGTGGCCTCGGCGAAGGCCTTCACGGCCGCCTCAGCCTCTTTGTTCAGGTTCTTGGGAACCGCGACGTCGATAGTCACCAGGAGATCGCCTGTCACCTTCGAAGTCTTCACGCCGTGGCCCTTGACCCGGAGCGTGCGGCCCGAGGGCGTCCCGGCCGGGACGCGTACCTTGACCTTCTCGCCGTCGATGGTGGGAACCTCGATGTCAGCGCCCAAAGCAGCTTCCGGGAAGGTAACCGGAACGTGGATGCGGAGGTTGTCGCCGTCGCGCGTGTAAAAAGCGTGGGGCTGGACCGCAACGGCAACCATCAGGTCGCCGTTGCCTGCCGGCGACGGCTGGCCCTTCCCGCGGACGCGCACCTTCTGGCCGTCTTTGATGCCGGCGGGGACACGGACATCAATGACTTCGCCGCTGGGTTCCCGCAGGCCGATGGTGGTGCCGCGGATCGAGCCGGCAAAGGAGATGCTGGTACTCGCGGTGCGGTCGGCACCCTTTTGGGGTGCACGCTGGAAGCCGGTCTGGCCGCCAAACCCGCCGCCGAACAGGTCCGCGAACTCGGGCGGGATGCCGCCCGAGGTACTGAAGCCGCCGGCGTGGCGGCCGGCGTTGCCGGTGAACAGGCCACCGAACATGTCCTCGAACCCACCGTTGCCGCCCGCGGCGCCGCCCGGTGCAAACCTGGCGCCTCCGCCCATGGCCCGGATGGCGTCGTACTGCTGGCGTTCGTCCGGATCGGAGAGCACCGAGTAGGCCTCGGAGATGTCCTTGAACTTCTTCTCCGACGCAGCGTTCCCCGCGTTGGTATCCGGGTGGTGCTGGCGGGCAAGTTTCCGGTACGCCTTCTTGATGTCGGCGTCGGAAGCGTCCTTGGCGACACCAAGGATCGCGTAAAAGTCCTTGTCCACCCAATCCTGGCTAGCCAATGGCGTTTCCTTTCTAATTCTTCTTAAGTTGTACCGACGCTCTCCGCGGTACAAGGGCCCCCGCCCCTACGCTGGGTGGCTAAGGATCTGCGATCCTTAGCCACCCAGCTTCGGTAGGCCCGATGCCACTCCCGGGGCCCATGTACCGCTCCGAGCTTTGCAGTTAACTCACCTTAGGCGAGGCAACCGCTGAGCGACGGACGGATGAGGGGGCCAGGGAGTGGCATCGGGCCTACCGGAGCGTGGAGGCATAGTCCGTGAGGACTTTGCCTCCACGCGAAGGGGCGGGGCCCCTCATCCGTCTGGCGCAGGTGAGCAGAAACTACGCAGGAACCGCGACGATAACCTGTGCGGCGCGGAGGACTCGGTCGCCGGACCGGTAGCCGGAGCGGAGTACCTGGCTGACGGTGTCAACCTCGATGTCTTCGCCCGGCTGCTGGATCAGGGCCTCGTGGATGTTCGGATCGAACTCCACGCCGGTTTCGGCGATGCGGACCAGGCCGTACGTCTTCAACGTGGTCTCCAGCTTGGTGGCGATGGCCGCGAACGGACCGTCCGCGAGGTCACCGTGCTGGCGTGCGGCGTCAATGTCGTCCAGGACCGGGAGCAGGGAGTTCAGGACGCCGATAACGGCCATCTCCCCTGCTACGGCCCGGTCGCGTTCAACGCGCTTGCGGTAGTTGACGTATTCGGCCTGGAGGCGGAGGAGGTCGTTCTTCAGCTCGGCCGCCTCAGCATGCCCTGCTCCCTGGGCCACAGATTCCTCGGCCGGCACCTCGACGCCGTTGAGGATTTCCTCGGCCTGGGCGAGGGCGTCGCCGTCAGAGTCAACCGGGGACTCGCCCTTCGGCGCCTCAGCGTGCTGCTCACCCTCCGGGTGCCGGGCCTGCCCGGTCACCGGGTCAACCTTGCGGTTGTCCCGGATGACCGGCTCCGGGCTAGTGGATGGGTTGTGCTCTTCCTCGTTACCGTGGTGCGGCATGGCTACTTCTTCGCTTCGTCTTCGTCGATGATTTCGGCGTCGACGATGTCTTCATCAGCTGCCTTCTCGCCGCCTGCGGCACCTTCAGCACCTGCAGCGCCCGTGGCGCCGTCCGGGGAACCGGCCTGGGCGTAGATGGCTTCGCCGAGCTTGCCCTGGGAAGCCTGCAGCTTCTCAAACGCGGTCTTCACGGCTGCGTCGTCGGTGCCTTCGAGCGCCTTCTTGAGGGCGTCAACGTCGGCCTGGACCTCGGTCTTGACCTCTTCGGGCAGCTTGTCGGCGTTGTCGGCGATGAGCTTGTCCACGGAGTAAGCGAGCTGCTCGGCCGTGTTGCGGGTGTCGGTTGCCTCGCGGCGGGCCTTGTCCTCGGCTGCGTGCTCCTCGGCGTCCTTGACCATGCGGTCAATGTCTTCCTTGGACAGGGCGGTGCCGCCGGTGATGGTCATGGACTGTTCCTTGCCGGTGCCCTTGTCCTTCGCGGAGACGTGCACGATGCCGTTGGCGTCGATGTCGAAGGTGACCTCAACCTGCGGGACGCCGCGCGGGGCCGGCGCGATGCCGGTCAGCTCGAACGTGCCCAGCGGCTTGTTGTCGCGGGTGAACTCGCGTTCGCCCTGGAAGACCTGGATGGCCACGGACGGCTGGTTGTCGTCTGCGGTGGTGAAGGTCTCGGAACGCTTCGTGGGGATGGCCGTGTTGCGCTCGATCAGGTGCGTCATGACACCGCCCTTGGTTTCGATGCCGAGGGACAGCGGGGTGACGTCGATCAGCAGGACGTCCTTGCGCTCGCCCTTGAGGACACCGGCCTGGAGTGCGGCGCCGACTGCGACGACCTCATCGGGGTTGACGCCCTTGTTGGGCTCCTTGCCGCCGGCCAGTTCCTTGACCAGGTCGTAGACGGCGGGCATACGGGTGGAACCGCCGACGAGCACGATGTGGTCGATCTCGGAGAGCTTGATGCCGGCTTCCTTGATGACGTCGTGGAACGGCTTCTTGGTGCGCTCGAGCAGGTCCTTGGTGAGGTCCTGGAACTTGGCGCGGGTCAGCTGTTCGTCCAGGTGGACCGGGCCGTCGGGGGTGACGGAGAGGTACTGGAGCGAAACGTTGGTGCTGGTGGAGGGGTGGAGG